>DAINQP010000256.1:0-6926 GCA_036742665.1 Vicinamibacterales bacterium | reverse complement strand
ATCTACGGCGTGATGTCCTACGTCGTCACGCAGCGCACGCGCGAGATCGGCATCCGTCTCGCGCTGGGCGCGCATCCGCGCGAAGTGCTGGCGAGGATCGTCTCCGGTGGCGCGCGTCTCATCGCGGCGGGTGTCGTCATCGGGAGTTTTGCGGCGTTCGGTCTGCGCCGCGTTGTGTCGGCCCAGTTCGTCGACGTGCCGCTCACGGATCCTGCAGCGGGCATCGCCCTCGCGTTGTTCGCGCTCGTCGGCCTTGCGGCATGCGTCGTGCCCGGCCTCCGCGCGACGCGGTTAGATCCGATGGTCGCGTTGCACCACGAGTAGAGGAGCGAGGCCAGCCTATATAATCGCCGGACTCATGGGCGTAGCCGCGGGCGACCAGATTGGTGCATACCTCATCCTCGACAAGCTAGGCGAAGGTGGCATGGGCGAGGTCTATCGCGCCCGCGACACCAGACTCAATCGGGACGTTGCGCTGAAGGTACTGCCGGAGCTGTTTGCGCGAGACCCCGGCCGCCTCGCCCGGTTCACGCGCGAAGCGCAACTGCTCGCCTCGCTCAACCATCCCAACATCGGCGCAATCTACGGCATCGAGCAAAGCGCGCTCGTGATGGAGCTCGTCGATGGTGAGGACCTCTCAGCGATCATCACACGCGGTCCGCTGCCGCTCCCTGAAGTGTTGCCGATCGCAAAGCAGATCGCCGACGCGCTCGAAGCCGCGCACGAACAGGGCATCATCCATCGCGATCTGAAGCCGGGGAACATCAAGGTCAAGGCCGACGGCACCGTCAAGGTGCTCGATTTCGGCCTGGCCAAAGCGCTGGGTTCAGACGTGGGCAGTGCGCCCGATCTCATGAACTCGCCCACATTGACTGCTCCGGCCACACAGCTCGGGATGATCATCGGCACCGCCGCGTATATGGCGCCGGAACAAGCGCGTGGCAAAGCGGTCGATCGACGCGCCGACATCTGGGCGTTTGGCGCCGTGGTGTACGAGATGTTGACCGGCGTCCGTACGTTCGAAGGCGACGACGTCTCGACCACCTTGGCGAGCGTGCTGAAGGACGAGCCACGGTGGAAAGCGCTGCCCGCGGATCTCCCGTCGCCGCTGACACGTCTGCTGCGCCGCTGCCTCGAAAAGGATCCCCGGCGACGCCTGAGCGCCATCGGCGACGCACGCCTCGAACTCGACGAGCACGAGCCCGTACCGGCCGCGCTGCAGGTGCCGGCGACCGCACCGCGGCCATCGCTGCTGTCCCGGCTCTGGCCGGCGGCCGCGGGGATCGTCGTGACCGCGGTTGCGGCTGCGCTGCTGTGGCCGTCCTCCGTGCCATCGGCGGATCTGCACGTTCAGCGCTTGTCGATGCTTCCGCCGCCAGGCGAACAGGTCTATCCCGATTCAACGGGCGTCGCGGTGTCACCCGACGGCTCGATGGTCGCTTTCATCGTCGGTTCCGTTGCTCGATCGGAAAATGAGGTGTGGGTCCGATCCGTCGGCTCGATGTCGGCGCGCCGGCTCGACGGCACCGAGAGCGCGGGACTCGTGTTCTGGTCGCCGGACAGCACACGCATCGGCTTCTTTACCAACAGCAAACTGAAGATCATCTCTGTGTCGGGTGGACGCGCCGAGACGTTGGCCGACGCGCCGAGTGGACGGGGAGCGGTGTGGACCCGGTCCAACATCATCATCTTTGCGCCCGATGCCGGAGGACCGCTCTTCCGCGTCTCGCCGAACGGTGGCACGCCGGAGGCTGTCACCGCACTTGATGCAGCGAAGAAGGAATACGGCCATCGCTTTCCGACCCTCCTGCCTGACGGCGAGCACTTCCTGTATGCCGCGCTTCCTGGAAAGAACGGCAAGTTCGACATCATTGCCGGCTCGCTCGCCGACAAGTCTCGAAAGTTCGTGGCATCGCTCGAAGCAGCACCGGTGTTTGCCCAGCCGGGCTGGCTGCTGTACGCCCGTCAAGGCGTGCTGACGGCGCTGCCGTTCGATGCGCGCGGCCTCCAGGTCACCGGCGATCCGGTGATTCTCGGAGATGAGCCGGCCAGCATTCTCGATCCCGCGACGTCGTGGACGGCAGGGTGGTCGGTCTCGCTCTCCGAATCGGGATCGCTTGGGTACTACTCGGCGCCATCATTGGACACCGTGGCGACGTGGTATGACGCAACCGGGACACCCACCGGCACACTCAACCTGCCACCGGCACACTACGAGTCGATTGCGATCTCGCCAGATGGCACGCGAGGCGTGCTGGTGCGATCGACCTCGCCATCGGAGTCGAGTCTGTGGCTCGTCGATCTCGCACGCGGCGGCGCCACGCCGCTGTCCTCAGGACGAGGGCGGAACGATGCGCCCGTCTGGTCGCCGGATGGCACGCGTGTCGTGTGGGCCAGCGATCGCGACGGCATGCAGAATCTGTTCGTCAAGGCCGTGAATGATGCCGCTCCGGAGCAGCAGCTCTTCGGATCCGATCAGCCGTTCAAGAATGCGGTGGACTGGTCTCGTGACGGGCAATGGATCGTGTTGACGCAGCTCGATCAGGACACCTCGCAGAACGTGTGGCTGCTCGATGCGTCGGGAACGAAGCCGCCGACTCCGATCGTGCGCGGACCGGTGCGCGACAACGCAGGTCCGGTGTCTCCCGACGGTCGGTGGCTCGCGTTCTCGTCGGAGGACAGCGGCCGGTTCGAGGTCTACGTCCAGTCGTTTCCAATGCCTGGACGCCGCGTGCAGGTCTCGGAAAATGGCGCCACGCGTGCGTGGTGGACGCGTGACGGACGGCGGATGGTGCTGCTCGGCAGCGACCTGCGGACGTTGTCTCGAGTGGACCTGCAACCCGGCGAGACGCTCGGCGTCGGCACGTCCACACGGTTGGCCCGCCTGCCCGCAGATATTGTGTTCGTCGATGCGATGCCAGATCGCGAGCGATTCCTTGCCATCGCGCCGGAACGCACTGGCACCGGGTCGATCACCATCGTGCAGAACTGGCGCGCGGCGCTGCCGCAACCGCGCTGATTACAACGGGCGCGTAGCGGCTGCCGCGCAGGCTGAAGCCTGCGCTCTACGGCTTCGCTACTTGCAGTCGCCGACGCGCTTGCCGGCGATCTTCATCGTCATCGGGCCCTGCGGCGAGTCCATCTTCATCGTTCCGATGTAGCTGTCGTCGGTGAAGGTCATCTCGCCGGTGCTGGTCATCGCCTGCGGTGACGTGCAGACCATCTTCCACGTCGCGGTGTTGCCGGACACCTTGTAGTCGGCCATCTTGCAGTCCGATTTCTGCCCGCCACGGCCTTCCGGTCCAGTCGGCATCGACTTGCTCGGATCTTTCGCGTCCTCCGGCGTGACGCATCGCGTGCTCTTCATCTCCGGCATCTGAATCGGTGAGCCCGCCATCTGCATTTGCATCGTCGCTTCCCAGCGTCCTGGGCGGATGGGGGCCTGAGCGATGGCAACAACGGTGAAGATCGCGAACATCGCGAGGGCAACAATCGTGGTGGTCTTCATGAGTTCCTCTTCTGTAGTCGAACTGGTTCAGCTGCGATCGTAAAAGGGAGGCGGCTCGATGCCGAGCGCTCGCAGGTAGACGTAGCCCTGGCCGCGGTGATGAATCTCGTTGTCGATGACGTACAGAATCAGGTCGTGCGTCGTCCCCGGATACTGGCCGAAGGCCATGGCGGTTTCGTGAAACCTCGCGGCTGGGATTGTTTTCCACAGCGCCTCGATCTGCGGCGTGTTCTCGTCCCACGCTCGCAGGATTTCCGCTTTCGGTCGCGGCGTGCGATCGAACGACTGGGCCCACTCGCCCGTCGCGATGCCGCGAGCCATCGGCAGTGCCATCGTGAGCAGCTCCAGCGACAGATCGCCGAATGTTCGCATTCCGCCGATCGAAAAGGTGAAGAGTTTATCCTCGGGGAAGACGTCGATGACCCGGCGTGTGAGACGGCGGTGCGCCTGCCAATGTGACAGCAGGGCATCGGGCGCGATGAAGCAAGCTGAAGCAGCAGACATAGGGTGTCATTATCGCCCTTGAGGCGTAACGGTCATTTGGCGGACACTACGACGCATGGCCATTATTAATCTGCGAGTAAACGGTGCGGCGCGCATGGTCGACGTCGATCCTGCGACACCGCTTCTGTATGTGCTGCGCAACGACCTCGACCTGCACGGTCCCCGCTTCGGCTGCGGATTGGGACAGTGCGGCGCCTGCACCGTGATCATCAAGGGCGAAGCCGTCCGCTCGTGCATCCGGCCGGTCTCGACCCTCGCCGGCGCGGAGATCACGACGCTTGAAGGCATCGCGCAGAACGGCAAGCTGCACCCGCTGCAGCAGGCGTGGATCGACGAGCAGGTGCCGGCCTGCGGCTTCTGTCAGAACGGGCAGATCATGACCGCCAAGGCGCTGCTCGACAAGAACCCGACGCCGTCTGATGCGCAGATTCGTCAGGGTATGGCCAACACGCTCTGCCGCTGCATGACGTATTACCGGATCCAGAGCGCGATCAAACGCGCCTCGAAAACGATGGCGTCGGCACGTGTGGAGAGCGAGGTGATCGCATGACCGCTACGCGGCGAGACTTCCTCAAGACATCCGGCGCGTTGGTCGTCGGTCTCACTGTGGCCGGCGACATCGTGCTCGACGCGCAGGGCACGGGTGCGGGTCCATATCCCGATCTCGATTACAAGCAGCTGGACTCGTGGATCGTGATTCGTCCCGACAACACCGCGACCTTCTTCGTCGGCAAGACGGATCTCGGTCAGGGGACCGGCACCGCGTTCCGCCAGATCATGGCCGACGAACTCGACATGCCGTACGACAAGACGAGCTGCGTCATGGGCGTCACGGATGTCACCGTCGATCAGGGCGGCTCCGGCGGATCCGACGCGTTGCAGACTGACGGGTATCCGATGCGCCGCGTCGCCGCCGAAGCGCGGCGGGTGCTGCTGGAGATGGCCGCGGCGCGTCTCGGTGTGCCCGTGGCACAGCTGACCGTCAGCGACGGCGTCGTGTCGGTGACAGCTGACGCCTCCAAGCGCGTCACGTATGGCGAATTGATCGGCGGGCGTAAGTTCAATACCACACTGACCGGCAGCAACATCAACGCGACGACCGGCGCAGCTCGGCTCAAGGACGTCAACCAGTTCAAGATCGTCGGCCAGTCACCGAAGCGCTACGACATCCCGCCGAAAGTGGACGGCTCGCTCAAGTGGGCGGTAGACGTCAAAGTGCCGGGCATGCTGCACGCGCGCAACGTGAAGCCTCCGGTCGCGGGCGCAACGCTCGTGAGCATCGACGAGTCCTCCGTGAAGAACGTGCCCGGCCTGGTCAAGGTGGTGAGCAAGGGCAACTACGTCGCGGTGGTGTGCGAGCGCGAGGAGCAGGCCATTCAGGCGGCGCGTCAACTGAAGGTGAACTGGCAAAAACCCGCGACGGCGGCATTCCCGTCCTCTGAGGATCTCTATGGCTTCATGCGCACCGCGAAGCCGACCTCGAGCACGCCGCCGAGTATCGTGGGCAACCCCGACGCAGCGATGATGACGGCCGCGAAGGTCGTCGAGGCCGAATACGAGATCCCGTTCCAGGGGCACACCTCGATCGGGCCGGCGCATGCGATGGCTGACCCGTCGAACAACCAGCTGACGATCTATTCCAACGACATGAAGTCGTACGGGATGCGCGAAGGCATTGCCCAATTCCTGCAGATTCCGAAAGACCGCATTCGCGTCGTCTGGATGGAAGGACCGCAGGCCTACGGCCGCACTGCCGCGGACGATGCCGGGTTCGAGGCAGCGTATCTGGCGAAAGAGCTTGGACGGCCGGTCCGTGTTCAATGGATGCGCAACGAAGAGACCGCCTGGGATACGAAGGGCCCCGCGTTTGTGGTCAAGGCGCGGGGTGGTCTAGATGCGCAGGGCAATCTCATCGCGTTCGATTACGACGCACGTGCCGCCGATTTCGGTCACCTTGGTTACAACGAGGCGGACACGGTGCTCATCGCGCAGTTGATGGGCGTCAGGCCTTCGTCACCCAATCGCGGCAGCTCCGCTGTTCCCAACGAGATGTATGCGATTCCCAACCGCCGCGTGACTACGCACGTCGTCAGCCTGCCGACGGTGTGGGAGACGCCGCTGCGCACTGGCAACCTGCGCGATCCGAATGGCCCGCAATCGACGTTCGCATCCGAATCGTTCATCGACGAACTGGCCGCGGCAGCCAAGGTCGACGCGATGGAATTCCGCATGCGGCTACTGACCTCATCAAAAGACGACGATAGCGGGTTCAAGCGGGCGCGGTCGATCGCGTGCCTCAAGGCTGCCGCTGATGCCTTCAAGTGGGACACGCGTCCGTCACCGAAGCGTCTCGACAGCGGCGAGATTCTCACCGGTCGCGGCATCGCCTACACGTATCGCAGTCAGACCGTCGTTGCACAGATCGCCGAGGTCGAGGTCAATCGCCGAACCGGTCGCGTCTGGGTGAAGCGCATCGTCTGCGCCCACGATTGCGGATTGGTGATCAATCCGGAAGCGCTGCGTCGTACGCTCGAGGGCGGTGTGCTGCACTCGGTCAGCCGCACACTACACGAGGAAGTCCGCTTCGACACCGAGAAGGTGACGAGCGTGGATTGGGCCACCTATCCGACGATGACGCACCTCGATACGCCCGAATCGATCGAGATCATCATCGTCAACGGTGATCCGAACCCGAAGCGGCCTGACCTGCCGCACTACGGCGCCGGCGAAACCGTCTGCAAGCCGACGCTGGCCGCGATCGCGAACGCGGTCTTCGACGCGACCGGCGTGCGTATGCGTCGCGTGCCGTTCCGCAACGAACGGGTGTTAGCCGCGCTGAAGACAGCCAAGGTGTAATTGTTGATGTCAGGATCTTTGATTGTTGAATCGTTGTTGATTGGTGATTGCCGATCCC
>DAINQP010000255.1:0-7235 GCA_036742665.1 Vicinamibacterales bacterium | reverse complement strand
CAGGTTGAGCCGCGCGATCAGCGATTCTCTGCTGTTCCGACTGCGCCAACCAGCAGCATCGACGTGCATCCGATGAACTTCTTCCAGATGCGGCGGAACGACTGCTGTGTGTCCGTCATGTCTGCTCACTGATCCCGGGGGAGCAGATGCTATGACGCGAATGGGTCTCGACAAAGAAAACATATCGGCGCACCTCTCTTCGAAGAGCATCACGCGGATTGCCCAGAGTGACTCAAAAAGGCGCCCAACTATCGCGCCAGCTCAACCGCGAGGACCAGACGACCAGTGCGAACACGAGGGCCCAGAGATTCAGGGCGCCGAATGACGCACGCTGAAACAGCCCGACGCTCGCGGGGTCGGTCCCGAAGCGAATCAGCCACCACGGCAGCGTGATCGCCGCCACGAACGTGGCCAGCGAGTACCAGCGGAACCAGTGCACGCGTGTCCTGAACGTCCGCTCCGACACCAAGCACCAGATCAGCACCGCAGCGCTTGTCGCCAGAACATAGGTCGCTCCTGCGGCGTTGTGCAGGCGCTCACTGAACGAAGCAGCCATCGGTGCGCAACAGGGATCGATCGGGAACACGCCGGCGGTAACGCGGGCGATTCCACCGACGATGAGCAGCGCTGCACCTGCACCGGCGAGCGTCGTGTGACTGGAGAGACCCACGAGCACTCCGAACGCGACGACCATCAGGCCAGGCAGGATGAATCCGGCGACCTGCATCAGATGCTGTGTCGGCGTTCCGCGCGCCGCGAGCTCGCTGATGTACTGGCGGGAATGGCTGTATTCGGGGCGAAGGCTCCCGATGTACACGAGTGCCGACACCCACAGCATGGGCGCCGCGATGCCAGCGGCGTTCAGCACCCGCGCAACTGTTCTCTGCACGATCCTTCGCGGCTACTTTACTGGGTCACACCCTCATTGCAAGGGACTGCCGCGGTCGAGACATGCCGAACCGTTCGTTGTGCGAGCACACCGATGAGTGTCAATGTCGCGACGATCTGTACGAACACAAACGTGACGACCAGTAAAGGATGGCCCGCGAGGTACTGCTCCGGCCCGGGAATGGCCGCTGAGAACAACGTGACGTTGGCGAGGTTGCCCAGCACAATCATCGCGCCCAGCGACCGGCTTCCTTGGTAAACCCACCAACAGACAACGCCATACGCCATCTCGAGAGTGAACCCCCACATGGGCGCGCCATCGTAGAGGCCCATGCCGAGTGCCGGGAACGTGCTGCCCGGCCAGAGCGCAATGTCGCGTGCGTGTGTCATCACGTCGAGGACCAGATGCGAGACGACGCCTAATCCGATGGCGCGGCCGACCAGCGGGCGGCCAAGTCCCTTTTCGATGACGAGCCATGCCAGCAGCGCACCGCCGACGGCTGTCGCCACCGAATGTGAAAACGGCATGTACGCGAGATGAATGTCCACGACGCTGCGCACGGACGATGCGGTCGTGGTGCGTTCGATACCGAGGTAATTGAGACCGACCCAGGCGAGCTCCATCGCCTGAACCGATACGAGCACTGGTGTCAAGGAAACGGACGGGAACCGCCGCTTGAGCAACAGCGCGGTGGCGGCGTGGTCGACGGCGAACATGTCACCCTCAATCTGAGGCCGTTCAACTCGTGGCCCTGAGACTGATTGTGCCGATCGCCTTTCTCAAAGGCTGTGACTTTCGTCACGCATGACGAGACCACAGTTCATGGCTCATCCGAACGGGATCCAGAATCTCCACGCGGCCAGCCGACGTTCGAACGAGGTGCTCCGCCCGAAGCTCCGCAAGGACCCGCGCTACCACTTCTCGGACCGAACCGACGCTGTTCGCGAGATCCTGTTGATTCACGAACGCGGTAAGCTGACCGCTCGCTCCCGCACTCGCCGCGGCGAGGTCGAGGAGATGCCGCGCGATTCGCTGGCGGACCGACGCGAACGTGTTCCCTGCGAGCTCCTCGAGAACGTCGTACAGCCGGTGAACCGACTCTTCCGCGAGTGCCCAGGCCAACGACGCATCGTTGTGCGCGGCTCGTCGGACGCGATCGATGTCGAAGAAGAATGCGGCGCCGGACGCAACGGTCTGGGCAAAAACCGGTGCGGGTCCGCCAATGAGCGCCGGCACGCCCAGCAGATCACCAGCGCGTACATAGCGCACTGTGACCTGGCGGCCGTCACTCACAACCATGTAGACACGCAGCAGCCCCTGGAGAACGACAGCCAATCCTTCAGCGTCAGCTTCCGCGTACACGGTGTCGCCCGTCGCAAACTCGACAATGCGTCCAGCGTCGATCAGCGACTCAATGGTTCCAATCGATAGGGAAGCCCAACATCCGCGCCGCAGCAGGCCCACCACGTCGACTGGGGCAACTTTCCGGCGCGGCTGATCTGGCGTCGGTGGCATGTGGCCAGAGTAGAACAAGACGGCGAAAAAGTGCTTTATGATGCAGAGTAAGTATGCACACGAGCATCTGTCGATGACACGCCGGGGCGCGGAAATGGCGATTGCCTTCGTGTTCGCTGCGGCAATTCTCGTCGTCGGCGGCGGGGCGGTCTTTTTCGTCCTCACCATCTCTCCCGCATTTACCGATCCGGCGGCCGTGCCGTCGACGGCTGCAGCCACTCAACCCGGGCGGCACTCGGGCGCGGTTGACGAGTCGAGGCGCCTCGCCCGCGCGCTGGTCGTCGAAGAAAATCTACCTGGCCTCTCGATTGCCGTCGCCGTTGATGGTGAGACCGTCTGGGCGGAGGGCTTCGGCTGGGCCGACGTCGAGCGCCGCGCGCCGGTGACGCCGCTCACGCGGTTTCGTCTCGGCAGCGTCTCGAAAACGCTAACGGCCGCTGCCATCGCACTGCTTTACGAACGGGGACGCATCGATCTCGACGCGCCGGTGCAGCGATACGTCCCCGCGTATCCCGAAAAGCAATGGATCGTCACCACGCGCCAGTTGATGGGCGATATCGCGGGAGTTCACGTCATCCGCGGTGATAACAACGACCAGGTACCCCACGTCGATTGCGCAACCCTCGACGCGGCGCTGCAGATTTTTGCCGGTGAACCGCTTCTGTTCGAGCCAAGCACGAAGTACCGATTCGCCACCAACGGCTGGATCCTCCTCAGTGCAGTGGTAGAAGCGGCAGCGGGAGAACCCTTTGCCATGTTCATGACGCGGGAGGTGTTTACACCTGTCGGCATGGAGAGCACCGTCCTCGAGGCGGACGAGAAAGCCCCTGATACCGCGTCGTTCTACTTCCCGAGGGCGGGCGAGCGCACACAGCTTGGCATAGAGGAAGCATCGCAGCGTCACAACACGTGTCTATTCGGCGCTGGCGCGTATCTTTCGACACCATCGGACCTGGTTCGGTTCGGATCGGCGATGCTGAAGCCGGGACTATTGACGCCGGACACCATCGCCCTTCTACAGACGCCCCTCCGTCTCACGTCGGACGCGTCCACGAACTTCGCGCTGGGCTGGAAGGTGGAACGCGTACAGCTGAACGGCGCGTCCGCACGGATGGTGGCGCACCGGGCCACTCCGATGGGCGGCACCGCCGCGCTTCTGATGTTTCCGGAGCACCAGCTGGTAGTTGCCGCGGTATCCAACGTGACGAATGCCGCAGGCGTCGCACCGTTTGGTGTGAAGGTCGCGGAGGCGTTCGCGGCGCCTTCCAGAGATCCGCAATCACGCGCGCAGTGATGTGACACTCGCCGAGTTCGAGTGCAGTTGCTCGTAATGCGCCACCGCACTGTGCAGGTTGAAAAACATTCGTGCGCGGCCGAGTGTTTCCCCGAGCGGCGATTGCTGCACTGTTTTCAGCACCTGGGGGTTGAGCGACGCCAGCCACAGCGTGATGCCGCTGTTGCGCAACCGTTCTTCGGCTTCGATGAGCATCTTCAGCGCTGTGTACTCGAGGTCGATCAGCGAGCGGCCGTCGAGGATGACCAGGGCCGGTTTTTCCGTCGCAACAAACTGCGACATCTTGTCGCCGATCCGTTGTGCGTTCAGAAAGAACGCGCGGCCTTCGATGCGCAGAATCAGCAGCCCTGGCCACCACTCATCGTCAGGATGGTCGGACGATCGCGGACGGAACACATCGGTGCCGCGCTTGCGCCCGACGACATGCACCGGCGGGTCGTAGGCCTGTTGCGCGAGCGCGAATAGCGAGGCGATGACCGCCACGATGATTCCCTGCAGCGTGCCCAGCAAGACGACACCCACGAACGCGATCACCGCCCAGCGGAATTCGGTGCGACGCACGCGGCGAATGACGAGGAACTCGCCCGGCTGAATCAAGTCGATAGAGTAGGCGACTACCACGGCGGCGAGAGCGGCCTGCGGCATCAGGCCGATGAGCGGCGCGAGCACGAGCAGCGTCGCGAGGGAGACCGCGGCGGTGACGAGTGCCGCGAGCTGCGTGCGCGCGCCGGCTTTCCGATTGACCGCCGTCTGCGTGGTGCCACCACCGGCCGGCATCGCTCCGAGCAACCCGCCGACGAGATTCGCGGAACCAATTGCGCGGAGCTCGCGATTCGGTGCTGGCCGCGGCTCTCCCGGCGCCGCAAACGCGCGCGCAGCGGCAATGCTCTCGGTAAAGCTCATGAGCGCGATGCCAGCCGCCGCCGGCCATAGGATCCAGACGAGCTCGAGTTGTGGACGAATCAGCGAGGGAAGACTGCCTGACACTGCGCCGATCGTGGCGACTCCCGATTGACTCAAGTTGAACGCCGCTGATGCGCCAATCGCCAGGCCCAGCGCGACGAGCGGCGCCGGCGCGCGCGGCGCGAAGTGCTCCGTCGCGAAGATCAAGACGAGCATCGCGACCGCCACCAGGAGCGTCGCGATCGACGTGGCAGGAAGCTGCTCGATGATAGACAGCACATCGCGAAAGAATCCGGCCTTGGTGATGTGAATGCCAAGCAGTTTCGGAATCTGATCCACCACGATGACCAGACCAATAGCGGACTTGAACCCGGTCAGCACCGGCTCGGAGATGAAGTTAGCGACGAAGCCGAGACGAAGCGCCCCCGCCAGCAGGAGCAAGACACCAACCAGCATCGCCAACGTCGCCGCGGCCGCTATCAATTCGCCGCCGGATCCATTCGGCGCGGCAACACCGAGTGCCGTCGCACTGAGTATCGCGATCGTCGTTGTGGTGCTGACGCTCAGCGGACGCGACGTGCCGAGCGCCGCATAAACCGCCATCGGCACGATCGCCGTATAGAGACCCACCTGAACGGGAAGCCCGGCAATGGTCGCGTACGCCATTCCCTTGGGAGCGACGACGGCGGCCGCCGTCAGACCCGCCACGACATCTGCTCGCACGGTCGGCTTCATAACGAGAATCGTTCGAACAGCACCTCGCTGCACTACGCGTGCCGGCCGTATCGGCGTGTGTCTGAGGATCGATGTCCAGTTAAGGCCAGCGGCTCCGAAATACAGTGCCTGATGCGGAATACCGTGCTTGGCAGGCGTTGGCTGTTCGAGCGCTGAACCGTCTCTAGAGCGAACGCTACTCCGCCACGATCCTGAGATCGCCGACGGCGTGCTGCACCTGCAGATCGATGGTGACCGGCGACCCCTCCGCGCGCGGATTGATCCAACGTCCATCGCGCTTCTCGAGGCCGCTGACATTGGAATCGCCAATAAGTCCGGACGTGCTGGCGGAAATGCCGGCACCGGCCGGCAGTCGAATCGTCGTGTCACCTGTGCCGGCCTGCACGGTCACCGTGTAGCTCTTGGCCGGCGTGCCGCGCAGATCGAGCATGAGGTCGCCTGCGCCGAGCCGAATGGTGAGGCTTTGCAGGTGGACGCGACCGAGCACGAACTCCGCGTCACCGGCACCGAGAGTGAGCTCAAGATCGACTGGCGTTGTCTCATCGAGGCGGAGACGCCAGTTGTTCTCGTAGTTGCCTGACGAGGAACCCTGCGACACCTTCAGCGTGCCAGTGGGGCCGTCCACCGCGTAGGCGATCGCGGGCTTCAAGTCAGGGACGTTGAAATCAAAGTCGCCTTCGAAGAGCGTCTTCGCGCCCGACGTCACGACGAGCTCACCCGCGGTCATACCGATCTCGACGCGGGCATTCGTCGCCGCGCCGCGTTCGACGGAATGGTGCTCGTGGACGACAGGACCGACAGGCCCGCTCGTCCCGCAGGCGACCATCCCGCACACTGCCCCGATCAACGCTGCGGTTGCCGTCGCCGATCTCATCGGCCCCCCT
The DNA here is from genome assembly GCA_036742665.1 of Vicinamibacterales bacterium. GTDB lineage: Bacteria > Acidobacteriota > Vicinamibacteria > Vicinamibacterales > UBA2999 > Gp6-AA40. The sequence goes on along the minus strand of DAINQP010000255.1, from coordinate 1,015 downwards.
CGTGTTCACAGCATGCTCCTTCGCGATCGTGATGCGAGCCGATCAGTCCAATTGCTCGCGGTCGCGCTGGCGCTTCGCAAACATTTGCTGAATCGTCGGCTCCAGCGTCGCGGCGGCCGAATGCTTCGGCACGAACGCCGACGCTCCATCCTGCATCGCGACCTCCCGCACCCGCGGATCGTCGAAGGCCGTGACGATGATGACGTCGATGTCCGGTACGCTCTGCTTCACTCGTCGGCAGACTTCGAGACCGTCCAGGTCAGGCAACATGAGATCAACGAGAAGGATGTCCGGTCGCAGCTTGTCGGCGGCGTCGATCGCGCCCTGACCGTTGGGAACGCTCGCCACCACATCGCAGCATCGCTGCAGCATGCGGGCGAACGCTACCAGCACCGATGGATGGTCGTCGGCAATCACGACTCGAGGACGGCGCTCCGGTTGCAACGTCATGTGCGGCGCGCGAGTTGTGCACTCATCGAGGCATCGAGATCGACACGATTCTATTCCCAGCGTTCTGAAAACGACGACCTCTCCCGACGCCTCAAGCAAATGTCGGACTCTCCAGGTTCCTACGCAGTATGCGAAGATTTCGAAATTGAAATTGGTGCCCATGAAGGTGCTGGGGCTTTTGCTCTACCTCGTCACTATCCCTACTAGTGTTCTCGCCCAAGGCTCGATTGCGGGACGCGTGAGTGATTCTGCGGGTGTGCCCCTAGCCGGGGTCGCGGTTGAGGTGAGCAGCGACGTGCTGATCGAAACTAAACGGACGTCTGCGACAGATGGAGCGGGGCAGTATCGCATCGAGGAACTAAGACCCGGTACGTATCTCGTGCGGTTCACAGCCGCCGGGTGGAAGCCCCACCAGCGAGAGCAGGTAGAGGTGACCGGGGCGCGCACCGCGATCGTCCACGCGCGACTGACGGTTGACGCGTTCACCGAGACGATCACTGTCAGATCGGAAGTGCCCATGATCGACGTCCAGAGCGCGAAGCGTGCGATGACGCATTCGGGTGAT
>DAINQP010000254.1:0-7334 GCA_036742665.1 Vicinamibacterales bacterium | reverse complement strand
CTGTTTCATGCGCTCGGCGCGAATCTCAGGCGTCGATCCGCTGCCGAACAAACGCTCGAAGACGACCTGCGGGTTGAGTTCCATCGGGAGCGGGCTGGTGCGCGGCACCTTCTCTTCCGGCGGCGTCGGCAGCTCGATCCACGAGATCGAGTTCGTGTACGAGCAGCTGTATCCCTCACCGCAGTTGCTCGAACTCGAATTCGGATCTTCGACCGCAAGCTGCAACGAGGGCAGCAGCGTTTCCTGTCCGATCTTGCGCGCGATCTGCTGATCGATCGTGGCGCTGCCGACCGTGGCATCCGACCCCGCCGTTTTGCGCGGCTTGATGCCGGTCAGGTAGGCCGCCGCGACCCAGTGGTCCGAACCGGTCGTGCCCTCGGGCGGCTCCGCCGATTGCGACCACATCCCGCTCAACACGACGGTCTGATCCCTGAGCTTCTCGAGCCCCTCGAGGATGTAGGGCAGCTTCTCCGGAAGCGGCCCTTCAGCCGCCGGCTCCCAGAATCCCGGTCCCATGCCGTGTGGATAGAACATCCCGACAAATCGACTCGGCGACTGGCCGGCGACGGTCTGCGCGAGCATAGTGCCGGCCGGCAGCATGGCATCGAGCACCGGCAGGGCCAGTGTGATGCCGGCGCCTTTGAGGAAGGTGCGTCGGTGAATGTGCCTCTTCGTAATGAACGGCATGACTAATTGACTCCCTTTGTGCCGGTCCCCGTCTTCGCGCTTGCGGTGCTGGTGGCCGCCTCGTGCTTCGTGTTCATCTGGAACGGCTTGCTGTTCACAACGCCCATGACCATTGACGAGAACCGGCCGTTGTTCTTGACGACATCGTGCGCGATCGCCCGGACGAGCGGCATGTCGCGATACTCGACACCGCGGCCGAGCGCATAGGTCAGCAGCTTCTCGGTCGCCACGGCGACGAACTGCCGGTCGTACTTCGTGGTCAACCAGTTCCGCAGCGCCTGCGGACCATCGATCTGCGTGTTGTCGAACACCTGTGACTTCGGATCGACCGCCGTGCCTTCATCGGTCGTCCGCCACAGGCCGATGCCGTCAAAGTTCTCGAGCGCGAAGCCGATCGGATCCATCAGCCGATGACACTGCACACAGTCCTGACGAACGCGGTGATCGAGCATCTTCTGCCGCATCGTCGGTTCCTTCGCATTCGGATCCGAGGCGCGCGGTGGCAGCGGCGGCACGTCCGCGGGCGGCGACGGCGGCGGCATGCCGAGCAGGTTGCCCATCACCCATTTACCACGCGTGACCGGCGACGTGCGTTCGGGTTTTGACGTTGTGGCTAGGAAGGCGCCTTTGCCGAGCAGTCCCTGTCGCGCTTCCATGCCCGGGCCCAGCGTCACCTTACGGAACTGGCTTCCATAGACGTTCTGGATGCCGTAGTGCTTCGCGAGCCGTTCGTTCACGAACGTGTAATCCGCGGTCAGCAGTTCGAGGATGTTGTGATCCTCGCGGACGATGGTGTCGAACAGCAGCTCCACTTCACGACGCATCGCCTGACGAAGCGGATCGTCGAAGTCCGGATAGAGCAACGGTAGCGGTGCGGTCGCGTCGAGACCACGCAGGTTCAACCACTGTCCGGCAAAGTTCACGGCCAGCGCCTCGGCCTTCGGGTCCTTCAGTAGCCGGCGGACCTGCTGCTCGAGCACCGCGGGATTCTTCAGACGCCCCTGCGCGGCGATGCGCAGCAGTTCCGCGTCGGGAGCCGAGCTCCACAGGAAGAACGCCAAACGCGACGCCAGATCGACATCGCTGATGCGATACGGCTGATTGGCGCGAATGGTTACTGGCTCTTCTTCAATGCGGTAGATGAACTGGGGCGACGCCAGCACCCGCGCAAGTGCCATCTCGACGCCGAGATCGAAGTCCTTCTCCTTGCGACCAAACCGGTAGAACTCCATCAGCAGATCGACGTCAGCGGCCCCGGCAGGACGACGGAAGGCGTAAGTCGCGAGGTTGCTGATGATCCGGCGCGCGCAGGCGGTTTCCTCCGCGGCGGCCTTCGGCGTGCAGACGAAGATCTTTTGACGACTCGGCGAATTTTTTGCCGACGTCGCGTTGAACGGCCCTTCGATGCGGATCGTGCCGACATGCGGGAAGAACGTGTAACCCGGGGTGGGGCCGGTCTGCACCGTCGAGCGCATGAAGTGCTTGTCGAGATCGAGCAGCGGCGCAAAGTTCGTCGCAAGGAAGGTCGCGCCGATCGTGTGCGTCCCAGCGGTGGTCTTGAACCTCACGCGCATCGGTGTGCCGCCGCGTCCCCCGAAGAAGGCCTCCGGTCCGGACTGTCCCCCGCCGCCGATGGGCCCGGCCGGCCCCGCCGCACGGCCGCTGCGATTACCGCAGTTGGTTGGCTGATTGCGCCCGCCGCCCTGCCAGTTGACCAGCGCGAGCTCTTCGCCGTCGAGCAGCATCGAGAGGCGCTCGCAGGGCACTGATCCGAACCCGGTCGGCGACATGTTGTCACCGAAGATCGGCGTCACGGTGAGTGTGTATTCACCGTCAGAGGGGAACGTGTGTGGAACGAGCATGCCACCACGCGTGCCGAACGGCATGCCCTCGACGTGGTATTCCTGCGACGTGTCTTCGCGCGTGCGATAAACGACGAGCGTCGGCTCTTCCGGATAACCGAGCGCGAGACGGCTGATCTTCTGCGCCGCTGACACGTACGCCTCGACGAGCGTGGACGAAAGTCCGAGCGCCCCTGCGATGTTGTCAAAGCCGGAGGTCGAGTCATCAGACGGCAGATACTTGCCCGGGTCGATCTGCAGATCGAGCAGATCGCGCACGACGTTCGCATATTCCGTACGGTTGAGACGATGCAGTCCTGGCGGCGGCGTGAACGGAGTCGCCGTGCGATCCAGGTTGGTCTCAAACGACGTGATCATCGCGTCGAACTTCTCCGCGTCGGGCCGCTTCACGCCGAGCGGTGGCATCTGTCCCGCCCGCGTCTTACGGACGACCAGTTCCCACTTCTCGCGATCCTTGTCCACGTTTCCGGGGTCGAGCGCATCCATCGTCAGGCGACGTGATGAGTCGAGCCCGGCGGCCTTCATCTTTTCGCTGTGGCAACCAACGCAGTACTGAGTGAGAAACGCGCGCTGATCCTCGACGGAAAGGGCTGGAGGTGCGGGAGTTGTCGCGGTCGTCACCGGCTGGGGTTGGACCGGACGACCAGCAGCAGGTGTTGCCTGCCTGGGCTTGGGTGAGACCGGTGTCGGCTGCGGACTAGCGGTCTGGGCGTACAGCGCGCCCACGTAGACCGCTGTTGCCAAGCAGCCAACCACCAGAGATCTTCGTGTCATCATTTGCTCCGCGAACTCGAGCCGGAAGAGAACTGGACGCGTCCGCACGGGACCTAAAAGCCAGCGGGCTTAATAGGATACTGGAATTAAAGGGCGTCCGGCAAACCGGCGGGGACACCTCCTCCCGAGCAGGCGTTCTGATCCGAATACGCCCTGTATAGGCGCGCCGTTTCCACAGCCTCTGCTGTGACTCGACCGCCCGAAGATAGGCCGTGCGAACGAATGCATATCGAGGGAGTATCACTAGCCGTGCGCGGGCTCTTCGCCCCAATAACCGTTGCGCTAGCGCTGTTGGCGTTGCCAGCGGCGGCACAGGAACAAACGACCGACACCTCGGCGGCCGCGCCCGCCCAGACGCCGGCAGACCCGCAGACGCCAGCTCCGCTCATCATCAACATCACGGTGGTTGGCAACACGCCATTGCAAGGCAGCGATCTGCCCGTGGATCAGATTGCCGCTGCCGTTCAGACTGCCACTAAACGAGAGATCGTCGCCTCGGGTGCGCTCGACGTCGCGGACTTCATGAACCGGCGGCTCAATGCCGTCCACGTCAGCGAGATTCAAGGGAACCCGTTTCAGCCGGATGTGAGCTATCGCGGATACACGGCGTCGCCGCTGCTCGGCACGTCCCAAGGCCTCTCTGTGTTCCTCGACGGCGTGCGTGTCAACCAGCCCTTCGGTGACATCGTCAGTTGGGATCTCATCCCCCGACTGGCGATCTCGTCGATCGCGCTGATGCCCGGATCGAATCCGTTGTTCGGACTGAACACGCTGGGTGGTGCGCTGGCCCTCGAGACGAAGAACGGCATCCGCGATCCGGGCACGGTGGTGCAGGCGACGTATGGCAGTCATGTGCGGCGAGCGATCGAGTTCGAGCACGGTGGTTCGAGACGCGGCGGTGGACTGAACTGGTACCTCTCCGGAAATGTGTTCCAGGAGGATGGCTGGCGCGACGATTCCGCATCCGATGTGGCGCAAGTGTTCGGCAAGCTCGGATGGCAGCGCCCGCAGACCGATGCCAGCCTGAGCGTCGGCTATGCCTCGAACGCGCTGAATGGAAACGGTCTGCAGGAGACCGGCTTCCTGGATCGTGATTACTCGAGCGTGTACACAAAGCCGGATGAGACCGACAACCGTTCAGTATTCCTCAACCTGACCGGCCGTCACACGCCGCGAAACGGACTGACACTGTCGGGCAGCGTGTACGTTCGTCACATCGGGACAGAGACGCTGAACGGCGACTTGAACGAGGACTCCCTCGATCAAGTGGTGTATCTGCCGGGTGAGAACGCGCAGAACACACCGTTTCCTTCGAGACGATGTCTCAGCGACGTGGTAGAGGAGGATGAGCCCGAAGAGACGTGCAACGGGTTGATGAATCGGACAAACACCCGTCAGCGCAGTGCAGGAGCGTCCGGGCAAATTACGTGGTTGCACGCCTCCGATCGTCGCGGACATCAACTCACCGTCGGCGGTGCGTACGATGACAGCGCCGCACACTTCGTTCAATCATCCGAGCTCGGGTATCTCAATCCCGATCGCAGCATCTCCGGAACCGGCGCCTTCACGGATGCGCCTGTCGATCTCGATGGTCAGACGCGAACGACGAGTCTCTACGCGACGGACACGCTCCGGCTGCACGAGCGCTGGCACCTCACGGTCTCAGGCCGCTTCAATCGCACGGTCGTCGAGAACCTCGACGCGATCACTCCTGGCGGCGGGACAGGCTCGCTCGACGGCACGCACACGTTCAGCCGATTGAACCCGGCCGCGGGTCTGACGATCGATCTGCCGCGGCGCGTGAATGCCTACATCGGATACGGCGAGGGCAGCCGAGCCGCGACGTCGATCGAGCTTGGCTGTGCGGATCCCGAGTCGCCATGCAAGCTGCCGAATGCGATGGCCGGCGACCCGCCGCTCGATCAGGTCACCACGCGAACGCTCGAGGCCGGTCTGCGCGCCACCCTGCCGGTGCGCGTGCGATGGCATGCCGGCTACTTCCGCGCCGACAACCGCAACGACATTCTGTTTGTGATGTCCGAGCAGACCGGGTTCGGCTACTTCAGAAATTTCGGCAGCACGCGACGGCAAGGCGTCGAGGCCGCTGCCGACACGCAGCTCGGTCGTGTCACGGTCGGCGCCGGTTATACGTTTCTCGATGCGACGTTTCAGAGTCCTGAAACGCTGAACGGCGCGAGCAATAGCAGCAACGACGCCGGGTCCGGACTCGAAGGCGCGATCGAGATCGAGCCCGGTTCGCGCATGCCGCTGATCCCGCGTCATGTCTTCAAGGCGTTCGGCGAGCTGACGATTCGCTCGAACGTGTTCGTCGATCTCGGGGTGGTGTCCACCTCGAGCTCGTATGCGCGTGGGAACGAGAACAACGCGCATCAACCCGATGGCGCGTATTACCTGGGCGCTGGCTCGACGCCCGGGTATGCGGTGGTCAATCTTGGCGCGCGCTATCAGTTGACGCCGCGCATTGGCATCCTGCTGCAGGTGAACAATCTCTTCGACCGGCAGTACGCTACCGCGTCACAGCTTGGTGTCAACGGATTCACCGAGTCGAATACCTTCAGCGCTCGTCCGTTTCCCTCGTCGAACGGCGAGTTCCCACTGCGTCACGGAACGTTCGTGGCGCCCGGCGCACCGGCCGCGTTCTGGATCGGAGCAAAGCTTACGTTGTGATCGCGACGCGAATTCGATCCGTCGCGTACTGAGTGAGGCGGTCAACGACGAGGGGCTGCTGTCCCAAGCGTCCGTCGATCGCCAGCATCGCGACGCCGTGGACAGCGGACCAGACGAACAGGGCCATTTGTTGCGTGTCGTCACGACGGGCGAGTTTCTGCTTCTGCAACGCGGTGAGCGCATCGACTAGTACCTGAAACGCGCCACCGCCCTCTTCTTCCAGATCGGCGTCACCAGCGCTCGACATGTCGGCGCCAAACATCACGCGGTAATGCGACGGGTGCGTGAGCGCGAATCGTACGTAGGCGACGCCCATCGCCTCGAACGCGCGCAGTCCGCGCTCGCCGTCCTCCCACGCACGGGCCGTCTCCTCACGCAACATCCGGAATCCCTCGGCGGCCACCGCCGCGAGGAGCGCGCCTTTGTCGGTGAAATGCCGGTACAACGCCGTTCGCGACACGCCGAGCGTGCTGCCGACGCCACGCAGTGTCAGCCCACCGACGCCGTGGCTGTGGATCGTCCGCACGGCCGCCTGCAGTAACGCGCGGCGGAGGTCGCCATGGTGGTATCGATTGGCGCGCTTCCGCACAGGAGCGGTCGTAGGGCGGCGAGGCATGAACTCAAGCGTACGAGCACATGTTGACAGAGTCAACATCGGAGGTTATGCTCGCAATGTTGACAACGGCAACATTGATAGGTTGCCAGGGGGGAACCGATGAAATCGCTGGCAAATCGGCTGAGAGCGGTGCTGCGGCGACTGTGGGCCGGTAGTCCGGTGCTGACGGCGGCCGGGCTGCTGATGGGTGGGGTGCTGGCGGTATCCGTAATCGGTCTCGCCGGGGATGGCCGGGTGATCACCGGCGCTCCGGCCTGGCTCAAGCCTGCCAAGTTCGCTATTTCGACCGCCATCTACATGCTGACGCTCGCCGCGATCTTCACTCAGCTGCCGCAGTGGCCGCGCATACGGCGAGTGGTGGGATGGGTCACGGCCAGTGTCCTGCTCCTCGAGGTCGCGATCATCGACACGCAGGCCTGGCGCGGCACCACCAGTCACTTCAACATCGGGACGATGATCGACGGCGCGCTCTTCGCGACTATGGGCGTGGCGATCGTCGTGCAAACGGTGACCAGCGTCGCGGTCGCCGTCGCGCTGTGGCGTCAGCGCTTCGATGATCGTGCACTCGGATGGGCGCTTCGACTCGGAATGGTCATCACCATCGCCGGTGCGAGTACCGGCGGTTTCATGACACGACCGACCGCGGCACAGTTGGAGGAGGCACGCACGACGGGGCGCATCGCGATCGCCGGCGCGCACACGGTCGG
>DAINQP010000253.1:0-7451 GCA_036742665.1 Vicinamibacterales bacterium | reverse complement strand
CAGGATCTCGGCCATCCGCTGCATCGCGAGCCAGTAGAAGGCCTGTTCCTCAATCGTGGCAATCGGATTGTCCACGAGGCGGCCATCCGGATAGCGGATCGCTTCGTCGGAGTCCTTCCAGCCGTGATTCTTCAAGCCCAGCGGGGAACGCCGCTCGTATTCGAGGAAGCCGTCTCCGTCGCGATCGCCGTAGCATCGCGCCCAGTCGAGCGCGCGAAGCGCGGCATCACGGTAGTGTTGAAGTGCGGCCGTGTCTCCGGTCCAGTGCCAGTACTCGGATAGAGCGACCACGAACATTGCGGACGTGGTCTGCGTGCCGTAGTAAGCGCGCTGAGGGATCAGCTCGAGCTCGGACAATGGGCCGCGCCGTATCTCGTGTACCATCTTGCCGGGCTCGCGATCGTGCCAGGCCGAGTCGTCTTGTGCCTGTGTGGCGGCGATGTGCGACAGCGAGCCGCGCAACATCTCGGGGCCGATGAGCGCCGCTTGCCATGCCGCGGTCAGCGAATCGCGCCCGAATACCCCGGTGTAGGTCGGCACGCCGGCGTTCGGTATCCACGCGTCTCCCGCCGCGTCCAATTCCCATGCGCGCAATGAGAAGAGATCCTCCGCCGCGTTCTCGTACGCCGATGCCAAGACCGGGTGCGGCGAATCTACCTGTGCACGCTGCTGCCGCCACTCCTCGCGCAGCCGATCGCAGGCACTCGTTTGTGCGACGTCGTCAATATCTGGAACACGCCACCGATCATCGACCAACGATTCATAGACCATCGTTGCCGTCCATGACGCCTGCGCCGGCAGCGAGACGGTGAAGCCGATCGCATCATCGTGAATCGTGGGTGATGACTCGGAGTGAACCACACGAATGCGACAGGCGCGATGCAGCCGACGGCCATTGGCTGCTGCGCGGTGATCGAATGTCAAGGTGCGCGTTCGTTCGTCCCAGCGGCGCGTCGTGATTCGCTCGTAGGGCGCGGCGCCATCTGATGTCATCGCATCCGTGAAATCGGCGTCGAGCTCGAGTCGAAGCGTGACGTCGGCCGCCGCCATGCTGAAGTTACGCACGATCAGCTGCTCGACCATCCCACGACCGACCCGTCGGCGCGCCTCAATCGCGATCGCGTCCTGGGGTAGCTGCGGTCCGTGGGCGTCCTGACCGGGACGCGGCACCGTCAGGTGTGCAGCCCAGTAATCGCTCGCGATGGCGGCGCTGGTGTCGCATCGCGGAACCTCGCCATTGGCGAGCAAGCGGTATTTGGAAAGGATGCGAGTGTCGAAGTCGAAGAGTCCCTGGGTACCGCCGCATATCGAACCGTCGGCGTCGGTGACGAGCACCGTGTAGCCGTGAAATGTGAGCTGCTGGCTGTGATGCGGGTCAATCGCCTCGCCGCTACGGCGCATCTCGAGCCACACCGGCGATGTCTTTTGCAATGTGCTCGCGTCGGATCGTCCACTCACGTGTCGGGCTCTACGCAGAACACCTTGCATCGCACGTACCGAATCCGCCGAGGCACCTCTTCGGTGACCTTGGGTACGCCAGTTGCTGCGCAATAGAGGATGGCTGACTGGCGAAACCGAGTGGTCGTCATTACTGGAGCCTCAGCAGGCGTAGGCCGAGCGATCGCTCGGAAACTCGCGCGCCGCGGCGCGGCGCTGGGGTTGCTCGCCCGTGGCCACGAGGGACTCGATGGCGCACGCCGGGAAGCGCAAGCGGCGGGAGCGAAGGCGATGACCGTCCCGACCGACGTCTCGGACGCGGATGCGGTGGAGGCCGCAGCCGATCACATCGAACGACAGCTCGGCCCGATCGATGTCTGGATCAACAACGCGATGGTGTCGGTCTTCTCACCGATCCTGCAGATGGAACCAGGCGAATTCGAACGGGTGACCGCCGTGACGTACTTGGGGGCGGTGTACGGCAGCCTTGCGGCGCTGAAGCGAATGGTGCCCCGCAATCACGGTACGATCGTACAGGTCGGGTCCGCGCTCGCCTATCGCGGGATCCCGCTGCAATCCGCATACTGCGCCGCGAAGCACGCCCTCCAGGGCTTCACCGAATCGCTCCGTACCGAGTTATTGCACGACGGCAGCCGCATCCACGTGACGATGGTGCAGCTGCCGGCGTTGAACACGCCGCAATTCGACTGGACTCGCAGCCGGATGCCCCGACAGCCGCAACCGGTCCCGCCGATTTTCCAACCCGAAGTCGCCGCGGATGCCATCATCTGGGCCGCCGACCAGCGCCGACGCGAAGTGCTCGTAGGCTGGCCGACCCTGGAGGCCACCATCGGCAACACCGTGGCCCCGGGCTATATCGATCGGTATCTCGCTCGTGTCGGCTACGATTCGCAGCAGACAGACGATCCCGTGGCCCCCGATCGCCCCGATAACCTGTATGAGCCCGTGCATCGGGACGTTGGCGCCCATGGACGGTTTGACAGTCGCGCCCGTCGATCGAGCGTGATGCTTCGGATGCTCATGCATCAACGTGTGCTGGCCAGTATGGCGGCAGTCGGCGTCACGCTCGCGTGGGCAGCAGCCCACGCGTCGCGTCGGTAAGGTCTATGGGTTGGACGGTTACTTCTTGGCGGCCTGTGTCGTGGTTCCGAGCTTTATGCTGTGCGCCATCATCATCTTTTTCTCCTCCATGTATTCCACCGATACACGGTCGCCGACCTTCAGCGCGGTCGCGTCGAGTTTGTCCTTGCCGCGCGTCACCGTCGTCTTCGTGTCCAGCATTACCGTGATCGACTTCCCGTCATTGGTCTTGATCTCGACGTGTTCGCCCTGGACGCTGGCGATCGTGCCGAGGGCCTTGTGCAGGTGCCCTTCGTGGGCACGGCCGATTGCCGGACTGGCGAGTGCGGCCATCACGACGACTGCCACAATCCAGTTCTTCATTTCTGCGCTCCTTCAGTGAGAAAGCGTTGTTCTTCGATCTCGAAGCGAATTTCTTCAGGCGATCGGGGGTTGCGCGCTTTCATCGAGTCGAGCTCGGCCGCTGTAAGGGTCGGCAGGTGACGGATGAATCGCACCAGATGCCAAGAGGATTCTTCGCCGGCGGTCGTGCCCGTGCGCCATCCGGGCATGCCGGTGAAGCGGATGCCGTGCTCGGTGATGTAGAACAGCTCGCCATCGGACAACTGCTGCGTGGCGTCGAGACGCATGTCGGGCGCTTTCGGATACAGTCCGCGCCCCATCTCGGTGTCGCCGCGACCGTCGTTGCCATGACACACAGCGCAATGATCCGCGAAGTGCGCCATTCCGTCAGTCACGGATTCGGCCGAGCGCGATATTGGGTTCGCTACCTCGGCTCAGTGCTTGTAATGATCGCTGCTGCGGCGTGCGGAGGCAGTGGTGCGGCGACGTCGGGCTCAGGCGCAACGGCGGCGGCGGATCCAATGACGGTTGAAGTGACAAAGGTGGTCGAGCAACCGCTCAACGTCGAATTGTCTCTGCCCGGTGAATTGACCGCGTTTCAATCCGTGGCGATCTATCCGCGAGTCGCTGGATTCGTGAAGGCCGTTCACGTTGACAGAGGCTCGCGTGTCCGGACGGGTGACGTGCTCGTCACGCTGGAAGCTCCGGAGGTCATCGCCCAGCGTGGGGAAGCGCAGTCCAAGCTGCAGGGCGCGGAAGCGCAATTGTCGGTTGCGCGCGCCAAAGCGGAGGCCGACCGGGGCACATACGAAAAACTGAAAGCGGCGTCCGCCACGCCTGGCGTAGTCGCCGGGAACGACCTGGTGGTCGCCGAGAAGGCGGCGGAGGTGGGCCAAAGCCAGATCGTGTCAGCTCAACAGAGCATCGAAGCGGCACGCCAGTCGCTGAACGCGCTTCGCGACATGGAAGGGTATCTGCGGCTCACGGCTCCATTCGATGGCGTGATCACCGATCGCAACGTCCATCCGGGCGCGCTCGTGGGACCGGCGAATGCGTCATCGTCCGCGGCGCCGTTGCTGCCTCTCGTCCAGAACCAGCGGCTTCGTCTGGTTGTGCCGGTGCCCGAAGCGTATACGTCTCAGATGAAGGCGGCGACCAGCATTCCGTTCACGGTCGCCGCCTACCCTGGAGCGACCTTCTCGGGAACAGTGGCGAGGATCGCGCAGGCCGTTGATGTGACGACACGAACGATGGCCGTCGAACTCGACGTGATGAACAGCGACGGCCGGCTTGCACCCGGGACTTTCTCGCAGGTCAGGTGGCCGATCCACCGATCCGCACCGTCGCTGTTCGTTCCGACGACGAGCATCGCGACGACGACGGATCGCACGTTCGTCATTCGGATTCGAGACGGGAAGACGGAATGGGTGGACGTCAAGACCGGACTGACGTCTGGACCACAGGTGGAAGTCTTCGGAGATCTCCGCGCCGGCGATCAAATCGTTGGGCGCGCCACTGACGAACTGCGTCCGGGAACACAGGTTCGTGCGCGGGAGGGGAAACCAGGAAAATGAGCTAGACGATGTATCCGGTCCTGTTCCGCATCGGCGAGTTCGAAATCACCAGCTTCGGCGTGCTGGTCGGTATCGCGGCGCTCGTCGGGATCTGGGTGTTCACACGGGAACTGGAACGCAGCGGCCTCGACCAGAAAGCCGCTGACGCAGCGGTCGCGGGCGTCGTCGGTGGTTTGATCGGAGCCAAGCTGCTGTGGACGATCGAGTTTTCGGGGGAGGAGCCGATCGCCGATCTGCTCTTCAGCCGTGGCGGTCTGAGCTGGTTCGGCGGGCTGCTTGGCGGTGTTGGCACCGGTGTGTGGATGCTGCATCGCCGGCGCGTAGCGCTGATACCAGCGCTCGCTGCGGCGACTCCGGCGCTCGCCATTGGTCATGCGATCGGCCGTCTTGGATGTTTCATGGTCGGCGACGACTACGGTCGGCCGAGCGATCTGCCCTGGGCGGTGGCGTTTCCGGAGGGACGGCCGCCGACTTCCGTGCCCGTGCACCCGACGCAGCTCTACGAAGCCGCGGCGCTCGTCGTGATCGCCTGGCTGCTCGTCAGATGGCGCCGCCACCGTGTCCCCGACGAAGTCGTCTTCGGCCGATATCTCGTCCTCGCTGGTGCGACGCGGTTCGCGATCGAGTTCATCCGCGTCAATCTGCGTATCGTCGGTCCCTTCACATTGGCGCAATTGATTTCGATGTCGCTGATGATCGCCGGCGTGATCCTCCTACTCCGGAGTGGAACTACAATCGTGCGAAAAGGTGATGTGCGGTGAGAGTCATACTCCGTGCTGCGAGTCTCGCGGCTGTGCTGTTTGCAAGCGTCGGCGTCACCGACGCCGCGCAGTCACGGATTGCCAGCGCCAAGACCTTGCGATGCTCGTTCCCGCGCCATGCGGTCGGGACCTGGGGCAAAGACGGTTCGCCCGACGCGACGATGCAGTCCACGCCGCTCGTCCTGAGGTTCGATTCGATCGATCCGGATAGCGGCACCGCGCAGCTACGTAGCGGAACGGTGAGCTCAGAGGTGACTGTGCGTCTGGCGGAAGGCTATCTGCATCTCATGCAGTCGTTCCGAACCGGTCCGCTCTACATCACCACGGTGTTCGACGTCGGTGACAAAAGCGGCAAGCTGAAGGTGGTTCATTCACGCCACGAGTATTTCGCCGTGCCACTGCCTGGCGCGACCTCGACTCCGGAGCAGTATTACGGGGACTGCGAGATCCTGCCGTAGGGCGAGGCATGCCTCGCCCCTACGCGTGTTACGGCTCGCCGAACTTCTGAATGTAACCTTTGGCGCGGTCGATGTTGCGCCGGTTCTGCGGCGCATCGGGGGCCAGTCGCAGGTACTCGCGAAACTGCTTCACTGATTCGTCGTACTTGCCTTCGAGACGAAACAACTCGCCGAGGTTGAATCGCGCGTTGTAGTGATTGGGGTTGATCCGTACCACTTCGCGCAGGGCTGCCGCGGACTCGACATCCCGATCCAGATCCGCGAGGGCATACGACAGGTTGTAGTAGCCGATCGCTGAATCGGGATCGACGCGGATGATCTCGCGGAATTGCGCCACGGCCTCGTTCAGCTTTCCTTGATTGGCGAGCACAACGGCGAGGCCGTTGTGCGCATCGATCAAATCGGGGTCGAGGCGGATCGCCTCTTCATACGCCGCAGTGGACTCCGGGAGATTGCGCAGCGCTCTGAGGGCGAGTCCGAGTCCGCTGTGTGCGCGCGCAAATCCTGGCTCGAGCTTGATCGCGTCGCGAAGTTCAGTGATCGCCTCGTCGAAGTCTCCCTGAAGCCGCAGGGCCTCTGCGAGTTTCGTCCGTAGCGCCGCCGAGTTCTCTCCGATCAGCGCCTTCCGGAACTCGTCTTCCGCAGACTCCGGTTCCGAGGCGTCGATGAACAAATCGCCCATCACCTCGCGGGCGTCCGGCGAGTCAGGGGCGAGAGCCACCGCGGCATCAGCCAGTTGCTTCGCGCGTTCGCGTCCTTCCGCCGTCGGGGCGCGTCCTCCGACGGCGCTCTCCTCGGTACGCGCCAGGGCCGCTGATGCCTGTGCCGACAGATGTTTCGCCTTCAGCGCGGTCAGCAGGCGGGCACGTTCGGGGGCGGCGGCGCGAGCGACCTTCTGGTGCAACTGCTGCATGCCGGTCCAGGTATCGACGATGTCGTAAGTCGCGTCCTGGTCCTTGTGCAGCAGGGCCATTCGCCGCGCCGCGTCGGCGAGATCGACGCGTGCACGGGGCTCGGCGTCCAGGATGACGGCCGTATACGCCTCGACTTCGACCGATTTCAGCCGCAGCGCTTTGACCTCCGCGCGGGCGAGCAGTTGCGTCGCCGTCGTCCGCCACATTTTGAACTGTGCGTCCACTCGCGCCTGCTGCGAGACGGCGTCTGTAGTCGCGGGGGACTGCGCGCGCCCCACGATCGCGAACGTGAGCGCCAGGACGCACGCAAGAGTCGTGTTTGCCATCTGGGGTCGGATCCTACCGCTAAACAACACGGTGACGGCTTCAACACGGAGCCACTCTGCGACCTCTATGCGCTCTGCGTTTGATCGCCCGACTGCGTCCCGAACGGGGTCCGTCCCACCCGTATGCGGCCGCGTCTTCCAGCATCTATAATTCCTCCTCGCATACCAGGAGAACAGCCTGTGTCGAAATCCAAGAAGCTCGCCGTCAACCGTCGTGGCTTTCTGAAGGGTGCGGCCACTGCGGCCGCCGGCGCTGCAGCGATTGCCTCTCACGTCCCGGAGAGCGTGAATGCGCAGACGCAGCCTGCCGTTGGGGGCCGATCGAACAGTCCCGCGCCGCCGCCAACGACGACTCAGCTCGAGCGCGATGCTGGGGCGGTGCGTCCACCGGCCGGCGGGAACGCGCGTGCCGCGGTGCGGCCCGGCTCGGACCTGATGGTGCAGGTGCTGCGCGACCTCGGCATCGAGTACGTCGCCGCCAATCCGGGGTCGAGCTTCGAGGGCACCTTCGCGGCCAACCCGACGACAGGTGCGATCG
>DAINQP010000252.1:0-7537 GCA_036742665.1 Vicinamibacterales bacterium | reverse complement strand
TGAGCCCAACGCACGGACCCGTCGCGTCCGTGATCGCCCGGTGCCGTGCCCGCACCGCGGGCGACGCACCGGCAAGCGCCGTGGACCGATACGCGGCCGGCGTCCGCCCGAAGTGACGACGGAACGCGCGCGTGAACACTTCATGACTCTTGAATCCAGCCGCGAGCGCAACGTCTACGATCGAGTCGTCGCTGGCGAGCAGCCGCGCGGCTGCCCCTTCGAGACGCAGGCGCAGCGTGTACTGTTTTGGCGTCTCGCCCACCATCTGCGTGAATGCGC
Source organism: Vicinamibacterales bacterium (assembly GCA_036742665.1). Taxonomy (GTDB): domain Bacteria; phylum Acidobacteriota; class Vicinamibacteria; order Vicinamibacterales; family UBA2999; genus Gp6-AA40. The sequence goes on along the minus strand of DAINQP010000252.1, from coordinate 7,258 downwards.
GGTGGAGATGGAACGGCGACCAGCCAGCCCGCGAGGCCAGTGCATCGAGCGAGACGTTGGCGTCGAGACCACGACGAATCGCGCGCAGCAGCTGCAGCAGTTCTCGGTCGGAAGGCATCAGCGCCAGAATGATAGAAGAGGCCTGCGTCGCGCTTCTTGACGTTTCTTGCGGTCAGCCGGCCACGGGTGCGGCTTATCGACGCATCTCGATATCGATGGTGGTATTGCCACCGACTCTCACCCCGGATTCAAACAGTTTGTAACCGGACTTCGAGGCATACAGGTACGTGGACGGCTCGTCGGCGAGGCCGCACAGGATGTAGCGGCCGCTTGCATCTGTCAGCGTCGTCGCCGCCACCCAACCGAGTCCACCAAGACCATCCAGTTCAACGCGGACGTCGGCGAGTGGCATTCGTCCTGAGTCACCAGTCTGCTCGTACACGACGCCTGAGACGAAGGGCATGTTCGACAGCAGCTCTGCCGGAATCTGTGCGCCGAGCTGCTGCCGATCGGCGACAAGGTGGATATCCCGTGTTACGTCACCATCAGCACGCACGACAACCTGACACGGCTGGTAGGTATCAGTGTGCGACCCCTGGAGCCGCACCTGGGCTCCCAGTGGCACAGTGAAGGTGAAACGACCGTTGCCATCGGTCGGTATTTGCCCAGTCGTGCTACCCACGATGGCCTGCTGCACCCACCCGAACATCCACCGGTTCACGTCAGGCCTGAGGCCGTTGGCCTCATGAATCCAGACCGTCCCCGAGATGGTCGCGCGTGGGCCTGGCGGTGGGGCCGGCGCAGGGGGCAATGGCGTCGAGGAGACTGGATTCACAGGCGTCGATCCACCGCACGCGGCGGCAAGCACTATGGAGACGCCAATCAGGAGCCGGCAAAACCGTACATCCATATCGCACACGTGTAAGTAGACAACGCTTGGTGTAGATTTCTCGAACACTGGATACAAGGTATGACCACACGGCTGATAATCCTCGCGCTGTTCGCCGTCCTCGTCGGTTGCGAGATCGCATCCGCACAGGCGATTCTGGCCGGCAACTGGAATCCGTACCGGAACCACGAGGACGAGCAGGATCGCGGACCTGGTCCCGATCTCGGCGACTACCTCGGTCTGCCGATCAACAGCGCCGCGCGGCTCTTCGCCGACAGCTGGGACGCGTCGCGCCTGACGCTGCAGGAACATCAGTGCCGCGTTCACGTCGCGCCCTACATCTACCACGGCCCACTGCAGCTGCGGATCTGGGAGGAGAAAGACCCCGAGACACAGCGCGTCGTCGCCATCAAGCACTACATCAGCACCTACGAGCAGACGCGGACGATCTGGATGGACGGCCGCCCGCATCCGTCGCCGTTCGCGCCACACACATTCATGGGCTTCTCGACCGGGACCTGGGAAGGCAACGTCCTCACGGTGAAGACCACGCACTTGAAGCAGGGCTGGCTACGCCGCAACGGTGTTCCCGAGAGCGATCAGGCGACGCTCTACGAGCGGTTCATTCGCAATGGCAAGTACCTGACGCACGTCGTGATCATTACCGACCCCGTCTATCTTGCCGAACCCATGATTCGTACGACCGACTTTCAAATCGCGACGCAGGACAACGGCAATTGGCTCTGGCCCTGCGAGTACGTTGAAGAGATCAGCGGCCGCGCGAAAGGCGAAGTGCCGCACTACCTGCCGGGAGAGAACCCGTTTCTTCTCGAGATGGTCACGCGCACTGGCGTGCCCGAGGCGCCGACGCGTGGCGGTCCCGAAACGATCTATCCCGAGTACCAGAAGAAGCTCAAGGCTGATCCAGCGCGCGCCCTGAACACGGCTGATGCGCCGCGTGTCAGTCAGGCGAAGAACCCTGACACGGGAGAACTCGATACGCTGCACGTGCAGGGCAACGTGCACCTGCTCGCCGGCGGCGGCAGCAACGTCGTCGTGCAGGTGGGACCATCGGGCGCGATCATGGTGGATGCGAAGTCGGGCGTGCTGACCGATCGCATGCTCGCGGAGATCAAGCGGCTGACGCCGGTCAGCAAGCCGGTGCGCTACATCCTGAATACCAGCGCGGATGCCGATCACGTCGGCGGCAACGAGAGCCTGACCAAGGTGCTCGGTTCCGCCTACAACTGGACGATCATCAACACGCCTGGCGCGTCGCAGACGGCCGTGCAGATCGTCGCGCACGACAATGTGCTCAGCCGCATGAACACTCTCCCGACCAGCGGCTGGCCCACCGAAACATTCGTGAACCGCGAGAAGGAGATCTTCTTCAATGGCGAGCCGGTGTTGATGTTTCACGTGCCCAGGGCACACACCGACGGCGACAGCATCGTCTTCTTCCGGCGCTCCGACGTGATCGCCACCGGTGACATCTATCGAACCGACAGCTATCCGGTCATCGATCTTCAAAAGGGCGGCAACGTGCAGGGCGTGATCGACGGGTTGAATCTCGTGCTCGATCTCGCGGTACCGGCGCATCACGAAGAGGCCGGCACGTTCATCGTTCCGGGTCACGGGCGAATCAGCGACGAGTTCGACGTGCTCGAGTATCGCGACATGGTGACGATCGTGCGCGATCGGATCGAGGCCATGGTGAGAAAAGGCATGACGCTCGAGCAAGTGAAGGCGGCGAGGCCCACGCACGACTACGACTCACGTTACGGTGCGACGACCGGTCGGTGGACGACGGACACGTTCGTCGAGGCCGTGTTCAAGAGCCTCAAACCGGCGAGCTAAACACCCCGAATAACGCGGGGCTTGACAGCCGCCCCGGCGTGTGCCAAGTTCTTAGCACTGTGCCAATTTCTCAGCACCACCAACTCAGTCGCCGTGAGCGGCAGATCATCGACGCGCTCTACAAGCTCGGTCGCGCCTCGGCCGCCGACATCCGCGCCGAGCTGCCGGCTGCGCCCAGCTATTCGGCGGTTCGGTCGCTGCTGCGCATCCTCGAAGAGAAGGGCCACATCCGCCATGAGCAGGATGGCCCGCGCTACCTCTATGCGCCCGTAGTCGCGCGGGACAACGCCAAGCGCTCGGCCATGCGCCATCTTTTGCAAACCTTCTTCGACGGCTCGACGTCTCAGGCCATGTCCGCCCTGCTTGACGTCTCCTCGTCTCGACTGGATGACGCCGAGCTCGATCGTCTGAAGAAGCTGATTGACCAGGCCCGCAAACAGGGAGCCTAGCCATGTTCGTTGAGTCGCCGGTCGTTGATGTCATCCTCAAGGTCACCGTCGTGCTGGCGATCGCGCCAGTCGCGGCCCGTTTCCTCTCGCGCGGTTCAGCAGCGGCCCGGCATCAGATCTGGGCCGTGGCACTTGGCGCAGCGCTGCTGATGCCGGTGCTCGCCTCCGTCGCACCGACGTGGACGATCGCCGTCCTGCCCGCGTCGCCAGCCGTGGTCGAAACCGTACCGATGCCGGCAAGGCCCACAACCGCGACGACCGATCCCGTGTTCGAGCCGATTCCGGCGCTGACACCGAGCGTGAATACGGAGGTAACGCGTCAGGCGGCGCCAGCCACCCTGCTCTCGACAGCGACGACGATCTGGCTCGCTGGTGCGCTGCTCGTGCTCGCGCGTCTCGCGTGTGGCACCACACGTGTCTGGTGGATGGCGCGTCGCGCGATGCCCGACCCGGTGTGGGCACCGCTTGGTCAGCACCTCGCCGGATCTCTGGGGATCGAGCGCGACGTGACGTTCCTCACCGGCGACGAGGACGCGATGCCCATGGCCTGGGGATTGATGCGCGCGTGTGTGTTGTTGCCGGACGAGGCCGAGGACTGGCCGATCGAGCGGCAGCGCGTGGTGCTGCTCCATGAGCTCGCGCACGTGAAGCGCCGCGACAGCGTGACGCAGATACTCGCGCACCTGGCGTGCGCAGCCTATTGGTTCAACCCACTGGTGTGGCTCGCCGCGAAGCGGCTGCGCGCTGAGCGCGAACGCGCCTGCGACGATCTGGTACTCGCCGCCGGCACACGCGGTTCTGACTACGCCGATCACTTGCTCGACATCGCCCGCTCGCTGCGCAGCGATGCCTGGCCCACCTGGTCCGCCGTGACAATGGCGCACCGCTCACAGCTCGAGGGAAGACTCATGGCGATTCTCGATCCTGCTCTGCCCCGCCGTTCACCCACTCGCCGCGCCATGGTTGCGTTTGCAACAGTGGCCATGGTGACGATCGTGTCGCTCGCGGGTGTGCGGGCAGTCGCGAAAGCGGCCGAGGCGGAAGAGCAGGGCCGTCCGTCGGCACCTGCCGCTCCAGCGCCGACGCCTGCACCAACGCCGACGCCTACTCCCACACCGACACCGACGCCGCGTGCGCCGAAGGTTGTGGTGACGCCGACACCGATGCCGCCGCTCATTGCCGCACAGCTCGCGCCGGTAGCGCCGGTTGTCCCGATGCCACCCGTGACACCGGAACTCTTCCTGGATATCGATATCGCGGACGCGGTCAGCGACGCCGTGAACATCGCGTTCGCACAGCAGCCGCCACAGCCGCCGGGCACGTCGGGGGCACAGCCGCCGCAACCGGCGCCACAGCGTGGCCGTACGGCGAACGTCGATCCAAAGATCGCTGCGGCGCTGACAGCGGCGCTCAAGGACGAAGACAACGAAGTGCGGCAGCAGGCGTTGCATACGCTCGTGCGGATGGGCGCGGCACTTCCAGCGGACGTCATTGCAGCGATGCTGAAGGACAAGTCGTCGGAGGTGCGGCAGCAGGCCCTCTTCGCGCTGGGCCGGCAGCGTGATCCGAAGAACGTGAGCCTCCTGGCCGAGGCACTCAAAGACTCCGACGCTGAAGTGCGCCAGCAGGCCGCATTCGCCCTGGGCCAGATGCGCGATGCCCGCGCAGTCGATCCGCTCATCGCAGCCCTCAAGGATGCTGATCCCGAAGTGCGACAGCAAGCGGCACACGGTCTCGGTATGATCCGCGACGCGCGCGCGACCGACGCGCTGATCGCCGCATTGAAAGACTCCAATTCCGACGTGCGCCAGCAGGCCGTTTTCGCGCTCGGTCAGATCCGGTAACAACTCGAGCCGCCCCGATGTGTCGTCCGGGCCAAGCCGGACACTACGCGAGGGGGCGGTTCGGCCCGAGGTGCTGATTTCTTAGCATGGAGCCGATCATGCCCTTCTGCGTTGACTTCTTCAAAACGACCGTTGACGCGCTGCTGGCGCTGGTCAGCGCGGCGATGACGCTCGTCGCCTCGCTCGTCCAGCCCACGCCAGGACAGCCGCAGTCCGTGTCCTCGTCGCCGGCGATCGCGCTGATCTCCTACGTGGCTGGTCAGAACACTGCGGATCTTGCGGCGCGTCTGCGCGATGCGGACCCGCGCACGCGGACAATCGCCGCCTGCGATCTGCAGCGAATGGGATCTGCGTCGCGAGACGCGATCGCGGCGCTCGTCGAGCGCCTGTCGGATGCCTCACCCGTCGATCCGAAGGTCTGCGGCGAGGATCGTCATTACTGGTGGAAGGACATTGACCATCAGACCACGCCAGGGGAGGAAGCCGCGGCGGCCCTCGTCGCGATCGGCACCGAGTCGCTGCCGTCGCTGATCGCCGCATCACGCGCGCCGCAGTGGGTCGCGCGCCGTAACGCGGTGTGGGCGCTCGGCGCGTTGGACGATGCTCGCGGCGTGGCGCCGGCGCTGGCCGCGATGGCGGATCGCGAGCCGCCGGTGCGGCGTGTGGCCGCGTGGGCGCTCGGCGCGCTCGACGCCGAAGTCGCGGTGAATGCCCTCATCGATGCGCTCGGCGACAGCGACGCCGGCGTGCGGTCGCAGGTCGCGTGGGCACTTGGCGCGATTGGCGATCGCCGCGCCGTGGATGGCCTGATCAAGACGCTGAAGGATCAGGACGAGAGCGTGCGCATGCAGGCCGCCTGGGCACTCGGCACGATCGGCGATCGCCGCGCGAGCGATGCACTCGCCGCGACGCTCAAGGACACCAGCCCGAAAGTACGGCGTCAGGCGGCGTGGGCGCTCGGGTCAATGGGACGGTAATTGAAGGACTACTTTCGCGTCGCCTTGATATCGCCTTCTCCACGTGCCCAGCATCTCCACCGCGCAGTTGCCGGCATATCGCGCGAGCACCGCAGGTGGCACCTTCTTCGCCGACTTTCCCATCCAGGTGGGATTGGGATCGTTCGGCAGCCTTCTGCGCCCACCGAAGCATCGACCGTCGTGATGTTGGTGGCGTGGCCCAGACCGCCGATGACCCAGAGCCCGGAAGATCCGGCGTGCCGTCCGCGGTCCGCGACGCGGGCGCGGTCAGGTGGGTTTGCCGTCGGCGGTGCGTGGAATGCCTGGCGTCGGATGATCGATCCACTGCGCGGCCGCTATACCTGAAATGATGGCGACAAGACGACGAGCGCCATCACCGGAACAAGGGTCATGCGTGTAGTCATGGGAGCGTCGCCCGGGGTATTACGCTTGCGCGATGGTGGCAAACGTGAGTGAAGGTTGGCGGTGAGGCAGGGATTCGGTGCCGATAGCGACGGGCGAAGCACGTCGCTTCAAACGGGAAGACGGGCCGAGCCGTCAACGAGCGACGCGTTAGCGGAGCGAAGTTGGCGGTGAGGCAGGGATTCGAACCCTGGGTAGGACTTTAAAGGCCCTACAACGGTTTAGCAAACCGCCGCCTTCAGCCTCTCGGCCACCTCACCGCAAACGGTAAGTGTAACTGAAAACAGCACTTCGCGGATCGACATTTTACGTTGGCGGAGGCCAGGGTTTTTCAGACCGGCGTCTTCATGAAATTCGGCCGGAAGAATCGCCTGATTTCACGATGAGAGCCCATGGACTTTGGGCACACTCGCGAAAGGGTCTCAGACCTGTTCCAAAATCAGCGGCGACCTCGGCAAACCGCCGCTCATTGGCCTGACCACATGGACGAGCACGGTCATGTCAACGGCGATGACGAAAAACGACGCGGTCACGCTAGAGGCGCTGCCTCATGAATTCGAACCATCGCGGTCGAACACCGACTAGCACCTTGTGCGCCGGGATTTCTGGCCCACAATGTTTTATTGCGGCTTCGGGTATCTCGCGGACGCAGACGCCTCGCGTTTCGTCAGTTCCGCCATCAATTGCATGAAGCCTGCATCGCGGCGCAGCGGATCGAGCAGTGGATCGCGGGCATACCACGTCGCGCATGGGAACCCCGTATCGGCTGACGAGCGGAGCCACCGCACCGCCTTGCGCGCGTCGCCAAGCTGCGCGTACGCGGCGGCGATGCTGTAGGCG
>DAINQP010000251.1:0-7594 GCA_036742665.1 Vicinamibacterales bacterium | reverse complement strand
ACGGCGCGAGCATTTCCGCTCGAGGACTTCGTCTCGGCGATCGCCGCCACACCGCCCACCCGCGTGCCTGGCACGGCGGTCTTCATGACCGCGCAGCCGCGGGGCACGCCGCCGGCGCTGGCCCACAACCTTCGCTACAACAAGATCCTGCACGAGCACGTCGTCGTGCTGACGGTGACGACGGCGCCGGTGCCGTATGTGGCGCCGAAGGATCAGATCACGGTGCAATCGTACGGGTACGGAATCTACAACGTTCGCGCGCAGTACGGCTTCATGCAGGATCCGCACGTGCCGGAGGCGCTTGGCGTGGCGCGCGATCACGGCGTCGATCTGGATCCGGAGGACATGATCTACTTCCTCGGCCGCGAGACGATCATCGTCACGCAGCGAGCGGGAATGGCGATGTGGCGCGAGAAGCTGTTCGTGCTGATGGCGCGCAACGCCGTGCGGGCGACGGCGTTCTTCCGTCTGCCGCCGGAGCGCGTCGTCGAGCTGGGCGTGCAGGTCGAGATGTAGCGCCGCTTCGGCGGGCCACTTTCAGGCGTCCCGGGCGCGTCACGCGGCGGCGCGTGTCAGACGACTCGGACGCCCTCTCTCAAGTCCGACGTGCAGTGCGCGCATTTTGTCGCTTTCAGCGGCACCGCCATCAAACAATGTGGGCAATCCTTCGTCGCCGCGGCGGCGGCTGGTACCGGCCGCTTCAGGCGGTTCACCTGCTTAATGAGAAGGAACACCGCCAGGGCGACGATCACGAACCCGACGATGTCGTTGATGAACTGCCCGTAGGCGATCACCGGGATGCCCTTGGTCTTGGCTTCGGCGAGGGAGGCAGGGATGCCCTTGCTCGAGTCGAGGATCAGGAAGAGGCTCGAGAAGTCGATGCGGCCGAGGACCAGTCCGATCGGCGGCATGATGACATTTTCAACGAGCGTGGTGACGATCTTGCCGAACGCCGCACCGATGATGACGCCGACGGCGAGGTCGAGCACATTGCCCCGAGAGATGAACTCTCGAAACTCTTTCAACATGGCGCCTCCTGGGGCGGGGTCTGACCCGGGGTCAGACCCCGGGTCAGACCCCATTTCTACGACCTCGCAGAATCTGCTGATTTCGCGAGGTCTCGATTTGTCAGCTCTTGAACGCTTGTACCGAGCATACGCCAAGATCAGGCCGAAAAACGCCGCTGCGCATCTGCGACGGTTTGTGCAGTCCTCGCCACATGCCTCGCCGACACCGCTTGCAGGTCCCAGGGACTCCGCACCACGTCATTCAACGAGGTGTCAACCGCGTTGACATTTTTCGCGCACCGTCGGACTACGAGTGTTTTTTGAGAATCTTCCGTGCAGCGGCAGCGACGCACGAAACCGACGTTCACACTTATGTGCTGATGACGAACCACATTCATTTCATCGTTACTCCACGCGTTGAAGGCGCGTTGTCGAAGACGATGAAGAACGTCGGACAAACATACGTGCACTATTTCAACCGACGATACGAGCGCACGGGAGGGTTGTTCGATGGTCGGTATCGCTCACTCGCGATCGATTCCGAGTCGTACTGGTTCACGTGCATGCGGTACGTCGAACTCAATCCAGTAAGGGCGGGAATCACAGGACGACTCGAGGAGTATCGATGGTCAAGCTATCGATTTCATGCACTCGGGGAGCGTGACGATCTGATCGTTCCCCATCGTTTGTATGAGGCTCTCGGCAACACCACCTCGATACGTCAACAGTGCTGGCGCGCGATCTGTGGTGAGGCGCTTGCGGATGAGCAGCTGGCGGAAATGCGAGACCTGGTTCGACACGGAGGAGCCGTGCGAGGAGCCGTGAGCCACCGCCAGCCGACAACGTGAGTTGTCACTTGTCGTTGGGGTCTGACCCGGGGTCAGACCCCGGGTCAGACCCCGCCCTATCGCCGACCTATCGGCCGAACCGGGATGCGGTGAGGGTGACGTCGGCGCGCGACCACGCGGTCTTGAATCGCGACTCGGTGAGCGCGGCCTCCGCCGACTTGTTCTGCGCGCGCAGCGCCTGCAACAGCCCGAACAGCGCCCAGCCATTCTCCCGGTTGCGACGCAGGTCCTCCCAATAGACCGTCTCCGCCTCCGCCGCGCGACCCGCCTGCAGCAGGATCGCCCCCAGCGCGAGACGCGGCGGGAAGTGAAACTCCGACGGCTCGGTGTAGACGAGACTGTCCTCGAGACGGACCGCGCGATCGAGCTGCGAGATCGCCAGATCGTAGTCACCACGCGCCGCGGCGATCTCGCCAGCCAGCACCGCCGGGGCCGGCGCGACGATGGCCGCCGCGCTGTTCGGCGAGAACAGCGACTCTTTCATCGCCGGATCCCCGGTCAGCGCAATCAGACGACGCAGCTCCTGCTCGGCCGCCGGAATCTGATTCTTCGCCACCAACGACAGGCCGCGCCCGTAATGCCACACCGCGCGCAGCACCGCGCTGAACGCCGGCGGCTCGGGCTCGCTCAGCATCTCATCCCATCGGCCAAACCGCGTGAGTGCGTAATACGGCACCATGCGAAATCCCGCAGTCAACGGCAGGTTCTTCAGCGTGTCATCGTCGATTTTCGACGCCAGCTGCCGCGCGGACTCGATCGCCACCTTGCTCTGTCCATCAGCAGTTGCCGCGAACCAGAGAAAATGAATGTTGTGCGGGTAGTAGGCCATCGGATACAGGCCCTGCGCACGACATTGGCTGATGTAATCCTCGTCGGCGGCGATCGCCAGCTGATTGCTCTTGATCGCATCCGCATAGCGCCCGACCCGCTGATAGATGTGCGCCGGCATGTGCACCATGTGACCCGCGGCGGGCATGAGCATCAGCAGCGTATCCGCCGCCTGCTCGGCCTTCTCCGGCGTCGCGGTGCCTTCCATGAGATGGATGTACATGTGTACGGCACCGGGATGTTGCGGATGACGCGTCAGCACCTGCTCCGTGAGCCTGACGATATCGTCGGTGCGCGCGTGTGGAGCGCCGTCGCGTTGCCAGTAGCCCCACGGCCGCAGATCCATCACGGACTCGACGTAGAGCATCGCCGCGTCGAGATCGTCGGGAAACCGCTCGTGTACACGCCGCATGGCATCCGCGTACGCGACATCGCGCGGCTGACGATCTGCAGCGCGACCTGAATACCGCTCGGCCAGCGCCTCGATGTAAGCCTGCTCGCGCGCCGTGCCGCGCCCCTTCAATGACATCGCTTTCTGCACCAACTCGTACGCCTGCGGCTCCTCGTTGGGCTCCATCAGCGCGTTAATGTTCGGACCAAGCACTAGCGCCTGGCCCCAATACGCCATCGCCAGCTCGGAATCGAGCCGCGCCGCTTCTCGAAACGCGCGGCGCGCCTCCGCGTGATTGAATGCGTAGGCGAGGTTGAGGCCCTGATTCATGAACGTCTGCGCGTCGTGATTGCGCGTAGACACCGGAAAGGTGTGCGAGCCCAGGTTCTGCAGACGTGGCGCGATCGCACCCGTCGCCGATGTCTGCGCCGCCTGTGCGGGCGGCGGTTGCACGTAGTGCACGTGCCCACCGGATGGAGCACCCTGCGCGCCAACGGCACTGGCGCACCCACACACTGTCACCGCGACGGCAGACGCGGCCAGCAGACGCGAGACCATAGGCTGAGCTCCGGTTAGATGAGGTCGCCGGTTATGCCAAGAACTTCCCGTACTTTATGCGCCAGGTCCGCGGGCGTGAAGGGCTTCGAGAGGAAGTACTCTCCGCTCGCCACGCCGTGATGCACCACCGCATCCTCGGTGAACCCCGACATGTACAGCACCCGCAAGTTGTCGCGCGCCGCACGCAGATGCGCGACGAGCTGACTGCCGCTCATACCCGGCATCACGACGTCGGTGATCAGCAGATCCGGTTCGACCCGTCGATCGCGGCAGCGCTCGAGCGCTTCCTCGCCGCTGCTCGCGGTCTCCACCGTGTACCCGCACTTCACGAGAACCTGTCGCGCAACGTCGCGCAACCCCGGCTCATCTTCGACGAGCAGCACTGACGCTCGTCCACGTGGCAGTGACCGAACCCGCGGCGGCATTGCCATCGCACGATCACGGGACGAGGCTTCGGGCAGATAGATCTTGAACGTCGTTCCGTGGCCGGGCTCGCTGTAAACCCAGATATGCCCACCGCTCTGCCGCACGATGCCATGAACCGCGGACAAGCCGAACCCGGCCGCCGGGCCTTTTCCCTTCGAGTAAAACGGCTCAAAGAGGTGCAGCTGCATGTCGGCGTCAATCCCCGAACCGGTGTCGCTGAAGGCGAGCAGGACGTAGACGCCCGGCTGTACCGTGATCTGCTGTGCGACATACACGTCGGTCAGCACGACACGCCTCGTCTCGACGGTCAGCGTTCCGCCATCGGGCATGGCGTCACGGGCGTACGTGGTTAAGTCGAGGATCGCTCGCTGGATTTGAGCGGGATCGACGCGGACCGGCGGTAGCCCGTCTTCCGGCGACACCTCGAGCCTGACGCGCTCACCAACGACACCCTGCATGACGGCAGTCAGGTCACGGATCGTGACGTTGAGATCGACGTTCACCGGACACAGCATCTGCCGTCCCGAGTACGCGAGCAGCTGTCCAGTGAGATCTGCGGCGCGCAAAGCGGCATCGTGCGTCTGACGCGCGCGCCGCCATTCACGCGAGCCCTCCTGCAGCTCCGTCAGCAGCATCTCCGACGACATCAGAATGACGGTGAGGAGATTGTTGAAATGGTGCGCGACGCCGCCGGCGAGCCGGCCGATCGCATCCGACGGCGGGACCTGCCGGCGCGCGAGCAGCCGACACACGCGCGCACTGAAAAGCTCGGGCGCCAGCGGATCGGCCACGCAATCATCGGCACCAGCCTCGAACAGACGCACGATCATCGCCGACTCCGCAACCGGAACTCCGGTCACGACAATCGGAACCAGCGCCAATGCGGGATTCCGCCGCAGCGCCGCCACCCGCTGCTCGATCGACGTGCCTTCCGCCAGCGCATCGACGATGATGATGTCGGGCGAGTTCGAGATCGCGTCTGCCCGGACGTCGTGACGTTCATCGCTGACGATCACGCGGCCGTGCACGGCGAGCGCCTGAACAGCAGGATGAAGGCTGCGCGCGTGATCCATCACAAGGATGGACGGGGGAAGCGGTCTCAGGCTCAAGGCTCAAACTCAAGAATACAACAGCGCGAACAGGACACGGACAGAGCCAGATCCTTATGCCGGCCTATCAACTCAGTGATCCGGTGATTGCGGCGTTCGTTTTGATGCCGATCATGCTCGCCGCGACGTTGGTGTGGGCCACGCTCACCACATGGCGCCGCTCGGGGTCCACTGAAGCGGCAGCCCGCCGCGCGGCGGTAATCGTCGCGCTCGATGCCGCGGCGTGGATGACCCTGACATGGGTGGCCGCGATGAGCGGGATCCTGCAGCAATGGAACCGCACGCCGCCACCATTCCTCCTGGTCATCGTCGGCATGGTGGTCATCTCAGTGATTCTCGCGTTTGGCCGCGTCGGCACGCGCATTGCGCAGCACCTTCCGCTGTGGACGCTCGTCGCCATTCAAGGCTTCCGACTGCCACTGGAGCTCGCGATGCATGCGCTCGTCGCACGAGGCATCATGCCGATCCAAATGAGCTATTCCGGGCGCAACTTCGACATCGTCACCGGCGCAACCGCGATCCTGGTCGCCGGTCTCGTGAAGAGGGGACTTGGCGGGCGTCGTCTCGTGGCCGTCTGGAACGTGCTCGGGCTCGCCTTGCTGCTGAACGTCGTCTCCGTTGCGATCGCGTCGATGCCGTTGCTCAGACTGTTCGGCGACGACCGCGTAGTGACATTCGTCACCTATCCGCCGTTCGTATGGTTGCCCGCGGTCATGGTGCTCGCCGCGCTGGCCGGGCATCTCCTGATCGTCAGAGCCCTGCGTCGCTTATAATTCGTCTCTTCTATGAGCTACCAGAACCTCGAAGCGGCGCTGCAGGCTGCAGGAAACCCGGTTGAGCTGTTGCGCAACTCACAGATCGGGCCCTACGCCTTTCCGGTCGTGCGTCATGAGTTCACGAATTGGCGGGACGAGCAGCGTTCGTGGCGCGAGACGTGCGCCTTGTTCGACCAGTCACATCACATGTCGGACCTGTATATCGAAGGGTCCGACGCGTTGAAGCTGCTCTCCGATCTCGGGGTGAACAGTTTCAAGAATTTCAAGGTCAATCAGGCCAAACAGTTCGTCGCCTGCACCCCGGACGGCTACGTCATCGGCGATGCGATCCTGTTTTATCTCGACGACAACAAGTTGAGCCTGGTCGGACGTCCACCGGCTGGCAACTGGGTGCACTACAACCTCGAGACCGGGAAGTACAACGCCAAGGTGGAGCGCGACGAGCGATCCGCGGTCAATCAGGGACGTCGGAAATTCTACCGGTATCAAATCCAGGGACCGAACGCCGGGAAGCTGGTGGAAAAGCTGACGCGCCAGACGGTCCCCGACATCCGGTTCTTCAATATCGGGCTGATCAAGATCGCCAACCACGGCGTGCGCGCGCTTCGCCACGGAATGGTTGGGCAACCAGGTTGGGAGATCTTCGGCCCGTGGGAACAGGGCGAAGACGTTAAGAACGCGATCGTCGAAGCCGGCAAGGAGTTCGGACTTCGACAGGTGGGCGCCCGCACCTACCCGACCAGCTGTCTCGAGTCCGGATGGATTCCGTCGCCGCTTCCGGCCGTTTACACGGGCGATGCGATGAAGGCCTATCGGCAGTGGCTGAAGGGCACCAGCTACGAGGCGATGGCCTCGCTCGGCGGCAGCTTCTATTCGAGGAACATCGCCGACTACTACCTCACGCCGTACGATCTCGGCTACGGTGCGTTCGTAAAGTTCGACCACGACTTCGTCGGCCGTGCCGCGCTAGAGAAGATGGCGGCGAATCCGCCACGAAAGAAGGTCACCCTGGTCTGGAACGGCGACGATGTGGAGCGGGCGATGGGATCGCTGTTCCACGAGCGCGGCGACATCACGAAGTACATCGATCTGCCGCTCGCCAACTACGCCACGCTGCCCTACGACAAGGTCGTGAGCGGTGGCACCACGATCGGCCTCTCCACTTACACCGGCTACAACTTCAACGAACGCGCGATGCTCTCGCTCGCGATCCTCAACAACGAGCAGAGCGAGCCCGGCACGCAGGTGACACTGGTGTGGGGCGAGGAAGGCCGCGGCACGACGAAGCCGACGGTCGAACGTCATGCGCAGGTGGAGATCCGGGCGACGGTCGCGCCGGTACCGATTTCAGCTGTCGCGCGCGAGGCGTACCGGCCCAAAGCACTGGCGTGAGGGAGAACCCATGATCACAGTGATCGACGTCGGGAGCCGCGCACACGCGCCCACGGCGGAAGGACATGTGCGAAACGTCCTCGGTGAGACCGAAACCGGGACGCGCGTAACGGTGGCCGTAAGAGAAGTGGCTCCAGGCAAAACGTTTCACGTCGCGCGCAGCGATCGAACGCAGGTCGTCTACGTCCTCGAGGGCAGGGACGCGACGCTGACACACACACGTGCCGGCAAGACCGCCGAACATAAGACGCAGCGTCGC
>DAINQP010000250.1:2142-7680 GCA_036742665.1 Vicinamibacterales bacterium | reverse complement strand
ATCGACGGCCTGATCCACATCTCCGACATGTCGTGGAGCAAGCGGGTCAAGCATCCGTCCGAGGTGTTGAAGAAGGGCGACGTCGTCGAGGCGATGGTGCTCAGCATCGACGCCGAGAACCAGCGTCTGTCACTGGGCTTGAAGCAGCTCGCAACCGATATCTGGGATGACTTCTTCTCACGCCACAACGTCGGCGACGTCGTGGAAGGGAAGATCACCCGCATGACCAACTTCGGCGCCTTCGTGGAGCTGGATGAGGGCATCGAGGGGTTGATTCACGTGTCGGAGTTCGACGACTCGCATGCCGGCGAAAAGATCGATCTGCAGGTAGGAAACTCCTACCAGATGAAGATCATTAAGCTCAGTCCGCAGGAGCGGAAGATTGGCTTGAGCATCCGGGCGATGAAGAACGAGGAGTACCGCGCTGACTGGGAAGCGTACCAGGACGGCGAGGGCACGGGCACAGCCACACTGGGTGATCACTTCAGAAACCGGTAGGCCTCGGGAATCAGGTATCAAGGTTCGGGGCAGTCAGGTCTCAGGCAACTGAGGCCTGAGGCCCGGGGCCCTGGGCCTGCAAGGAGCACCAGAGTGAATACGCCTGGCGGCAGCATGACCAAAGCGGAACTCGTGGAGGAAGTCTCGCGGGTTTCCGATCTGACCAAGAAACACTCGGAAGTCATCGTCGACACGGTATTCAAGAGCATCATCGACGCGCTGCATCGCGGCGAGAAGATTGAGCTCCGCGGCTTCGGCAGCTTCCGGCTGCGCAAGCGCGAGCCCCGCAAGGGCCGCAATCCGAAGACCGGCGACAAGGTGGATGTACCGCCAAAGAAGGTGCCGTACTTCAAGCCGGGCAAAGAGCTGAAGGAATTGATCAACCGCGAGGAGGAGAACGTCGAGTCTCCGGCCGCGGCCGCTGGCCCCAACGGCAGCGATACGGCCGTGCAGGCCTGAGATCCAACAGAGGTGGATCGCCTCTGGACCCCCTGGCGGCTCGACTACGTGAAAGCGAACAGGTCCGAGCTCGAATGCGTCTTCTGCCTCACGGCTGAAGTCTCGGCGGCGACCGGACAACCGGTCGATGCGCACGTCGTCGATCCCCTGGTCGTGCATCTTGGTCGCACGGCGTACGTCATCCTGAATCGCTACCCGTACAACAGCGGTCACGTGATGGTGATCCCGCGCCGGCACGTCGCGACGCTCAGTGCCCTGACCGCCGAAGAATTGCACGAGATCGCCGATCTCACGCAACGATCGGAAATCGTGCTGCGTGAGGCGTACGAGCCCGGTGGCATCAATGTCGGACTCAACCTCGGAAAGCCGTCGGGCGGCGGCATCCAGCATCATCTACATGTTCATCTCGTCCCGAGGTGGGTGGGCGACGCCAACTTCATGACCGTCATCGGCGATACGCGCGTCCTCCCCGAAGAGGTCAGCGTAACGGCGCAGCGGCTGAAGCCGATCTTCGAGCGTCTCGCACGAACGTAGTGTCCGGCTTCCCTGGCCCGCCGAAGCCGCACTTCGCGAAGGCGGCAGCCGGACCTAGAATGGCGTGAGCGTGGATTTCAATCTGTCCCAATCACAGCAGCAATCGCAGGAGAGGGCACAGGCCTTCGCGCGAGAGCTGTCGGCGAGCGCCACGGCCGATGACATCGTGGCTGGCGCCGTGCGTGTGCGGCTCATCGATGCTCGAGGCGATCTGATGTCAGCGGTCGTCGCCGTTGAGGCCGTCGCCTGGGAGTCGGCCGGCGCCGCGATCGCGCTCGCGATGCATGCCGGCGTGACGATGGGACTCGGCGAGAGCGATGCAAGCGCGCAGCTGGCTCAGGGCGAGGTTATCGGCGCAATCGCGCTGTCCTCAGATGAAGTACCGGTCGTCGAACAGGGCTCGCTGTCTGGTCGCGCATCGTGGGTCACGCCGTTGACGGCGCACGGACTCGTGATCGTTGGCGTGAGAGATGGTGATTCACTCACGGCCGCCGCAGTAAAGCTCGATGCTGCGGGTGTAACACAGGAACCAGTTGCCACGGCTGGCTTGAGTGGTTTGGTCTGTGGTCACGTGCGATTCGAGCGCACCCCATTTGCGCCCGCCGGCCCGACGCAGCCATTCATGGCACGCGCGCGTGTCTTTCTGGCCGCCGCCGGACTTGGCATGGGACGACGGGCGCTGCACGAAGCGCTGATGGTTGCACGCGGTCATCGTGACCGCGGTGCGGGCGGCGAGCAGACCGTTCAAGGACTGCTGGCCGATTCGGCGACAGAGCTCGATGCCGCGCGCATGCTGACATGGAAGTCGGCGTCCTCCGGAGAGATGTCACTCGCGGACGCCTCAATGGCCAAACTGCTGGCGACTGACGCCACCCAGCGCGCGGTGGCGCGGGCCACACAGGTCGTCGGCGCTGAGTCGTTTCGCGCCGGACATATCATCGAACGCCTGGCTCAGGATGTTCGCGCCCTCGAGCTGTTCGCCGGACGCACGGAAGCGCTCCGTGAGGCCGTGGCACTCCAGACCTTGCCCCGCGGCTTGACTTCCATTTAGTACTAAATTAATAGTAGTGGCGAGGCATGCCTCGCCCGTACATGCGACGCATGCGTCGCCACACATATGCGGACGCCCCACCCCACGCTCACGCCGCAGGAGCTGGCGATCATGAAGGTCGTCTGGGCCCGCGAGAAAGCCACCGTTCGCGATGTCTATGAGACCATGCGCGAACGGCGATCCATCGCCTACACGACCGTGATGACGATGATGCGGATCCTCGAGGAGAAGGGCTACCTCAAGAAGACCCTCGTCGATCGCGCGCACGTCTACAAGCCGGCACAGCGTCGGCAGCAGGTGATCGGCGCAATGGTCAGGGACTTCCTGGACCGCGTGTTCGACGGGGCGTCCGAGAGCCTCCTCGTGCATCTGGCAAAGGACAACAAGCTCACCGAAAAGCAGCGGCGCGTCGTTAAGCAACTCATCGAGGAGCAGGAGTGAGGGACGCGACGCTGCTCGGGAATCTCATGGCCTACAGCACGCAGGTCGCGCTTCTCGTCGCGCTAGGGGCCGGGCTGGCCGCGCTTGTTCGCGTAGATGCCCCTGCCGTGCGCTATGTCTACTGGCGTGCGCTGCTCGCGCTGTGTCTCGTACTGCCGTGGCTCCCGGTTCGCCGTTCCGTCGTGGTGGCGATCACCGACACCATGCCGATCGCGCTCCTGCCCTCGTCCAGTATTCCCGCTGGCGCGCACGTAGCGTCGGCGGCCGCTACCGCCAGTGATTGGGTCCCACTTGTTGGATCGGTGCTCGTGACGGGCGTCGTGCTTCGCGCGTGCTGGGTCTGCCTCGGCTTGTGGCGGCTTCACCGACTGAGGCGAGCCGGGACCATTGCATCCCCGTGCGTCTTCCACGAAGAGGCGCAGGATCTGGTTCGTGCGCGAGCGGAAATCCGGTATGTGTTGAACGGGCAGCCGGTGACGTTCGGATTCCGTCGCCCGGTCGTTCTCCTGCCTGAGATGCTGCGCGACCAACCCGAGCAGATTCAACAGCTCGTCCTCTGTCATGAGCTCTTTCACGTACGCAGGCGGGATTGGATCTGGGTCGTCGCCGAAGAAGTGGTCAAGGCAGTGCTGTGGTTTCACCCGGCGGTGCTGTGGCTGGTCGCGCGCGTGCGGTTGGCACGCGAAGAAGTCGTGGACGAACTGACGGTGCTCGCGACGTCGCAGCGGCGGGTCTATATCGAAGCGTTGCTGGTGTTCGCCGACACGCCGAGCCACGTGGCGGCCGCCGCATTTGCACGTCGGCGTCATCTGTTCAGGCGAATGGTGTTGATTTCGAAGGAGACGGTCATGTCGTCGAGACGAATTCTCGTGTCGGTTGCGACCATGACAGCGATTATCGCGATCGGTGCGTGGTCCGCGGCGTCTGTCTTCCCCCTCAGCGAGATCGTGATCGCGCAGGGCCGCTCGGGCGCGTCGTCACCGTCTGTTGCGGTGGCCGACCTCAGCCAGGCGGGTCCGATTGAGCGGCAGGCAAAGCCGATCACGCCGGAAAATCCCATCCCGCGGCGGACGTTCTCGGTGGCGCCGCAGAATCCGGCAGTCGAGACGAGCGGTATGGTGGTCGTCTCCGTGCGCGTGGTGATCGATCGTCAGGGACGAGTGGCCGAATCCCGGAGCGCGGGAGTCGGCGCGCGCGGCGGACGCGGTGCCACACCTGAACCGGTCGGACCGCCGAGCGAGGCTTTCGTGAAAGCCGCGATCGATGCCGTGAAACAATGGCAATACGATCCTCCCGCCGACGGCCCGATCGCATTCAACGTAACGTTCGCCTTCATGCCGGGTGCGGAGCCGCGCATGATGACTCACGGCGCCCCGGCGCTGTTCGCCGCGCCCGCGTCTTCGATTCCGCCGGCGCCTCCACCGCCGCCACCTCCGGGTTGGCCGAACGCCGTGCGCGTCGGTGGGAACATGAAGGTGCCCATGAAGACCAAACACGTTGCGCCGGTTTATCCACCGATCGCGCAGTCCGCCAGCGTGCAGGGTGTGGTGATCCTCGAGGCGCTGCTCGGCCCGGACGGCAAAGTACAGGACGCGCACATTTTGAGGTCGATCCCCCTTCTTGATCAGGCAGCCCTCGACGCCGTGAAACAGTGGGAGTTCACGCCCACATTGCTGAACGGAGCGCCGGTGCCCGTCATCATGACGGCAACGGTGCAATTCACGCTGCAGCCATAAGCCGGTGCAACTTGTGACCTGTTGGGTGTCTAATGCGATGCGGCCTCTGACATGGGCGCGGCACGAGGACGCGCTCATGACGAGTCGACCACTGCAGGCCGTGTTGTTCCTGTGGATCACCTTCGTTGCCGCTGGCGCAGTGGTTTACGCCGCGCCAGACTTATCGCTCGGAGCCGGTGAGCAGTGGCAGATTGCTGGCGCATTTCCTCGCAGCGAACCAGGCCCGCTCGAGCGGCAGGCCAAGCCCGTCGCACCTGAAAATCCCATTCCGCGGCGGACGCGCGTCGTTCGGCCGCCGTATCCAAGGGAAGCTGCAGTGGTTGGCGCACGCGCGACGATCACGCTGCGCGTCATCGTCGATCACCTCGGCACTGTCGCCGAGGTCCGGACAGTAGGCGCGCCTGTACTCGGTTCGATGTCGCCGCCGAGTCCGAGCGACGAGCGCGCGTTCACCGGAGGGCTGCTCGCGCTCGTTCGATCTGCGAAGGAGTCGGTGGGGCAGTGGCTCTACGAGCCACCGGCGGAGGCACCCATTGCGTTCAACGTGGTGATTGGCTTCTCGACGCAGGGAGATGGTGAGGTGGTCGCGCAGAGTTCCTCGGCTGTCCAGGCTGAGGCCGAAGTGGATCTGCGCGCCAGTTCCGGCACTCTCCGCCCGGCGACGAAAGTGAAGCACGTGACGCCTGTTTACCCTGCCGCGGCGCGCGGCGCAAAGATCGCCGGAGTGGTGATTCTCGAAGCGAGGATTGGAGCAGACGGTCGCGTTGTCGACGTGCAGGTGCTGCACTCGATTCCGGAGTTGGATCAGGCGGCGATCGA
>DAINQP010000250.1:0-2042 GCA_036742665.1 Vicinamibacterales bacterium | reverse complement strand
TTGTCGACGTGCAGGTGCTGCACTCGATTCCGGAGTTGGATCAGGCGGCGATCGAGGCGACGGTGCAGTTCTCGCTGTAGGCGGTATCGCCGTACAGGCGGGTCTTTAGACCCGCCCTGATGCGCTCAATTGCTCTGGCTGCCTGTTGGCTTTCGACTCGAGCAGGATGCGCAACATACGGCGCAGCGGTTCGGCCGCACCCCACAGCAGCTGATCGCCGACCGTGAACGCCTGCAGGTAATCGCCGCCCATCGCGAGCTTCTTCAGACGGCCGACCGGCACGTTCAGCGTGCCGCTGACCGCTGTGGGCGTCAGATCGCGAAGCGACGATTCCTTCTCGTTCGGCACGATGGTGACCCAATCGTTGGCGGTTGCCAGCATGCGTTCAATCTCGCCCAGCGGCACGTCGCGGCGCAGCTTCACCGTCAACGCCTGGCTGTGACAGCGCATCGACCCGATGCGGATGCAGATGCCGTCGATGGGGATCGGCTGCGATGATCGGCCGAGAATCTTGTTGCCCTCGGCCTGGGCTTTCCACTCTTCGCGGCTCTGACCGTTCCCGAGATCGGCGTCAATCCACGGGAGGAGGCTGCCGGCGAGGGGGAAGTCGAAGTGGTCAACCGGGAAGTCACGACGTTGTGTCGCGATGACCGCGCTATCGATGTCGAGAATTGACGAAGTCGGATCGGCGAGCAGGTCGGCCACCGACTTGTGGGCTATGCCCATTTGCGTCAGCAACTCGCGCATGTGCTTGGCGCCGCCGCCCGACGCCGCCTGGTAGGTCATCGAGGTCATCCACTCGATGAGGTCGGCGCGAAAGAGCCCGTCCATCGCCATCAGCATCAGGCTGACGGTGCAGTTGCCGCCGATGTAGTCCTTGATGCCGCGATCCAGCGCGCGATCGATGACCGGTCGGTTCACCGGGTCGAGAATGATCACCGCATCCTCGGCCATACGGAGGTGTCGTGCGGCATCGATCCAGTAGCCGGTCCAGCCCGCCTTGCGCAGCTTGGGATGAATGTCGGCAGTGTACTCGCCGCCCTGGCACGAGATGAGGACGTCCAGGGCCGCCAGTTCGCGGAGGTCCTTGGCATCCTTGACTGACGTTGTGCGCTTGCCGATCTCGGGCGCGGCGGCACCCGCTTGTGACGTCGAGAAGAACACCGGATCAACCAGATCGAAGTCCCGCTCCGCGCGCATGCGCTGCACGAGGACCGAGCCGACCATACCGCGCCAGCCGATGATGCCTACGTTCATCTCTAGATTGTAGCCGGTAGCTGGTAGCTGGTAGGTGATAGCTGGTAGCTGGTAGCTGATAGAAGGTTCAACGTTCGTGCTGCCACTCGCGCCTACCAGCTACCACCTAGGCAAGAATCTGTTTCGCGATCGTCTGCAGCTGCAGGTTCGAGGTGCCTTCATAGATCTGCCCGATCTTCGCATCGCGATACAGCTTCTCGACCGGGTAGTCCTTGACGAATCCGTTTCCGCCAAACAGGTTGACCGCCAGCGACGTCACGCGTTCGGCCACCTCTGACGAGAACAGCTTGCACATGGCGGCCTCACGCAGGAACGGACGCCCGGCGTCGCGCAGACGCGCGGCGTTGTAGACCAGCAGCCGCGCCGCTTCGAGCTCAGTGGCCGCACGCGCGATCTGGAACTGCACGCCCTGGAAATCGGCAATGGCGCTGCCGAACTGCTTGCGCTCCTTCGTATAACGAATGGTGTGATCCAGCGCGCCCTTCGCCAGACCGATCATCTGGGCGCCGATGCCGATGCGTCCCTCGTTGAGCGTCTCGATCGCGACCTTGTAGCCCTTGCCAGGTTCCCCGAGCACGCTCGTGCGCGGCACTTGACAGTCCTCGAACATCAATTCGCAGGTGCTGCTGGCGCGAATTCCGAGCTTGTCTTCCTTCTTGCCGATCGTGAACCCGGCGGTCCCACGTTCGACGATGAAGGCGGTGATGCCGCGGTAGCCGGCGTCCGGATTGATCGTCGCGAACACGATGAAGAGATCGGCTTCGTTGCCGTTGGTGATCCACAGC
>DAINQP010000249.1:0-7705 GCA_036742665.1 Vicinamibacterales bacterium | reverse complement strand
GCCGCCTCGATTGAGCATCGCCGTCACGGCAAAGAACGAACGGAAACAGTTTTGTTCGAGCGTGTTCGGCTGCCGTGGCGGACCGATGCGGACATAACTCACGAATTTGATGCCCATGCAGCCAGTGAGATCCATGTCGGCCGAAGACAGCAGCTTGCCGTTCTGCTCGTAAATCCAATACACATACAGGCCCCCGCCGCCGCGATCGTTGGTCAACGTCTCTTTGCCGTATTTCTCGCGCAAGGCGGTCATCAGCGCATTCTGCGACATGGGATTCTGTTCCGTGAACGTCTGAGTACGCTGAATCATCCAGACCGCCTGATCGTTGGGCGGCAGTGTCAGGTAGACGCTGATCATCTCCCGATTCATCGGATCGGGACTGAGACTAAACCCATCGGGTGGACTGCTGTTCATCACGTTGATCGTCGATGAGCGTTTCTGCAACTGCGCGCGTGCGGCAGCCGCCGACATGCCCGGGTAGATGCCCAGCAGGTCCGGTGTCTGCGGCGTCGGGCCGGGCGCGGTCTGCGCGCGCGCGGCGGCGAATCCGATCGACACGAGATACAGTCCGACCACGAGGACCCTGGCTAGCGATGGCGTCTTCATAACTGTTTCCCCACTGTCGTTCCAGACGCCGAATCACAGCTTGGGCGCGGAGCGCGCTTTTGCCGCATCCTCTTGCTGCTTGGCCCTGGCATCGATTCTCGCCTTGAGCCAGTCATGCGTGGCCTTCCCGGAGCCGTAGAGCAGAGCGGGACTTTGGACAAGCACGGTCATGCTACCCAGTTGCTGGTTGGGAGCGGTGCTTTGACCGAATGGATAGGCCTCGACGATCCCGAACGGGCGGCAGGCAGAGGACGTCTCGCCGGCGCCAAGTCCGACAGATTCCAAATGCGCCACACTCAGCTGAGTGGGATAGTCACTTGCCATGTCCTGCGCTTGCGGCATCCCACTCCAACCAAAGCGCGCGCCATTGGGCAGACAGTTTCTCTCGTCCCCCTGCAACGGTCGTGACAGCAGCTTGCCCGCAGAGTCAAACACCCATGATGTGCCGATGCCCGTGAGAGATTCCTGTCCGTATTTCTTGCGCAGCGCGTCGAGCAGATTGGAGGCCACGACGAGCTGCGTCCGCGGAAAGTTCACCTCGCGCACGATCCTTCCGACCAGCGGCGGGCTCGGCGGAATCGTGAATTCGATCACGATGACATCCGAGCTGCCATCGGCGCCCACGAACAGAGCTGGAAAGTTCGGGTTGGGCCGCAAGCCAACCGTGTGTGCCACCGCGAACTGGGGCACTCGCGTGAAGCTGCCGGAGTAACCGCCGTCAGGGTCCTCCATGCGCGCGTTGATGATGTCGATCTTCAGCTGACCGTTGTGGGCTTTCACGGCGGCGAACGCTTGCTCGGGGGTCATGCCGAGTTTGATGCCGACGATGTCCAGGAAGCCAAAAGAGGAAGCAATCTTGCTGAGTGCGTCGGGGCTGCAGCAGTCGCCACTCGTGGCTTGGGGCCGAGCGGCCGATGTGTTCGCCGGATTCGACGGCTGTGAGGTCTGTGGCGTCTGAGGCGGCGCCGCCGGTTGCGGCTGCGACTTCTTGGCCTGTTCCTCGCGCGCCTTCTTGTATGCGTCCTTCGCGGCCTGAATTGGGTTCTTGCTCTGTGCCGTCACCGGGGCTCCGAAGACCCATCCGGCAGCGATCGCAACGAACAATACTCGGCTGAGGATCTTCATTGGTTCCCCTTCTTTTTCAGCTCACCTAACGGCGACTGCAGCGTGCCATCGTCGTTGATGTCGAGCGCCATGTCCTGGGATTCGCCCGGCTTGTGCAGGTAGATCTTGCCGCCGCCCATCCAGCATTCGAGATCGTCGTCCTCCTGGCTGTATGGGAGCCGCATGGCGGCCTTGCCAGACCGGAACACGATCGACATCGTGGCGAGCCCGCCGGTGGACGCATACCGGCCTTCGATCTTTCCTGCGCAGCTCGTGAGACCTGGCTTCGGCGGACCCCCAGCTCTTGGTGCCGCGGGCTTCGGCGCAGCGGTGCCGGGACGCATGGTCTGCGCGTTCGCCCATACGGTTCGCCGACCGGGCAGCTCCACCTGATACTCCAAGCCGAGCGTGGCAATGACTTTGCCGTCCACCCATGTTCCGTTGACGTTGACCTGGACGGCGTCGTGCAGGTTGTACTGCCCGGCCGCACGGTCCTTCGCCGTGGGCGGACCGATCCGGCGCACTTCGTCCGGGTAGAGTTTCGTGGTGTCGATCCCGATCTGCGAGCGGACGCGGTAGACGTTTCCGTTTGCCGAGAGAATGGTGCCCTTCATCCAGCCTTGTCCGGTGTTGATCTCGACCACGTCGCCGATCCTGAACCCGTTGGCGTCAGCCGGCGTCGCCGGCGCACCTGCTCGGCCAGCACCACCCTTCGGCGGCGTGGATGACTGTGCGCCGGCAGCTGCCGTGAGCGCGAGGAACGTCAGCGTCAAGAACAATCGTGTCATCGTGTTCCTCCAATCCGGCGAGCTCGGCTCACAAGCGTGCCGCCGCCAGAAATTCCTCGTAGGCGGTGTCAACCGTCCGGATGTTGCTCTTGCCGAAACGCTGGAGCCACCAGCCGAAGATCATCAGCGGGATGCCGAACCACGAGAGGATGATGGTCACCGTGAAGAGGGCGCCGCCGGCGAGGCAGATGTAGCCGAGCAGCTTCAGCTGTTTGGCGGGTGCGACGAATTGCTGCTTCTGCGCAAACAGCACATCCGGATCGCGCGAGCCGCAGGCTTTCAGGCTTCCGAGGACGCTCTGTTTGTCGAGCCTTGTGAACTGGCTATGCGGTCCCGCTGGCATCAGGCCCATGACGGTGTCTCCTGCGTGTGGATGGTGGATGACGGTTGCTTAGCCATCCATTGCGCAGGAACGACACCGAAACTGTCACGGCCGACGCGGTGGGACGATCTATTTCCCGACGCGGGCGGCTTCTGCCCGATACTTGGCCGCTTCCTCCGGCCGACGCAGGATGTCGTAGGCGGCGACAAGATCTTCGCGCGCCGACTTGAGCCAGCTCACCGTCGGCGCCGTTTGTTTGGCGACGATGTCGTAGCCGGCCTTGGACTCGACTTCAGCTTCGGCCGTGCGGCCTTGCCGCAGCAGCGATCGACCGAGCTTGATGCGCGCGATGCCGGTGTTCAGATGCGTAGGAGACTGGGTCGCGGAGAAGGTCGCAACCGCCGCCCTGTACATAGTTTCGGCGGTGGTGAAGTCGCGCCGCGCCATGTACACGCCGGCCAGATTCGAGCTGGCGATCCCGACGAGATAGTGCTTGTCGCCATAGACGGATCGATAGATCTCGCCGATGCGCCGGAAATGGCGTTCGGCGTCGTCGAATCGTTCCTGACCCATCGCCACGTTGCCGAGATCGTTGAGGGCCGAGGCGACACGCGGGTGGACCTGCCCAAACACCTGTTCCTGGATGCCGAGCGCGTCGCTCAACAGCCCGTTGGCTTCGTCGAACCGCTTCTCCTGGTAGAGGCAGCGGCCGAGCATCGTGAGGTTCGACGCGGTGCGATAGCTGTCTTTGCCGTACCAGGTCCGAATGATCTCGAGCGCCTGCCGATAGAACGCTTCCGCATCGACGTACCTGCCACGCTCGTACTGAATGGCGCCCAGGTTGATCAGATCTTCGGCGACCAGCGGGTGTGCGTTTCCATAGAGCTCGCGGTGCAGGGTCAGCGACCGCTGATTGAGCGATTCCGCAACGTCCAGGTGGCCGGCATAGAAATTGGCGTTCGCCAGTTCGTATAACGCCGCGGCCAGATCGGACGGGTCCGCGCCCGGTTTCGATCGCAGCGTCACGGCTTCCTGCAGCATCGCGATCGCCTGGTCGTACTCGCCTCGCTGTTCGAGAATCTCGCCGACCGCCTCCGTCGCATCGGCGACCTGCGGATCGTCCGCTGGCAGCGTAGCCCGAGCGACAGTGAGCCCTTCACGAGCCATCCGTTCCGCTTCGTCGAACCGCGCTTGATCGGAGCGAAGCCGTGCCAGCGCCGTCACGCCTCTAGCGATATCCGGAGAGTTCGATGGAAGCAGTGAACGCCGCGTCTCGATGGATGACTGCAGGAGCGTGTCGGCCTGATCGAACTTCCCGAGTCGTTCGTAGATGGCGCCGAGCGTCTCATACAACTCCGCCTGGACGAGCGGCTCGCGATCGAGCGTGCGCGCGTCGAGGAGGCCGCGGTCGATCAGCGTCACGACACGAAGGTTGTCGGCCGGGCCGGCCTCTTTTTCGCCGCCATCGAAGAGTCGAAGCATGAAACGCTGAATACGATCGGTTCGCGTCGCCTGAGCCACGGCCGCATTTCGCGCCGCGGCCAAGCGCACGGTGTAGAAGCCGACGAGCCCGACGACGAGCATCAGAACCACTGCGCCCGCGAGCGCCGGCCGCCAGTTGCGGAGGATGAACTTTCGCGTCCGGTAGCCGAGGGTGTCTGGCCTGGCTTCGAGCGGTTCGTCGGCCAGATAGTGATCGATGTCGCGGATCACCGCCTCCACGGAACCGTAGCGATGTGACGGGTCCTTGTGCATGGCCGTCAGGCACAGGACGTCGAGGTCGCTCCACGCCGACGCCGACAGGCCGTGGGTGCCATCAGCCGTCTGCCGGACGACGAGCGACGGCCGTTGCGGCTCGCCCTCCAGCAACGTCTGCTCGGCCTTGGCCGGAGAGAGGCCGGTGTGATCGAACGGCGTTCGAGCGGTGAGCAGCTCGTACAGGATCACGCCAAGCGCGTAGACGTCGGTCTGAACCGTGGTGGCTTCGCCGCGAATCTGTTCCGGCGCGGCGTAGGTGGGAGTCAGGTGTCGGACGATGGTCGTGGTGGGATCCGCCGCGCGATCGATCGTATCGAGCTGACGCGAGATGCCGAAGTCCAGCAGCTTCACGCGACCGTCGGCCGTGACGAGAATGTTCGACGGCTTGAGATCGCGATGCACCACCATGTGCCGGTGGGCATGCTGGACGGCCTCACAGACACTTCGGATCGCGCGAAGGCGATCGCCAATCGAGGTGCCGCGTGCGCGGCAGTGTCGGGTCAGGGGCACGCCTTCGACGTATTCCATCGCCAGCCAGGGTGTTCCACCCGGCAGGGTATCGGCGTCGTACAGCCTGGCGATCGCCGGATGGTTCAACTGCGCGAGGATCCGCTGCTCGCTCGCGAAGCGTTCGCGCCGCGCCGGCGAGATCCACGCGTCGCGCAGGATCTTGATGGCGGCGACGCTGTCGAGGTCGTCGCGGACGCCAAGGCAGACGATGCCCATGCCGCCTTCGCCGAGGAGCCGGGTGAGACGATAGGGACCAAACCTCTGAGCGGCCAGTGTCTCCGGGAGGCCGTCGCCGATGACGCGTCCGGCCAGGTCAGCGATGTCGCGATCGAGCAACGATGAAGGGCCGGCATCGCGCTCGAGCATCGCCGTGACGTCCGCGAAGAGCGCTTCATCGCCGGCACAGGCCGCTCTCAGAAACTCGGTCCGGGCCTCGGTCGGACGATCGGCCGCTTCGTGAAAGAGCGATTGCATCCGTTCCCAACGCGTGCTGTCCATATTGCTACTGCGGCCTCACACGCCGCGCCTCCGTACGATCTGTTCTTCCAGCCAGGCTCTCGCCGCACGCCAATCACGGTGGATGGTGGCTTCGGACACGTCGAGCAGCGCCGCCGCCTCGGCGACGTCAAGACCGCCGAAGTACCGGCATTCGACCATGGCCGCCTGCCGCGGGTTGATGCGCGCGAGATCATCGAGGGCGGCGTCCAGCGCGAGAAGTTCGTGGGCCGCTGACGCGGGCTGCCCGATCGCTTCGTCGAAGGTCACGAACGTCGTGTCCTCCCCGCCGCGCCTGGCAGCGTGGCGCCGCCGTGCGGCCTCGACGAGTACCTGACGCATCGCTCGCGCCGCGATCCGTTTGAAGTGCAGCGGCGATGTCGAGCGAAAGGACGGGGACGCCGCCAGCTTCATCCATGCCTCGTTGACCAGCGTGGTCGGGCTGATGCTCGTACTCCAATCGCTGCTCTTGACCTTCGACGCAAGACGACGCAGCTCTTCGTACGTCACGCTGAACAGACGATCGAGGGCTTCGCGGTCGACACGCGGATCGAGCCCGTGCCAGTGCTCTGTGGACTCAGACGAAGGATCGGATTCGGACATGAGCGTTGCGCGTCGTGTCGCGCAATCGAGGTAGGGGGATCTTGCACTGTCCGGACGCACCTGTGCAATTGATTCTCCGCCGCTCCTGTGGACATGCCACAGCTGGCGTGACATGCTGATGTGGCGATGCCACAGGAGAAGCGCACGCCTGCCAAGCTCGATCTGCTGCAAGGAACGCTGGACTTGCTCGTGCTGCAAACGCTCGCGTCGATGGGGCCGCAGCACGGCTACGGACTTGCGCGTCGGATCGAGCAGTTGAGCGGCGACGAGGTCCTGCTCAATCAGGGCACGATCTACGCGTCGCTGGTGCGATTGCAGCAGCGACGATGGATTTCCGCCGAGTGGGGCGTCTCTGAGACCAACCGGCGCGCGAAGTTCTATTCGATCACCAAAGCCGGGACGCGGGAGCTCGCGGAAGAGACCTCGTACTGGCAGCGACTCACCGCCGTCGTCGGTCGGGTGCTTGCGCCGTCGCCGGGGAGCGCGAAATGAGCGGCCGCCTTCGCGAGCAGTGGCACCGCATCGTCGGGTTCCTGCGTGGCCGCCAGCCCGATCGCGATCTGGACGAGGAGCTCGCGACACACGTGGAGCTCGCCACGGCCGATTACGTGCAGCAAGGCATGAGCGGGGATGAGGCGCGCCGTCGTGCGTCGATCAAGCTTGGCAGCCGCCTGGCCGCTCGAGAACAGACGGCCGATCAACGCAGCCTGCCGTGGATGGAATCGTGCATCGCTGATCTGCGCTACGCCGTTCGCATGATGCGCAAGAGTCCCGGCTTCACCGCGACCGCAGTGGCCATGCTCGCGGCGGGCATCGGGCTCAACGTGATCGTCTTCACCATCACCACCACGGTGCTGTTCAAGGGGTTTCCTGGCGTCCGTGACAACGATCGGCTGCTCTACGTCACCGCGCGGCGTTCGGGCGGCGCGTCGTATGCGGACTTCGAGGACTGGCGCGCGCAAGCGCGTTCATTTCAGGGCATGGCGCTGGTCCACGGCGTGCAGCAAACCTATAGCGAGGAGGACGGCTACCCCGAAACGTTTTATGCCACTGAGGTGACGGCGAACACGTTCAGTCTGGTTGGGCGAACCTCCTCCTCGCTCGCGCGATGACTCGGTCGCGCGAGATCTCCGTGCGTCTCGCACTTGGCGCAGCCCGGTCCCGGATCGTTCGCCAGTTACTCGTCGAACGCGTATTGATTTCGAGCCTCGGCGGCTTCGCCGGATTCTGGCTCGCGACGTGGGGCGTGCGTGCTTTCGCGCTGGCGGCAACGGGCGCGGGACTATCGGATCAAATCGCCGGCGACTGGTTCGATCAGATTCTCGACTACTCGATGGACTATCGCGTCTTTGCCTTCGTGACCGCGATATCAATCGGCACGGGGCTGCTCTTTGGCCTTGCGCCCGCCAGACAGCTCTCGATGCTCGACGTGAATAGGGCGCTGAAACACGGAACGCGCACCGGCGGCGGAGGCCGTGCCGGGCGACTGTCGGCGATCCTCGTCGTGGCCGAGATGGCG
>DAINQP010000248.1:0-7716 GCA_036742665.1 Vicinamibacterales bacterium | reverse complement strand
CAGCGAGCCCGTGATCGTCGTCGGGAGCATGATCCCGGCTGTGGCCTTCAACATGTGTGCGTCTCCTAAGAGTTCGTGGGTAGAACCTTCGAACGTTATAACGCCGCATGGTTCCAGTCAACGCAATGGCCGCAGGTTCGAGACGTTCGGCTCTAGGCTTCAGGCCAACGCATGCCGATAATTGAATCAATGGTGAGGCTCGGCTCGGATCTCCTGCTGTCTTCGTCACGTCTGACGGGCGTGCGTGTTGGCATCGTCTGCAATCACGCGTCGCTCGATCGCGGCTTCCTGCACATCGTCGATCGGCTGGCAGCGGCCGATCATCTGACGCTGGCCGCGATCTTCGGCCCGCAGCACGGGTTCCGGTCCGACGTGCAGGACAACATGATCGAGACACCCCACGCCAGTGACCCGGGGCGACGGGTGCCGATCTATTCCCTTTACAGTGAGACGCGCGAACCGACAGCCGAGATGCTCAGTGGCATCGACGTGCTGGTCATCGATCTGCAGGACGTCGGCGCGCGCATTTACACCTACATCTACACGATGGCCAACTGCATGCGCGCCTGCGCGCGTCATGGCATCCCGGTCGTCGTGTGCGATCGGCCAAATCCGATCGGCGGCGTGGACGTCGAAGGCGCTCGCCTGATGCCTGGTTTCGAATCATTCGTCGGTCAGTTTCCGATCCCGATGCGCCACGGGATGACGATCGGCGAGCTGGCCCGTCTATTCAACGAGGTCTTCTCGATCGGCGCGCAACTCGAAGTCGTCGCGATGGAAGGCTGGCGGCGTGACATGTACGCCGATCAGACCGGGCTGCCGTGGGTGATGCCCTCGCCCAATATGCCGACGCTGGATACGGCCATCGTGTACCCAGGGACGGTGCTGTTCGAAGGCATCATGCTCTCGGAGGGCCGCGGCACCACGCGCCCGTTCGAGCTCGTAGGGGCGCCGTGGATTGAGGCCGAACGCTTCGCACGCGACATGAATGGGCTCGGGCTCTCCGGCGTCTACTTCCGGCCTGCGGTGTTCGAGCCCACGTTCCAGAAACACGCCAAGCAGGCCTGCGGGGGCTGTCAGATCCACGTGACCGCGCGGCATCTGTTCAAGCCGGTACTCGTCGGCGTCGCGCTCGCCGGGATGTTCTGGCGCACCAACCCGTCGAAGTATGCGTGGCGTCAGCCGCCGTACGAATACGAGCACGGCAAGATGCCGATTGACATCCTGGCCGGCTCCGACGCGCTCCGCAAACAGATCGAAGCCAACATGCCGGCGACCGCCATCGCGGCGAGCTGGAAAGCCGATGAGGACGGGTTCAGAGCGGTCCGCGAACGGTTCCTGATGTACTCGTAATGCAAAATGCACAAGGCAAAATGCAAACCGTTTGCATTCTGCATCGTGCCTTTTGAATTACACACATCACGATCTCGTCTTCGCAATCCCTGGCGACTTCATCTCCTGCAGCGTTGGCGGCACGAGGTGATGTTCGGTGAGATGCGCCTTGAGCAACTCGAACGCACGCTCGGGCGTGTCGGCCCGCTGCACAAGATGAATGTCCCCGGGGCTGATCGCACCCCACTCGGCCATCGGCTCGAGGTGAAGAATCGGATCCCAATACTCTGAGCCGTAGAGAATGATCTGAATCTGCTTCTCCAGCTTCTCAGTCTGCATCAGCGTCAGGATCTCGAACATCTCGTCGAGCGTGCCGAACCCGCCGGGAAAGATCACCAGCGCCTTGGCGAGATACGCAAACCAGAACTTGCGCATGAAGAAGTAGTGAAATTCGAAGTGCAGGCCCTCGGTGATGAACCGATTGGCGCCCTGTTCGAAGGGCAGCCGGATGTTGAGGCCGATCGTCTTGCCACCGGCCTCATACGCACCGCGGTTCGCGGCTTCCATGATCCCGGGACCGCCACCTGACGTCACGACGAAGCGGTGATGTGGTGAGTCGAGGTTGAGCGACCACTCCGCCAGCATTCGCGCCAGCGCGCGTGCGTCCTCGTAATACTTCGACCACTCGACGGCCTTGCGGCCGCGCGTCAAGTGCTCATTCACCGTCTCGCCGCGGGATCCGAAACGGCGCTGCAGCGACGCCAGCGCCTGCTCGGCGTGCTCACGACTGTGAATGCGCGCCGATCCGAAGAACACCACCGTGTCCTGGATGTTCTGCGCCTTGAAGCGGCGCAGCGGCTCGAGATACTCGGCGAGAATTCTGAGAGGACGTGCTTCTTCTGATTCGAGAAACTCGTAGTCACGATACGCGAGCGGTTGCGGATGCATGCAGGAATTATTGGCGATTTTCCGATCGTTGATTATCGAATCGTTGTTGATGGCGAGTGGCGATCGTGGATTCCGATGCGAACACGCTCAGTCATTCCATTGTTGTTCGACGTGTCGTTTGAGTTCCTCGAGCGCCACCGTGAGTCCGGTCGAGATCACGTCGTAGTACCGCATCCAGCGATCGCTGTGCTCGAATCCCGATTGGCGGATGTGCAGCACCGTGCGTCCGGACACCAGGCCGCACGTGACTTCGAAAGCCATCGGGCCAATCGGCTCGCCATCGGGGGGCAGCCAGTAGGCGTCAGCGACGAAGAACTCCCGGCCTGGCTTGAACTCGATGACTGTCCCCTTGAATGCACCACCGAGCCGGCCCAGCACATTGTCACGCCACTCGGTGGCCTCCCACTCCACCGCGTACACACCGAGTGGACGCGGCACGCACAGCGAGCGGGTCACCTTCCACCACGTCGCCAGCGCCTCGTGATTGAAGAACGCGTCGAGGACCACGGCCGGCGGCGCGTCGATGGTCAGGCTATGGGTGAATTCCTTCACTGGTGGGTGGTTGGCGGTAGGTAGTTGGTGGTCAGACGCGCTGCAGCTTGACGAAATTTGACGGCGCGTGTGACAGATCGTCGGTGACGCTGACGACGACGATGACCGAACCTGAGGCGACCGCGGCGCGGGCCACAAGCTCGCTGCCGATTCGGGTGGCGGTGGCGTTCACCTCATCGGACAGATCGGTGAGCGTCGGCACGACACCCCAGACCACCGACAGGCAGCGCAAGATTGCTGCATCATCGCTCGCCGCGTAGATCGGCGCACGCGGCCGAAGCGCAGAGAGGACCCGGGCCGTCTTGCCGCCCCGCGTGACCGCGACGATGGCTGCCGCGTCGCCGCGCTCGGCCAGCGTGACGGCGGCCTCGCATACAGCGTGCGCGTGAGGCGACACGAGCCCTGTTCTCGTAATCTCGTGCCGCACCGGCGGCATCGCCTCGGCTTCGCGGATGATGACGTCCAGCGTCTGCACCGCCTTCACCGGATACTCGCCCGCGGCCGTCTCGCCGGCCAGCATGATCGCATCCACACCGTCCTCGACCGCGTTCGCCGCGTCACTAACCTCGGCCCGTGTCGGACGCGGCGCAGTGCGCATCGATTCCAGCACCTGCGTCGCCACGATGACCGGCACTTCGAGCGTACGTCCCCAACGCGTGATCTCTTTCTGCAGGCGCGGCACACGCTCCAGCGGCAGCTCCAGTCCAAGATCGCCGCGCGCCACCATCACCGCGTCACTGGCTTCGAGAATTTCCTCCAGGCGAGTAATCGCCTCAGGACGTTCGAGCTTGGCCACAAGTGGGATTTCGGGCGCATTCCACGTCCGCAACAGATCGCGTGCCTGACGCAGCACCGCCGCGCTTTGCACGAAGCTCAGCGCGACAAAGTCGATCCCCTGCTTCGCGCCGAACTGCAAATCTGCGATGTCCTTGTCCGTCAATCCGGTCGCCGGAAATTCCACGCCCGGAACATTGATGCCTTTGTGCTCGCCGAGTGGCCCGCCATCGATGACCGTGGTGTGTAACTCTCGCGGATCGACCTTCTCCACCCGCAGTTGGAGCCGGCCATCGTCAAGCAGCAGGCAGTCGCCGGGCCGAACCACCTGTGGCAGGTCGAAGGTCGTGGAGACGCGGCCGGGCTCGCCTTCGAAATCGCCGACTGCAATCGTCAGGCGATCGCCGCGGACCAGTGGCAGCGGGTGATGCCCGCGCAGCCGCCCGGTTCGAATCTTCGGACCGCTGAGATCCTGAAGCAACGCGATGATGCGGCCGCTCCTGGCGGCCGCCTGCCGCACTCGGGCGATCGTCTCGGCGTGGCCCTCGTGCGTGCCGTGCGAGAAGTTGAAGCGGAAGACGTCCACACCGGCGTCGATCAACTCGCGGATGGCGGCGTCAGAGCTCGATGCCGGACCCAGCGTGGCGATAATCTTCGTCTTCCGCACAACGTCTCCGGCGCGCCGATGACCGACCGAACTTCGGAACGAGTTCAGGGTACTCTAAGAGTTGGCGATGACGATTGCTGAGTGGTTGGAAAATGCGCTGAAAGACGCCGATCGACGGAACCTGCCGGCGCTGGCGCCGTTGCTGCAAGGCCTGGCGAAATCGACAATCGCGCTGCGTGCGGCTGACTGGAATCTGAACCTGAGCAGCGAGCTCCCCGAGACCCCATCCACGCATGTCGGGTGACCCACCGGGCATTGGCGCGCCGAGGCCACACCGTGGCGAAGGCGGCACGGTGGCGGAGCTCGCGCGCTCGCTGCAGGCGCGATCCGCCACGTCGCAGGAGGTAACGGAACGCTGCCTGGCGCAGATCGGCGAACGCGATCCGTCCATCAACGCGTTCATTACCGTCCTCGCCGATGACGCACGGAAGCAGGCACGCGCCGCCGATCGGGACATCGCCGCTGGTCGTTACCGCGGTCCGCTGCACGGCGTGCCGATCTCGCTCAAGGACTTGATCGATCTTCGCGGGATGCCGACGACCGCGGCGTCGCGAGTCCGGCGCGGTCACGTCGCGGCGCATGACGCTGTCGTCTCGGCGCGGTTGCGCGCGGCCGGCGCCGTCTTCGTCGGCAAGACCAATCTGCACGAGTTCGCCCTTGGCACTACGAACGAAGACTCGGCGTACGGTCCCGTACACCATCCTCTCGATCCCACTCGATCTCCGGGCGGATCGTCCGGCGGGTCGGCCGCAGCGATCCTGGCCGACATGTGTTACGCCTCGATCGGTTCAGACACCGGCGGCTCGATTCGCATTCCGTCGGCGGCGTGCGGCCTGGTCGGTCTCAAGCCCGCGTTTGGCGAGATCCCGCTCGATGGTGTCGTGCCGTTGAGCACGACATTCGATCACGTAGGACCATTGTGCCGGTCAGTCGAGGATGCTGCCATTCTCTACCAGACGCTTGCCGGCGTGTCGAATCCGGCGCCACTCAAAGCGCGAGATCTGAACGGACTGCGGCTGGGCGTTCCGCGAGGGTATCTCTTCGCCGTCCTCGATCCGGAGATCGCGGCGCGATTCGACGAAGCGTGCGATCGACTGACAACGGCCGGCGCGATCCTCGACGAGGTCGCCATTCCCCATGCGGCGGATGCCCCGACCATCTACGTCCACGTAGCGCTGCCGGAGGCGGCCGCATGCCATGCCAAGACGCTCGAAAGCCACCCGGAGGATTACACGGCGAACGTCCGGCTTCGTCTGGAGATGGCGCGCTACATCCTGGGCGAGGACTACGTGCGCGCGATGCGCGGTCGTGACGTGCTGATCAGCGAAGTGAACGCGGCGCTGCACCGCCGCGATGGTGTACTTCTGCCGACGTTGCCCGTGCCAGCTGTCAAACTTGGGGCAGCGACCGTATCCGTCGGCGCTACCGAGGAACCGGTTCGTGCCGTCACGCTGCGTCTCACGCAGCCGTTCAACATCACCGGTCACCCCGCCATCACCATGCCGTGCGGACGCACGCAAGACGGTCTTCCGGCCGGCGCGCAACTGGTCGGCATGGACACACTGGCTTTGCTCTCGGTCGCGAGTGCGATCGAGAAGGTTCTTCAACCCTTATAGTGCTCGCTCCTTTTTTTCACGCCTGGGAACGTCGTCTTGCGTCGGTCACGAAGGATCGCGTCGTGCGGCCTTTCGACTGGGGCATTGACTGGATTTCGGAGAACGGCCATCACAGCGACGCAGGCGCCGTGCTCGAACGATGGGTGGAAGATGCGCTGCGCGACAGCCAGGCCTTCTTCACCGCGCCGCCGACATCTGATTTCGACTTCGTCGCCGCCGGCTCCGCGCTGAACGGCGATGGCGAAGCGGGTACGCTGCGCTTTCCGAGCGCACACGTCACGCCACATCCCGAGAACAACATCGTCGTGGCGCGATGGTTTCCGGCGAAAGGCGAGCCGCCTGTCGGCGTCACTCGTGGACGCGGACGCGCCGTGGTGGTCCTGCCGCAGTGGAACTCCGATGCAGGCGGGCATATCGGGTTGTCGAGGCTGCTGGCACGGTTCGGCATCTCGGCGCTTCGTCTGAGCCTGCCCTACCACGACACACGCATGCCACCGGAGCTCACGCGCGCCGACTACATCGTCAGCTCGAACGTCGCGCGGACGGTGCAGGTGTGCCGGCAGGCGGTGCTCGACGCACGTCGAGCGATCCAGTGGCTGTCGGATCAGGGGTTCGAGCGCATCGGCATTCTGGGCACTAGTCTTGGCTCGTGCTTGTCGCTGCTGACATCGGCACACGAACCGAAGATCCGCGTGCAGGCGCTCAATCACGTGTCCCCGTGGTTTGCCGACGTCGTCTGGCGCGGGCTCTCGACACGCCATGTTCGCGAGGGACTGAACGGGCATATCGAACTCGAGCAACTGCGCCGCCTGTGGCGGCCGATCAGTCCGTTCGTCTACCTGGATCGCGTGCGCGACAAGCGCACGCTGCTGGTCTACGCGAAGTACGACCTCACGTTTCCGGTCGATCTCTCGAGGCGGTTGGTTGACGAGTTCGCGAACCGCGGCCTGCCGCACCAGGTCGCCGTGCTGCCCTGCGGCCATTACAGCAGTGGCACGGCGCCGTTCAAATTCATCGACGGGTACGTCCTGACGAAATTTCTTCGAGCGAATCTGTAGGGAATCAGCGTGGCTGTCGACACACAGATCGTCGCGATGGGCGGTGGTGGCTTCTCGATGGAGCCCGACAACCCCGCGCTCGATCACTTCGTCCTTACGCTCGCGCGACGTGAGAATCCGTCGGTGTGCTTCCTCGCCACTGCGGCAGGCGATGCCGAGTCGTACATCGACAGCTTCTACACGGCGTTCCGAAAGCTTCCATGCCGACCGACGCACGTGCCGCTCTTCGCTCGTACACCCGATTTGCAGACGGTGCTGCTCGAGCAGGACGTGATCTACGTTGGCGGCGGCAACACGAAAAGCATGCTCGCGGTGTGGCGCGAATGGGGAGTTCCGGAGATCCTGCGCCGCGCATGGGAATCCGGAACGGTGTTGGCCGGCGTCAGCGCCGGCGCGATTTGCTGGTTCGAGATCGGCGTCACCGATTCATGGGGAACCGGTTTGAATCCGCTGCCGTGTCTGGGCTTCTTACCTGGTGCCTGCTGCCCGCATTACGACGGCGAAACGGAACGACGACCAGCAGTGCATCGCCTTATCGAGCAAGGATCGATAGCCACTACCCTCGCGCTCGACGATGGCGCGGCCGCGCATTTCGTCAATGGAACGCTCGGGAACATCGTCAGCTCTCGAGCTGATGCACGCGCGTACAGAGTGGAACGTGTGAACGGTCAGGCGAGTGAGACGGTCCTGAACCCTGATTCCTAAAGATAGTCCAGCAGTCCAGCCAGCGCGTTGTAGAGGATGTCGGCGAGCTGACGGACCAGTGGCG
>DAINQP010000247.1:0-7726 GCA_036742665.1 Vicinamibacterales bacterium | reverse complement strand
TAGCTCGTAGTTGGTAGTTGGTAGTTGGTAGCTGGTAGCTGGTAGCTGGTAGCTAGGAAAAACCGCTACCA
Source organism: Vicinamibacterales bacterium (assembly GCA_036742665.1). Lineage (GTDB taxonomy): Bacteria > Acidobacteriota > Vicinamibacteria > Vicinamibacterales > UBA2999 > Gp6-AA40. The sequence continues at coordinate 7,655 of DAINQP010000247.1, read as the reverse complement.
GCTACCAGCGACTCGCTACCAGCTACTCAAGGCCGGCACGCCGCGCGCTGATACTTCGGCATCTCGCCTTTGAGGCGCGCGGCTTCCGTCACATTTCTCCCGCGCTCGGCTGACGCCACCGCTCGCTTCATCCACTCCATCGCCTCGCCGCATCGTCCGAGCTCGGCGAGCGCGAGCGCGACCGTCTCGGCATGCACGGGCGTGGGCTCGGCGTCGTTCACCGCCATGGCGATATCGAGCGCACGTGTGCCGTCGCGTAATGACACGGCCGGAGATGAGGCCAGCAGCCGCGCGAGCGTCGTCGCGGTGGCGGTGCGGTCGGGAAAGCGCTGGTGGGCATCCTCGAGCAGGACGAGTGCCTCGCGAAAGCGCTCGCGCGCGGCAAGCAGAATCGCCACGCCCACGAGACTCCCCTCGTCATCCGGCCGATATGACTTTGTCCGAGAGAACGTCTCGATGGCTTCCGTGTCTCGGCCGACTCTCACCAGGGCGCCGATCAGCGCTTCCGCCACGCCTGGTTCTTCAGGCGAGACGCGGAGCGCGTCGCGAAAGTACGGGATCGCGTCGGCGTCGCGATGCATCTGCACGAGTGCGGATCCGAGGTTGACGCGAGCCACGACACTCGATGGGGCAGCCTCGAGCGCCTTGGTGAAGGCGTCCGCCGCTGCAGCAAATTGCCCGGCATCGTAGGCGCGTCTGCCCTGCATCACCCACGCACGTTCGCCGCGTACTAATGATTGAACCGACGTGAGGATCGGATCGTCGGCGTGTACGCCCTCAGGACCACGGCGTTGCAGGTGCTCGCGCGCGTCGTCCAAGCGGCCCATGCCGCGATAGGCCATCGCAAGTGAGTAGTGAACCGCTGCCGCCTGTGGCACGCGATCGAGTACCGCTCGATAGTGTTCGACGGCCTCGGCAAACTTGCGCTCGCGCATCGCGACGTCACCAAGGCCGCGGCGCGCAACGGCGGGAAAGACATCGATGACGCTTTGAAACTGGTCGCGCGCGTCAACCAGGCGGTTGAGGCTCAGGAAGATGTCGCCGAGATACACGGCGGCGGCATGATCTCGTGGCTGCAGTCGGCGCGCTGCGGTGAGCGCCTCGGCCGCTTCCTCGAGGCGGCCGATCTGTTGATACAAGACGCCGAGCAGATGTGGCCACTCGCTGTTTCCCGACGCGAGCCGCCGGGCATTCACATACGCAGGCTCAGCGGAGTCGAGGAACTCATAGGCGTGATACACGCGGCCGAGCGATCCGTAGGCGTCTGCCAAATCCCTCGCGGCGCTGCCCTTCGCGATGATGCCGGCCGCACGCTGCTGTGTGGCGCGAATCTGCTCGGCAACCGCCGGCTCGAGATCGTCCAGTCGCGGCTGCGGAACGGGAAGCACGTTCTGCTGCGCGGACCCGATCCCGGGCACAAGCACGGCAACGAGCACCAATGGCAGCGGCCAACAACGCGGCATGGATTTACATTGCCGCGGCGGGCTTGCCTCGCTCGAGCCGCCAATAGCGATCGGCGGCGAGGTTGCGAAACTCCTCGACGTCCCCTGGTCCCCAGTGCACTCGTACCGTCTGCGCGGCCTGGTCCTGATCCAGTCCGAACACGACTCGAGGATCGCCTGACGTGCAGTAGCTGCCGTCTGTCTGCACCCGCTTGACTGCCCCGCGACCGCGGCGCACCAGCTCAACGCGCGCCTGCAATGCATCGCGCCGGTATTTCGAATCGATGACGCGCACGCCCAGCCAGTGCCCGCGTGGACTGGCCTCGTTCATCAACACTCTGGCCGGCCCGCTGTTGTTGAACACGACGAGATCGGTCGCGCCGTCGTTGTCGAGATCCCCAGCGGCGACGCCACGCGAGACGAGGAGGGGTGCCAGCGCGGAACCCGCCCGCTCAGTCACGTCGGTGAACTTTCCTTTGCGATCGTTTCGATAAACCAGGCTTCGCTGCTTGAGCGGATACGAGTCGCCGGCCAGCGCCTGCCGGCTCAAGTGCCTCACCGCGCCGTTGGCTATGAACAGGTCGAGCCAGCCGTCCAGGTCGTAGTCCACGAACCGAGTCCCGAATCCGGTGAAACCGAGTTTGAACAAACCGCTCTCGGTCGTGCGGTCCTCGTAGAGTCCCTTGCCGAGATTGAGATAGAGCGTGTTGCCCTCGTTATCGAGATTGGTGACGAACAGGTCCTGGTCCTCGTCACCATCGATGTCGCCGAGGTCGATACCCATGCTGCCCTGCGCCTGGCCATTGCGATTCACGGCCACACCCGCCAGCAACGCCTCGTCTTTGAACGTGCCGGACCCTCGCTGATTGATCCACAGTTGATTCGGATCGCCGTCATTGGCGACATACAGATCAAGCCAGCCGTCATCGTTGTAGTCGGCCGCGAGCACGCCGAGGCCGCGTGCCGGCGAGCGGCTGATACCAGCGCGCGCGGAGACATCGATGAAGGTGCCGTTGCCCTCGTTGTGAAAGAGCCGATCGGCAACCGGGGCATAGACAACAGGATTGCAGTAGTCGCGGGCAGAGCCGGCGGAAAAGCAGCCGCGCTTCATGTCCACGCTGAAGTCCACGTACGTGGCGACAAACAGGTCGAGCCAGCCGTCGCGGTCGTAGTCGAAGAATGTCGCGCTCGTGGCCCAGGCCGGCACGTCGGTCCGCGTGCGAGCCGTGACGTCGGTGAAAGTGCCGTCGCGCCCGTTGCGGAACAGACGGCCCGATCCGAGGAACGTCACGTAGAGATCGATCCAACCGTCGTTGTCAAAATCGCCGGTTGCGGCGCCCATGCCGTAGCCAGCGGTGACGAGACCGCTGCGGTCGGTCACGTCGGTGAACCGCACACGCATGTCACCGTTCACACCGCGATCGTTGCGATAGAGCCGGCTTGTCGCGGACAGACCGTGCGCGCTCCCCGAAGCGCCGGGGCTGAGGGTCGATCCCTGGACAACGAAGACGTCGAGATCGCCGTCGTTGTCGTAATCGAAGACGGCACCGCCGCTGCCAATCACTTCAGGGAGCAGCAGCTCGCCGGTCGCGCCGTTGATGTGTGTGAACTCGAGTCCGGTGTCCTGAGTCTTGTCCACGAAGATCACGCGCGGCTGCTGCGCGGACCCGAGCGCGGCGAGGACAAGCGCAGAGATCGTCAGGCTCGCGAAGAACTTCACCGCCGAATCTTACCGCGGGGTCGGGCCGGCGGGCCGAAAGGCGGGTCTAAAGACCCGCCTCTACGACGAGGGCTGCGGATGATGTACGGGATCGTCGCTGGTCCACGGCGCACGACATGGGCGTCCCGCTTCGAACAACGCCAACGTCTCGTTGAGATGCGTCGCTGCCTCAGGGTGGCCGGCGCTGCGGGCGAGCTCGATCGCGGTGCGCTGCCATTCCACCGCCTCCTTGAATCTTCCCATCTCCGCCTGCGCCATCGCCATCGTCTCGGCGAGAGCGGACGTGCGTTGGCTCTTCAGCAGGTCCTGCAGAATGGCCTCTGCGCGTGCGCCGTTCCGTACGCGGTCATCCGGTGCGGCAGCGAGCACGCGCGCCAGCGCGTGCGCGAATCCGAGCTGCTCGGGGAAGGCCTTCACGTCACGTTCGAGACGATCGCGCGCCTCCTGATAGCGGCCGAGCCTCACCAGGCCCATCGCGTAACCGAAGCTGGCCTGCGAGACGGCGGGATTGTTGCGCAGGACCTCGGCGTAGTGCGGCAGCGATTCCTCGACGCGGCTGTTCCGCCGCAGCGCGTTGGCCAGGCTGAATCGCGCTTCGAGGTACGCCGGGTCGTTGGTCACTGCGGCTGTGAACTCGTCGATCGCCGCCGCATCCTGCCCACGCCCTTCCATCAGCACGCCGATGCCAAAGTGCGCCCGGGCCAGCGATGGCAGCAGTCGCACCGCTTCGCGGTACTGTTCGAGTGCGCGCTCAGCGTCACGCTGCATGTAGTACGCAGTTCCGAGGTTGAGACGCGTGTAGGCGTTGCGCGGGGCGATCGCGATTGCCTTGGTGAGCTGTTCGATTGCTCCGGACCAGTCACGTGCGTCGAGTGCCTGTGCGCCGCGCGCCTCGTATGCCGCAGCGTTCTGAAGAAGATTCGCCACGTCTGCCATCAGCGGATCGGCGGGTGGCAGATCGACCTCCCCACGCTTGCTCACGTGCGCTTCCGCCTGCTTCCGGTTGCCGATCCCGCGATACGCCAGCGCGAGCGGGTAATGAATGCGTGTTGCCGCGGGTGCAATCGCCAATGCCGACTCGAGATGCTTCACTGCACCCGCATAGTCCTGACGCGCGAGCGCAACACGACCGAGGCCATACAGCACGGCGCCCGACTGCGGCTCGAGCCCCCGCGCCGTCTCGAGCAGCCGCGCCGCTTCGTCCGGTTGATTCGAGGCGAGCCGCATCTCGGCCAGCCAGATCAGACTCGGCACGTGATTCGGCTGCAGCGTGACCACACGAGCGAATGCATCTGCCGCCTTGTCGTTGCGATTGCTGCGTCTGTACGTGTGTCCCAGGTAGTAAGGCCACCGCATTTCTGAAGGCGCCAGCGCGCCGGCGTTGACGAAGCACGTCTCAGCGGAGTCGAGGTATTCAGCCGCCAGAAACAATTTGCCCATCTCGCCGTACGCATCGGCCAGTGCAGACGACGCGGCGCCACCGTCGTTGATCGTTCGCGTCAGCGATTCATGGCGCTCGCGAAGACGTGCCTGCACATCGGGCGAGGCGCTCGCAATGTCCGGCAACGTGACCGGCCGCAACTCCGGCCGGTTGTTCTTCGGTGGCGTTTCGTTCGCACCGCGACATGCGATCGAGACGGCCACGAGCAGCACGGCCGAGTACAGCCTCACTTGCCTGTTCCTTCTGTAAGCGTGACGTAGCGATCCACCATCACGTCGGCAAACATCTCGGTCCGGCCGCTCGGCCAATGCACACGCACGCGGACGGCACCGGTGTCATCACCGAGTCCGACGAGAATGCGCGGATCGCTCGCGGACGCGTAGCTGCCGTCGGCACGCGAGCGACGCCACGTCGACGGCCCCTTCGCTCGAATGATTTCAACGCGGGTGCCAACTTGGTCGTAGGGGGCGCCTGGCCGTACCAAACGCAATCCGAGCCAATGTTTCGCCGCTGCGTGATTAATCAGGAGCCGCGTGCGTCCGTTGTTGTTTCCGATCAGCAGATCGACGTCGCCATCGTTGTCTACATCGCCAACAGCCAGGCCGCGCCCAACCTCCGACAACGCAAACGCCGCTCCCGCTCGCGCGGTCACATCCTCGAACCGTCCGCCGCCAGCGTTGCGTAACAGCAGCTTCTTCTGATGCATCGGGAACGGATCGCCCGCTTGTCTCAAGGCCTCGACGATCTGTACGGTTCCGTTCGCGGAGACGAGATCGAGCAGGCCGTCATTGTCGAAATCGAGCCACACCGCACCGAATCCGGTAAACGGCAGACTGATGGGACCAATCGCCGATCTCGCACTCGCGTCATTGAAGACGCCGGTCCCGTCGTTGACGTAAAGGTTGCTGCCCTCCGCGGTCAACTCGGTCATCACCAGATCTTCGTCGCCATCGTTATCGTAGTCGGCTGCATCGACGCCCATGCTGCCTTCGGCCTTGCCGCTCGAGGGTAGCGCCACGCCGGCGAGCAGCGCACCGTTCTCGAACGTGCCATCGCGGCGGTTCAGCCACAGCTGGTTCTCCTTGCCGTCGTTGGCCACGTAGATGTCCATCCATCCGTCGCCGTTGAAATCCGCGGTGGAGACGCCGAGCGCTGGACCGAACTCGCTGGCCACATGCGCCGTGGTTGTGACATCGGCAAATGTTCCGTTGCGGCGATTCCTATAGAGGCGGTCGGGCAAGGCCGGATAACTGGCAGGCGTGCAGTAGTCGGGTGCGCCGGTCGGGCTCGAGCATCGCGTGTTGCCTTCGAGGCGATAGCGCAGGTAATTGCCGACGAAGAGATCCAGCCACCCGTCGCGATCGATGTCCACGAACGCCGCCGAGACGCTCCACGAGTGCTGATCCGTGCCGCTCGCCTTGGAGACGTCGGTGAATGTGCCGTCGCCGTTGTTGCGGAGCAGCTGATTGGGGGCGTCAAACTTGGTCAAATAGAGATCGACCCACCCGTCGTTGTTGAAATCGCCGGTCGCCACGCCCATGCCGTAACCGCGAGCGTCGATGCCGCTCGCGGCGGTGACGTCGGTGAAGCGCAGCGTTCGCGTACCGTCGGCACGGACAACCAGATCGTTGCGATATAACCGGTCGTTGGAGTGACGACGATCGAACCCGCCGCTCTGCACCAGATAGACGTCGAGATCGCCGTCGTTGTCGTAATCGAAGAAGGCCACGCCAGGGGCGAGAATCTCCGGCATGTAGAGTTGACCCGACATGCCGTTGACGTGTACGAAGTCGATGCCGGACTCGACGGCGCGATCGACGAACCAGTCGGGCTGAGACGTCGCCGTGCGCGCCCCCGCCGTGTGTTCGCCCGAATGGCCACAGCCTGTCACGAGCACGAGGACGGCGAGTCCAGCGTGGCGAAGGCCCATGCGGCCGTAGTTTACTGCCTCAGGCCGGTCCGAAAGGACCGGCCCTACTTGCGTCGAAAGGACCGGCCCTACTTCTTCGACGCCAGATCGATCGCGTTCAGGACGGTCCTCGTCATGCGCGACACGTGATAGGACACGAGCACGGCACAGACGCCGACAAACGCCATCTCCGCGCCAGTGGTCACCAATTGCAGCTTCCATCGCCCGTCATCATCCACGCGGGCGTGGGCCAGCAGCGATCCGAACGTGAACAGGATCGCGATGAAGACAAAAACGATAGTCGTCAGGATGAATCGCTTCGAGAGATCGACGCGCTTGAGCGCAAGCTCGATGTGTTCAGGGTCGCGTGCCATCGGTATCCTCCGCAGCAAGGTGCCTGCGCAAAGTCTTCAATCCGAATGCAAGCCTCGACTTCACTGTGCCGAGGGGAATCTCCAGCACCGCCGCGACGTGCGCGAGCGGCATCTCTTCTCGAAAGTGCAGCACGAGCACCGCGCGGCTCGCTGGCGTCAACACCGGGCTGTCGAGCAGTTCGAGGATCGTGTCGTCCGAGGCCATGATGTCCGGCGCCGCGATACCGTCGAGCGGCGCGTCATCGACGATGGCATCCACCCGGCGCTTCCGCTTCCTGAGGTGACGGAATGCCGCACGGCTGGCGATGCGGAACGCCCAGGCGCGAAACACGTCCGGCTGCTCGAGCCAATAGACCTTCCGGGAAATGATGATCAGTACGTCCTGCAGAATGTCGTCGGCGTCATCGGCACCGATCAGGCTGTTCACGTAGCGCCGCAGCACCGGCTGCACGCTTTTCAGCAGCAGCTCGAGCGCATCGCGATCGTGGCATTGCGCCCGTAACACCCAGTGCGCTTCCTCAATCGGGGTGGCCAACGTTCTCTAAGAGACTTGCATACAGGAAAGAGTTCGATCGGCTACACTCGGCGACGCCATCCCGAGCGCAAACGAGGACCAACCGACAGGAGCCCATTATGAAGAGTCTGTCGTGGACGTGCGTTGTCACCGCCTCACTGGGAATTGCGGCAATCGCCGGCTGCAGTAGCCCATCGACATCAGTCCCGATCAGCACCACGGCCTCCACGGCGCCCGTTACTGACGCCGAGAAGG
>DAINQP010000246.1:0-7846 GCA_036742665.1 Vicinamibacterales bacterium | reverse complement strand
CGGCACCGAAGGCCGCAAACTGCACGGCGTGCACCCACAGCGGCAGACCGGGCCGCACCAGCGCGAAGCTCGCCATCGCCGTGCCCACCAGCAGCGTATTGCCGACCAGCACTCGCCGGTAGCCAAGCCGGTGAACCAGCGGCACCACCACTCGTTTGGAGAACATGCCGGCGAGAGCGGCTGGAATCATCATCATGCCCGCTTGCATCGGCGAGTAGCCCAGTGACACCTGCATCAGCAGCGGAATCAGATACGGCATGCCACCGCTGCCTACCCGCGAGAAGAGATTGCCCAGGATGCCAACGCTGAATGTATCGACCGTGAAGAGCCCGAGCGAAAACAGCGGCCGCTCGGCTCGGGCGGCATGCAGCCAATACGCCACCAGGCTCGCCAGACCTGACACGATCAGGATGACCACCGCCGCATGACGTGGCTGCTGAGCGGAGAGCGCATTGAGCGCAAGCGACACGGCCACCATCGCATACGCGAGCAGCGCATAGCCGAGCGCGTCAAAGCGACCGACGAGCTGACGCAGATCGGGCATGAGGCGCAGTGCCGCAACACCACCGGCGAGGCCGAGCGGAAGGTTGATCAGGAAGATCCAGTGCCACGAGGCGATCTGCACGAGCCAGCCACCAAGGGTCGGGCCGATCAGGGGCCCAATCAAACCGGGCAACGTGACAAAGCTCATCGCGGCGAGGAACTCTGTCCTTGGGACCACGCGCATCACGACGAGCCGTCCGACAGGAAGCAGCATGGCGCCGCCGATCCCTTGCAGCACCCGCGACGCGACGAGCTGCATCAGTCCTCGCGACAGCGCACAGGCCAGCGAGCCGGCCGAGAACAGCACCACCGCCGCCACGAACACCCGACGTGTGCCGAACCGATCGGCCAGCCAGCCAGAGGCCGGGATAAGCATGGCCACGGCCAGCGCATACGACGCGACGACGGCCTGCATGCGCAGTGGAGATTCGCCAAGACTCACCGCCATCGACGGCAGTGCAGTGTTGACGATGGTCGTATCCAGCATCTGCATGAAGGCAGCGGTGGCGACCAGCCACAGCATGGGGCGCGACGTACCCATCGGCTAATAAGCCATCATAGACACAACACAGTCATGATCTCGCCTCCTTCATTGCTCGACAGGCTCGTCATCGACGAACGGTTCGTACGCGGATCCGGACCGGGCGGCCAGAATGTCAACAAGGTCGCCACGGCCGTTGAACTGCGCGTCGATCTGGCAGCGTCGACGCTAGCAAAGGACGTGAAGGCGCGTGTGATCGCGCTGGCGGGACGGCGCGTCACGAGCGACGGCGTCCTGCTCATCGACGCGCGCGAACATCGCACGCAGAGTCAGAACCGCGAGGCCGCGCGCGCCAGGCTGCTGGCACTAGTGGAACAGGCACTGCACCGGCCGAAGAAGAGAACCAGGACACGGCCGACGAAGGCGGCGAAGGAACGCCGCCTCGAGTCGAAGAAGAAGCGAGCGATGGCCAAAGATCGCCGCCGGCGAGTCAGCGACGACTAGCGCGCCGTCGGTTACTGTTTCTCGTGCGCCCGCACGTTCTCCTCCGCGCGCGCGCCGGTGAGAATGCCCCTCAAACCGATGTTGCCCTCGTGGCAGCCGACCTCGTAGATGCCGCCGTCCGCACGATGCAGGCCGTTCACCAGCGTCCACGGACGAGTGAACGTTGCCGCATCAGTGACGGTCAGACGGTATTCGATCGTGTCCGCGTCGAGCTTCGTGAATCTCTCGACGGTCTGCAAACCAGTGGTCGCGCCGCGGAACAGTTTTTTGTCGTTGAAGTTCGTGGTTTCGACGACCAGCGTCTCGCCGTCCCACCATCCGCGCGCGTCACCAGTCCACATCCGTACGCCCGCGCCGACATGCGGTCGGGAGTCGAGCGGGATGACGCGCGTCTCGTGCATCATCTCCGTGACGATCACGATGTAGCCAGGCGCCTGCACGATCTCGAAATAGTTGTTGTAGAACGGATTCGGCACCAGCAGACCGTCCGACGTCAGGCACCGCTCCATCTGGTTGCGATCCTCCGCGACGTTGGCCAGCAACGGCTTGCCCATCGTGGGCACCGCATCCCATCGCTTTTGACCGTCCGCGGTGTACGGCACTTTCCCATCCGGCGGATCCACGATGAGCGAGGTGCTCCGGCCCGGCGGAACTTTTCCTTTGCTGGTTTCGAGCCAAATCTCGTTGAATTCGCCGCTGGTCGGCACCAAGGGAGCGAGGGTCGTCAGCAGACGATCGAGGGACGTCGTCTCGAAGTGCGCCGCCTCTTCTTCGCTCAGCGTGTGTTTTCCGGCGAGCGCGTCAGGTCGCTCGAGTGGCGTCGGTGTCTGATTGCTCCAGATGCCTTGCAGGTCTGGATCACCCCAGGGAGTCTTGTGCGCCGACCCGAGAAGAGTTGTCGCGCTCAGGAGCGCGACGAGGAACATGAGCCCGCATCGTTGCATGTCGTCCTCGCCCTGAAATCAGTTTCGTGACGCCCGTAGATGGCGAGACTCATGCCAGCGGAAAACAGGCCGGAATCACAAGAAATTCAGTCGGGTCTGTGGGCTCGTACCGACATCTCGGCACGCGCGCCGAAGTATCGACGGCGCGGGATCATTAATTCAATTTGGCCGCGATGTCGCGCATCAACACGCCGGCAGCTTCACCGGCGTCGCGCGACGAAAAGCCGGCCGGCAACACGATGAGGCCGTTGGGTGGCACACGTCGCTGGAACTCCTCGGCGGAAGCCGTGCCACGGTTGGCATGGAGCTCCGCCCCGATCACAACGACCGTCGGGCGCATGGTCTTCAGGAGAATCAGTCCGTCGTGAAGGTTCTCCGCCGTGACGACGCGGAGTCCAGCACTCTTGAGCAGTCCACGCAGATACGCGAGCACATCCGGCGAGCTGTCCGCACAGAGGACGAGCGCACCGGTACGGTTATCACCGGCAGGCGGCTCACTGTGCGCCGAAGCAATCGCATCCGCTTCGGCGTAATACGGCTTGAGCACGCTGTCCAGTTTGGTGATGCGCAGCACATCGCTGACCTTGGGCGACAGCGCGCAGATGCTCAGTTGTCCCGCCGCATTTTGCACCCGTGTCAGGCATCGCACGAGTAGCCCGAGGCCACCGCTGTCGATGAAATCGACCTCGCCGAGGTGCAACAGGATGCGGGAATTGATGGGAAGCAGGTCGTCGATTCGCTTGAGCAGCGCGTCGGCCTCCTCGCCCATCACGAGCCGTCCCCGGCAGGTGATTACCGTGACGTACCCGACGTGTCGATGCTGAAGTGAGAGCTGCACGATCTCCGCCGCGATTATACGGTCTCAGTTCTATAATCCGACACGCCTCGCATGTCCCTCGCCGGTACACGTCTCGGCCACTACGAACTCGTCTCGATCCTCGGCGCTGGCGGAATGGGCGACGTCTATCGCGCGCGCGACACCCGCCTGAGACGTGACGTCGCGATCAAGGTGTTGCCGGCAGCGTTCACCAGCGATCCCGATCGGTTGGCTCGCTTCGAGCGAGAGGCACGAGCGCTGGCAGCCCTGAATCACCCGCACATCGCCGCGATCTACGGCGTTGAGGAAACCACCGGCGTGCGCGCGCTGGTCCTCGAGCTCATCGAGGGCGAGACGCTCGGCGATCGCATCGCCCGCGGCCTCAAGGTGCGGGAGGCGGTCGCCATCGCGCAACAGATCGTCGCGGCGCTCGAGGCGGCGCACGAGAAGGGCGTTGTCCATCGCGACCTGAAGCCGTCCAACATCATGATCGCTACCGGAGGGGCAGTAAAGGTTCTCGATTTCGGGTTGGCGAAGTTGGACGGCCCTGCGGGACTGACCGATCTGTCACAGTCGCCAACGATCACCCAGTCCGCAACCAACGACGGGCTCGTCAGCGGGACGGCCCCTTACATGAGTCCTGAGCAGTCCCGCGGCCAGTTCGTCGACAAGCGCACTGATATCTGGGCATTCGGTTGCGTGCTCTACGAGATGCTGACCGGCCATCGAGCATTCGGCCGCGACACGTACTCCGACACGATCGCCGCGATTCTCGAACACTCGCCGGACTGGGTGGCGCTGCCTGCTGACACACCGGCCGTGGTTCGTCGTCTTCTCGAACGCTGCCTCGAGAAAGATCCGCGGCGGAGGGTCCGCGACATCGGCGATGTTCAACTCGACCTCGAGGACACCGAACGGGAACCGTCAACGACATCGACCACAGACGCATCCGCTCACACCCGGCAGTTTGGATGGCCCCTTGCGGTCACGGCAGTCACGGCAGTCATTCTGGCAGTCGTGGCTGCGCGACCGCTGTGGACCACTGTCAGTCGCGCGCCGGAGTTTTCGCGCGTCACGCAGCTCTTTCACGGTTCATCCTTCGAATACGGCCCGTCAATTTCTCCGGACGGGAAGTGGATTGCCTACTTGTCCAACGCACGCGGGCCGACCGACATATGGGTGCGATTTCTCAGCGGCGGTGATCCCGTCAACTTGACGGCCTCGACGACGCTCGAGATCCAGAGCCGTGTCGATCTTGGAGGTCTGGCCATCTCCCCGGATGGCGAGTCGATCGCCTTCGATGCAGGCGCCACGAAGGGCACGCCCGCAGCGCAGTTCGATGCCTGGGTGATCCCAGCGCCGCTTGGCGGCGCGCCACGAAAAGTCGTCGAGCTCGGCCGAGCGTTACGGTGGTCGCCGGACGGATCGCAGATCGCTTTCGTCCGGCCGGGATCGTCGGCAGGAGATTCGCTGTGGGTCGCCAGATCCGACGGCGGCAGCCCGCGCGAAGTCGTCGCGCTCCGCGGTGGGATGCACGTCCACTGGCCGGTCTGGTCTCACGACGGACGCCACATCTACTTCAACTATTCCATCTCGACGGCGAACCGCGAACCGGCATCGATCTATCGCGTACCCGCTGCCGGCGGTCCGGTGGAGTCAGTCGTGGTCACCCCTCGACGTGCGGTGTTCTCCTTCCCGACCCGCGACGGCCGTGGTGTGGTGTACGCGGCGAATCCCAACAGCGTGGACCTCGCGCTGTGGTGGCGGCCGGTCGACGGAGGCGACGCTACGCGCTTGACCACCGGCGTGGGTGAGTACGCGGAGCCATCGATCACCTCAGACGGGCGAACGATGATCAGCTCGCTCGTGCAGTTCCAACAAACGCTGATGGTCTTCACGATGAACGCTGGTGCACTGCCACCACAGCCGATCACCGACGGCACGACCCGCGACATCGATCCGATGGTGTCGCCGAACGGTCAGCAGCTTGTCTTCAGCTCTTCACGATCCGGCTTTCAGAATCTGTGGACGGCCCGACCGGACGGCTTGATGCCTCGTGCGTTGACGTCGGGCAACGCGTTCGACGAGCGGCCGGCCTTCTCGCCGGACGGGCGACGACTCGCCTTTGTCTCCGATCGCGGTGGCCGTCGAAGCATCTGGACCATGGCCGCCGACGGCGGCATTCCAGAACGGCTCGTCGACGCGGATGTGGTCGATCATCTTGTGTGGTCACCGGACGGACGGCGGATCGTGTTTGCCGTTGCGGGCAGCAACGCACCGGCGCTGCAGTCGGTACGCGTTGCCGATGGCGTTGTCGAACCGTTTCGTACACCAGGACCTGCGACTACGCCATTTGGATTTGTCGGCGACACGCTCGGTTATCTCGAACCCTTCCCCGGCGACGCCGGACGGCCGAACGTCAATCGCGTCGCGTTCGTCGGGTCGAATGGTGAGTCGGCTTCGACCGAGGCCATGCGCAGCGTGAACGTCGCGAACGGGTTCGCCGCGCTGTCTCCCGACGGCCGCCGTGTGGCTGCGATGGTGGAGCCGGGTGGCGCGGCGGGTTCGATCTGGATCCTCGATCTGATGCGCGGCACGCCATTTCAGAAAGTGACGGATCTCCCGGCTGACATCCGCTTCCGCGGCGCGGCATGGGCCGACAACGATCGGCTGATTGTCGGCACCGTTCAACGCACGAGTCACCTGGTGCTCTTCGATCAGGCGAAGTAGAACCGCTCACTATAGTGCACACAACTATAGTGAGCATTCAGCCAACCTCCTAGCGACACCCTCCGTCTAAGGAACCACGATGAAAGACGACGCCCCGCGTCAGGCGCTGCCGGACCTGGTGTTTCACGTGCTGCTGGCGCTGGGTCAAGGTCCGACGCACGGCTACGCGATTGGCAAGGATGTGGAGGAGCAGTCGGACGGGCGCCTCGATCCGACGACCGGAGCACTGTATCAGGTGCTCCGCCGGCTGGCCGACGAGGGGCTGATCGCGCCGGTCTCCAGTCCAGACGAGGTCGATCCGCGCCGGAAGTATTTCGCGCTGACCAAAACCGGACGCCGTGCCGCGGCGCAGGAGGCCGAGCGTCTTGCCGCGCTGGTGCGCGCCGCGCGGCAACGCAAGCTCTATCCGCAGCGAGCGTAGCGATGCGGATGTACCGCTGGCTGCTTCGTCTGTCTCCATCTTCACTGCGACGCGACTACGGCGCCGCGATGGAGGAGATGTTCGCGCGCCGAATGGCGGAAGCCAGGCAGGCGAGCATATCGCGACAGGCGTACGTGTGCTGTCGAGAGATGGCCGGACTCCTGGTGCTCGCCATGTCCGAACGATTCGGCGCCGCCGCGCGGATGCGGCGGCAACGTCAACGCGCACGTTCTGGTCCGAAGGCGGGAATGATGGACGTCACGGTACAAGAGATCAGGCAGGCGGCACGACGACTCATTCGAACGCCGCTGTTCACGGCAACGGCGGCACTCACGCTGGCACTCGCCATTGCCGCGAATGCATCGCTTTTCACCGTGGTGCATCGCGTCGTACTGAATCCACTGCCCTATCCCGAGTCGCAGCGGTTGATTGCTCTGGACTACGGCATTCCGTCGCGCAACATCCCATCGGGGATGAACTCGATGGCCTGGCAGCTCTATTTCCAGCTCGCCGATCAGGCCCATACGCTCGAAGCGGTGGCGGCTTACAACTCGAGTCCGATGACATTGACCGGACGAGGCGAGCCGCAGCAAATCCTGGTGACGCACGCGACGCCATCACTTGCGTCGGTGTTGGGTGTTTCGCCTGCGCTTGGTCGATGGTTTACGGACGCGGAAGGCGCAACCGGCGCGGCATCCGTCGCCGTGCTGTCACACGGCCTATGGGCGCGGCGGTTCGGCAGCGATCGCAGCATCGTTGGTCAATCGATCACGCTGGACGGCGAGGTCACCGAAGTTATTGGTGTGATGCCCACCGCATTCAGCTTTCCTGATGCCCGGAGCGAGGTGTGGACAGCCGCGCAATCGACGCGGGCGACGGCGTCATTCCTTTTCAACCTCACTGGCCTGGCGCGGTTGCGCGAAGGCGTGACGGTTGAGACGGCCCGTGCGGAGATCACCACTCTCATCCAGGACCTCTCGCGTCGTGTTCCGAACCAGCGCGGTCTCGCCTCCACAGCCGTGCCGCTCCAGGACGCCATCGTCGGGCGCATCGCCAGCACGTTGTGGATTCTGCTGGCATCCGCCGGTCTCGTACTGCTGGTCGCGTGCGCGAACGTCGCCAACCTGTTCCTCGTGCGTTCGGAAACGAGGCAGCGCGAGGTGGCCATACGCCGGGCGCTCGGGGCAGGGCGTCGCAACATCGCCCGCTACTTCTTCTCGGAAAGCGTGCTGCTTGCGGCGATCGGCGGTGTGATGGGTGTCGCGCTCGCGTGGGGTGGCGTCCAAATGCTTGTTGCCTTCGGCCCCGCGACGTTGCCGCGGCTCAATGAAGTCCGCATCGACGGTATCGTGCTCGCGTTCTCGCTCGCACTCAGTCTCATCTCGGCGGCGGCCTTCGGCATCATT
>DAINQP010000245.1:0-7998 GCA_036742665.1 Vicinamibacterales bacterium | reverse complement strand
CATCGTCGTCGAAGACGTGCGCGGCCGCATCGACGCACATACCGTGAACGGTGGCATCGTGCTCGGCGACGTGAATGGCGACATCAGAGGTGAGACGGTCAACGGCGGTGTGCGCGTTGAATTGTCGAATGAAAAATGGGACGGGCCGGGCCTGGAGTTGAAGACGGTCAATGGAGGCGTTCGGCTGGCGGTCCCAACCGGCTTCTCCGGCGAGCTCGATGCCCGCACGGCCAACGGAGGCATCTCCGTGGACTTCCCGATCACTATCAGCGGGCTGATCAACAACCGTCGCCAGATCAGAGGGACGATGGGATCCGGCGGCGCGAGGATCAACCTCTCCGCTGTCAACGGCGGCATTGCAATATCGCGCCGCTAAGTCAAAGGGCAAACAGTCAGAGGCGAGGTAGTCGCGCGTAGGTCGAGGTCAAAACGGCAAGATCTCATGTGCAAGGCCAGGCTGTGCGGACTTGACGTCCATCCTGGTACCTGACACCTTTGACCTGGACCTACAACCTAGACCTGAACCTAGCACCTCGCCGTTGCCCTTTGACCTTTGACCTTCAGACTGCTTCCCCTCGCCCTCGTTCTGACCATCAGCTGGGCTAGTGTCGCGGCACAGAGCGGCACCGCCTTCGACCGCGCGACGGCGCAGCGCGAAACGCTGGCTCTGCTCAAGGAACTCGTCGCGCTCGATACGCAGAACCCGCCCGGGAACGAAGTCATCGTCGCGCGTCATCTCGATCGCTTCCTGAAGGGCGTTCCAGGTATCGAGACACGGATTCTCGATCCCGGCGACAGCCGCGCCAACTTCATCGCCCGGCTTCGCGCAACCAAGCCTACCAGGCGCCCCGTGCTGGTCATGGGCCATATGGACGTCGTCGGTGCCGACGCCTCGAAGTGGACGACGCCGCCGTTCCAGCCGACCGAACGAGACGGCTATTTGTACGGGCGAGGCACGATCGACGACAAGGGTGCGCTCGCCGCGACGGCGGTCGCCATGCGACTGCTCGCCGCCCAGCGCGATTCACTCGATCGCGACATTATTCTGCTCGGCACCGCTGCTGAAGAAGGCGGCGATCAGGGCATCGACACCGTCATCGCCAAGCACTTCGATGTGATCAAGGATGCGGAGTTCGCGTTGAACGAGGGAGGACGCGTCCGCGCCCGTAACGGGAAGGTTTTCTCGATCAACATTCAGGTGACCGAGAAGATCTCGTACGTCGTGACGGGGACTGCTCGCGGCACATCGGGCCATGGCTCGGTGCCGCTGCCGGACAATCCGATCGCGGCACTCTCGCGCGCGCTGTCGCGCGTGCACGACTCGAAGCAGCCGGCGCGAGTCAGCGACATCACGCGGGCCTACTTCGGCGGATTGGCCAGGGTCGAACAGGATGCCGTCATGCGACAGGCCATGCAGATCATTGGCGGCGCTCGCACGCAAGCGGAGATCGACAAGGCGGCTCTCATCCTGAGCCGCGACCCGGTGCACAACGCAGTGCTGCGCGATGCGGCGTCGATCACGATGGTGAACGGCGGGATTCGAGCGAACGTTATTCCTTCTGAGGCGACGGCGACGCTGAATGCGCGGATCCTGCCAGACAGCGACATCAAAGCCTTCGTCGCCGACCTGAATCGGATCGGCGGCGAGAAGCAGGTGACCTTCGCGATTCAGCGTGAGCCGCAGAAAGCACCGCCGGTGTCCGGCACAAAGACGCCGCTTTACCTGGCGATGGAGTCAGTCGGGACGGCGATGGCTCCTGACGCCGCAGTCGTGCCGATGGTTTCGACAGGCGCGACCGACGGCGCCGCCTTGCGGGCCGTGGGCATTCCCACATACGGGATTCTGCCCCTGCCCCTCGATCAGGAAGACGAGCTCCGTATGCACGCGGACAACGAGCGCGTGCCGATCGCATCGCTCGGCTGGGGCACCGAATACCTCTACCGCGTGCTCTCGACCGTCGCTATGCGATAGGCTATCTGTCTCCGTACCACCATCCCTCACGGGCACTGATCTGTGACGTCAATCACGCGCGAACACTCTCCGTCTATCTGGGAGACCGTCAAGGAAGCCATCCGCGGATCTCACCAGGACTTCACCCAGGCGCCAATCGGAAGGGCAGTCGTGCTGCTCGCCGTGCCCATGGTGCTCGAGATGCTCATGGAGTCGGTGTTCGTCGTCGCCGATGTGTTCTTCGTCGGCAGGCTCGGCGCGGATGCGGTCGCAACGGTGGGCATCACCGAGTCGTGGATGACGATCATGTACGCGCTGGCGATCGGTCTGTCGATCGGCGGCGCGGCCACCGTGGCCAGACGCATCGGCGAGAAGGACGCTGAAGGCGCGGCCAAGTCGGCTGTGCAGTCGATCATTCTCGGACTGATCGTGGCTGCGATTTTCGGCACCATTGGATCGATGTTCGGCCCGCGGATGCTCGCCGTGATGGGCGCCAGCGACGATGTGCTGCGTACCGGCTCGACGTTTTCGCGCGTCATGCTCGGCGGAAGCGGAACGGTCGTGATGCTGTTCCTGATCAACGCCGCCTTCCGCGGCGCGGGCGACGCCGCGATCGCGATGCGCGTACTGTGGTTCGCCAACGCGATCAACGTCATCCTCGGCCCCTGTCTGATCTTCGGCATCGGACCGTTTCCGGAACTCGGCGTGGTTGGCGCAGCCGTCGGCACCACGATCGGGCGCGGAAGCGGCGTGCTCTATCAGCTATATCACCTGACCAGGAAAGGCGGGCGCATCGAGATCCACGCGCGCCACTGGCGATTCAACCTTGACGTCATGCGCACGATTCTTCGCATCTCCGGCAACGCGACGATGCAGAACTTCGTTAACACGGCGTCGTGGATGGGGCTGGTGCGGATCCTCAGCGGCTTCGGCAGCGCTGCGGTCGCCGGCAACACCATCGGCATCCGCGTCATCCTGTTCGCGCTGCTGCCCTCGTTTGGCGTCAGCAATGCGGCGGCAACGCTCGTCGGTCAGAACCTGGGGGCTGGCAAACCGGATCGCGCCGAGGCCGCGGCCTGGAAAGTGGGTTTGTACAACACGATCTTTCTCGGCGGCATTGGGCTGATTTTTCTGCTGTTCGCGCCGTTCATCATCAGCTTCTTCACCAGGGATCCGGATGTGGCGCGCTACGGTGTCAGCTGTCTGCGCATCGTCTCTGCAGGGTTCCTGTTCTATGGCTATGCGATGGCGTTGATCGCCGCCTTCAATGGCGCCGGCGACACGCGGACACCGACCTTGATCGCGTTGGCGTGCCAGTGGTGCTGGGAGATTCCACTGGCCTGGGTGCTCGCCGTCCCGCTCGGCTTCGGGCCCGCGGGTGTGTTCATCGCGGTCACCGTCGCGTTCTCGACGATGTCGGCAGTAACCGCGTGGTTATTTAGGAAGGGAACCTGGAAAGTGAAGCGAGTCTAGGTCTGTACTGTGACAGTGAACCCATCCTGATTCGGCGCGGCGTACTGCCGGTGGTGGCGGATTCCCGAGTAGGGAATCGTGACCAGCGTCCCGTAATCTCCCTCGGGCTGCGGATGAATCTGCAGCGTCATCTCCTCAGTCGCGGTCGAGAGTTCGCGCGCCGAATCGGCTTTCGCGAATCCGATCACGAACACATCACCACTCGGCAGCTTGTGCGTCTCGTAGCTGCGATAGCGCCGCACCGCGAAAAGCGGCGCCCCCGGTAAACCCGGCGAATACGTGTAGCCGTACACACCGCCAGGCAGGTTGCTCACGCTGTTCCCCTCTTCGGCTTCGTCGACGAGCCGAACCTGATGGGCAATGCGGAGCGCTTCCTGATCGGCGGTGTCCTTGGTGTCGGTATAAACAACTCGGCTCATTGGGCCCTGATTCTATATCCTTCACGCCCCGACGCCCGACTGACAAGCGACGCCGGTACCTCCGATGCCGCAGTAGCCGTCCGGATTCTTGTGCAAGTACTGCTGATGGTAGTCCTCCGCGTAGTAGAACGGCGGCGAATCGAGGACCTCGGTCGTAATGCGGCCGTAGCCCGCCGCGGTCAGCCGATCTTGATATGAGGCGCGCGACGCTTCGGCGGCCGTCTTCTGCTCGGGCGTGGTGGTGTAAATGCTCGATCGATACTGCGTGCCGACATCGTTGCCTTGACGCATCCCCTGGGTTGGATCGTGGTTCTCCCAAAAGAGCTTCAACATCGCGTCATAGCTCGTGACTTTTGGATCGAACACAACGAGCACGACCTCGGTGTGTCCGGTCATACCCGAGCAGACTTCCTTGTATGTCGGGTTCGGCGTGTAGCCACCGGCATAACCAACCGCCGTTGAGTAGACGCCCGGCGCCTGCCAGAACTTTCGCTCTGCGCCCCAGAAACAGCCCATGCCGAACACGGCCTGCTCGAGGCCAGCCGGGAACGGTGGCGTGATGCGCGCGCCATTGACGGCGTGGTGCTCAGGCACCGGTGTCGGTGTCTGGCGCCCAGGCAGCGCCTGATCGGGCCGCGGCAGACGGAGATTCATTGGAGTGCTGAATATCGCCATGAAGTCCTCACGATCCAGGATCTAAGATGCCTGAAGTGAGCACGCAGTTGCAATCGATCGAGCGGCGCCGACCTCTGCCAGAAGAAGGCCCGCTCTCCATCATCTTCGAAGACGAGTGGATCATCGTGCTCGACAAACCGCCGGGCATCGTCGTCCATCCTACCTACAAGAACTGGTCGGGCACGCTGCTCAACAGCGTGCTGTGGCGTGTTCGGGATCGGCCCGACGCTCAGCCGGGGATCCTGACCCGGCTCGATAAAGGCACCTCCGGTCTCGTCGTGATGGCGCTCAGCCCCGAGTTGCACGCCGCGATGCAACGCGATCAGACCGCCGGCCGCGTCCGCAAAGAGTATCTCGCCGTCGTGCAGGGGACGCCAGCGCCTGCCTCTGGGAGCATTTCGCTCCGGCTCGGACGCGATCTCGCCGATCGCCGGCGAGTGGTCGTCACCGATGCCGGAGCGGCGAGCGAGACGCGTTACGCGGTGATGGCGAGGCTTGAGGGTAACGCCTCGCTCGTTCGCTGCGAGCTGGTTACCGGACGGACGCATCAGATTCGTGTGCATCTGTCCTCTCGCGGCTGGCCCATTCTCGGCGACGCGCTGTATGGAGTGACCAGCGCGACGATCACGCGGCAGGCCCTTCACGCCTGGCGCGTTCGACTGCCGCATCCAGTCACTCGACAACCGATCGACTTCGAAGCCCCGGTCCCGAGCGACATGCGCTCGGTGATCGCGAGTAGGAACGACGCATGCGTCGCCCTCCCGAATCAAAACGTCACGTTGTAGAGCAGTTTGAAATTCCTCCCCATCTCAGGCGTCAGGTCTTTGATGAGCGAGAGGTGATTGCGATACAGCTCGTCGATCGCGTTATCAAGCCGCGCCGTGATCGTGCTCGTCGTCTTGCCGCTCATGAACGAGTACGAGCTGTAAAAACGAAGCAGCTGGTAGCCATCAGTCGGCGTTTCGTTCGAGAACAGCCGATCCTGCGTCGCAGTCGCCGTCACCTGGCCCCCCGCTTGGAAGGCGTTGCGCTGGTAGCGAAGCCCACTGCGGAATCGCAGCGGCGGAATCCTCGGCAACGGCTCGTTGGTGTCCTTGAGCGTACCGCGGATGTAATCGAGACCTAGTTCCACCGCGATACCCGATCCAAGTTGGAAGTCGGCGTGGGACTCGATACCCTGCAGGATGCTGTCCGCGGCGATGTTCTCGACGATGGGGAACTCGTCGGTTGTCACCGGCTCCTCGCCGATGCCACGTCCGGGGAACCGCGCCACAAATTCCGGCAGCCGGCTCTGGAAGTCTTCCTCGGTGATGGGTGCGCGGAAGACGTAATCGCTGATGTCGTTACGGAAATACGTGACCTCGCCCGATGCGCGCGCCGATCGCCATCGCAGCGCGATGTCGAAGCCGAGCGCGTGCTCAGGATTCAAACCAGGATTGCCCACTTCGAAAGCAAAGTTACCCGGGTGCGGACCAAAGTAAAACAGCTCCTCGAGTGCGGGATACCTCGCCGCTCGCGCCAGGCTGAGCGCCACGGTGACGCGATCGTTCGCGGGCGCCGGCCGCAGCAGCAAGCCGAGTGAACCGGACCCGGTCGTAAAGCTGCGAGCGGATTCGCCGTTCGGCTGGTACTGCGAGTGATCAACACGGCCACCGAACTGGAACGTGACGTGCGGCCACGTGACTTCCTCGTAGAGGAACGCTGCGACCCCACGCTGATCGATCGCCGGCGACAGCGCCTCTTCCCCGACCGCATCGAAGGCGCGATTCAGGAACCAACCGCCAGCGCTTCCCTTCAGTCGCCCAACGGCTCTGTGCGAGCCCATCACTTCGACTTCTTCGGTGTTGTTGGTAAACGCGGTACCGACCTCTTCGCCCTCGAGCTCGTCATGCTTATAGCGTCGAATCGCGAGGGTCGCACGATAGGAATCGATCGCCCCTGACAACCCGTTCGCGCCGGCGCGCAGCGAGAACGCGTGGCGTCTCGGCGTGAGCTGGACCTGGCCCTCTTCGACGACGGGAATGCCGTACTTGGTGTCGTCGTAGCCGTAGTTGCCGCCAAAGTATCCCTTGGCAGCGGTCCACGACAGACCGACGTTGCCAAAGCCGTTCCGTGATTGCGAGTTCTCCAGATCGCCCTCAGGTGTCGCCACATCGCCGGATCGGCTGCCACCGCCGCCGACGTGCAGCGCGAACGTACCGTTGCCGACGTGGACATCACCAGCCGCTGCCGCTTCGTTCGCGGCGCTCCCGAGATTGAACGTGAAGTTGCCGCTCGTTCCCATCATCGGCTTCGTCGGTATCTCGTCGGTGATCACATTCACCAGACCACCAATGGCATTGGCGCCGTAGAGCAACGTGGCTGGACCGCGCACGACCTCGATGCGCTGTGCTGCCGCCGGGTTGATCTGCACGCCATGATCGCCAGACTGGCTCGACAGATCGCCCATGCGCTGGCCATCCTGCAGAATCAGTACGCGATCACCATCGAGCCCACGCACCACCGGCCGCGCCGGAGCTGGTCCGAAGCTGCGCGAGGCGACACCGGGCTGATTCTCCAGCGTCGCTCCCAACGACATCTCGAGTTCCTTCGACAGCTCCTGGCCAGCGAGCACCGACGTGGGCTGGAAGGACTCGAACTGACTTCGCGCATCGGGACTGACCGAGAGCACCTCCTCGAAGTGCAGCTCGGGATCGACGGTCACGTCCACGCGCTTCCCGCCGTCGTCGGCTACGACCTCGGTGCGTCGCGACGAATACCCTTGCGCTCGCACGGCCAGGTGATACGACCCGGGCGGCACGTTATCAAACGTGAAGGTCCCATCGGCTGCCGACGTGGTGTCTCTCTTCAGCTCTTCGATGGTGATCGTGGCGCCCGCAATCGGGGCACCGCTCAATGAATTGACCAATCGTCCGGACAGCTGCGTTTGGGCCTGCGCTGCGGCGACACCCGGCGACACCGCCATGGCCACGGCAAGCACCACGCACGCGGACAGAAATCCTCGTACATGCATGAATACATCTCCACAATCAGCGAGTTGTCTGACGCGTTCCAGCAGAACGCGAGTTACACGTCGAGAGATGGAGGTACCGGCGGTGCGCGAAGCGGGGGCTGCGCCGCGAGGAACGCCTCTGGCGCAAAGACGAGGTCAACGAGGAACCGGACCGGGCGATCGACGGCCGGGGTGAGATGATGCGCGGTGCTCGCGGTCGGCCGGACAATGCGCGTCCAGTGACAGAGCACACAGTGGACCGGGCGATCGGCGTTCGAGGTGTCGGCTCGCCCGATGCTATGACCCGACGGATCGTGCGGCACGACGACGGCGCAGATCGCGTCGTGACAGTCGTCCCGGTGCGGCAGTGCCGAACCGACGCTGAGCGTGACCAGGGAGAGCAGCGCGGTTGCAGCAACCGACCGTGCCCGGGCGCGGAACCACTGCAGCATTGAGCTCAGACTGACATCCGAGCTACGGCATGTCAA
>DAINQP010000244.1:4583-8017 GCA_036742665.1 Vicinamibacterales bacterium | reverse complement strand
CCCGCCGGCGTCAGCAACGCGCCGATGACCTACATGGCCGGCGGCAAGCAGTACATCGTCGTCGCCGTTTCGGGCCGGCAGTATCCGGGCGAGCTCGTGGCACTCTCGCTGCCGTAGAGCGGAGGCTTCAGCCTCCGCGGATACGCGCAGGCTTAAAGCCTGCGCTCTACGCCAAACCTGCGCATCGCCTCGCGTCCTGACAAAGCACCACGAACAAGCACGCCGTTTGCTCTTCATCACGCCAACAAGGCTTTTCCGGGCCATATCAGCAGTTCGCGCGGCCAGTCGATGACAGAACCGTCGTCGGGCCGCCAGGTTCGTATGTCGGGGAACGTGGAGGAGGAACTTCCAATGATTCGTCAGGCTGCGGCTATCGTCGTTGCTCTTTGTCTGAGTGCGTCGCCGCTTCATGCGCAGAGCGCACCAAGCGCCAAAAAAGTCACCGTGAGCGACGCATCGACCGCGGTGCACAAGACGCCCAGCGTGGCCAGCCCTGTGGTTGGCAATGCGCCGCGCGGGACCGAGCTCGTGGTGACGCGTGAAGTAGGCGATTGGGTGAAGGTCGCATGGGCGTCGGCCGCCGACGGCATCGGCTACGTGCGCGTGAGTGCCCTTGCCTCTGGCAATATCGCGGCACCGGCAGTTGCCAAGGCCCCGGCAGCTGCGGCGCCCAAAGCCGCACCGGCACGCGTCACCGCGAAAGGCGCACCAGCCACTGGCGCGAAGACGGCGGCCAGCGAACCGGCGCTGGTGAGCGCGAAAGCGGCAGTGCCGCCGACCGCGTCTGTGGCGCCGGTCGCGGTTCGCGAGCAGGTCCCGGTGTCGCAGCCGTCTGCGCCGTCACAGGGTCGGACGCTGTATGTCGCCCCAACGCACGTCCTCGGTGTAGGCGCGATGGGCGGCAGCTCGAGAGGCTTCGGCGGCAGCGCGCGCGCCTGGAAGAAGGGCCGCATCGGCATGCAGCTCGAAGTCTCGCGCTATACGTACGACAGCGTCGACCTGTTGAGCCGGGCGTCGGTGACCGACATCGCGCCGGGAGCCCTGTTCGCGTTGAACGACCATGTCACCGATACGGTGTGGTTGCGTCCCTATGTAGGTGCAGCCGCGCACTTCGCCCGATCGTCCCGCACGGACTTGATCTTCCCGGAGGTGACTGAGTCGGCCAGCACGGTGGGCGCGCGCGTGTTCGTTGGCAGTGAGATGTCGCTCGCCAGCGTGCCACAGCTCGCGCTCAGCGTGGACGTCGGCTATTACCATCAGCCCGAACCCTTCGTCGGCTTCGAGCCCGGTGGCATCGGCTTTTCGATTTCAGGACATTGGTACGTGAAGTAGAGACGTTCGTAGGGGCGACGCATGCGTCGCCCTTACGATCCCTCGTATTGCAGCACGTTCAATCCTGCGTTCCAGTCACTCACAAACATCAAACCATCGGTCGTGACGAAGATGTCGGCCGTCTTCGCGGCCAGCGACACGTTCGGGCGGGGATCGATCAGACGCTTCGGTGGCGGCGGCACCCACGAAGCGATTTCCTTCGGCGCGAACTGATCCCTGATGTCGAAGATACGTACGCCGGCGTTGTTGTAGGTCGCGAAGATCACGTCTTCGCTGCGGAACGATCCAGGCCGGTTCTCGTGCAGGTTGTGTGGCCCGAATGTCCCGGTGGCGCAGAAGTCCCGATCCTTTGGCGTCGGCAGCGTGGCAACCGGCACCGGATTCTCTGGCGCACGCACGTCTACGACGAAGGTGTGGAAGGTGCCTTTGGCGCAGCGCTCGGCGTTCGCTTCGTCGGCGACGACCACGAGGTTGCGGCCGGGCAGCGGCAGCGCCGTGTGCGTTCCACCGGGAAATGGCGGCGACCAGTTGATGTGCGACACGAGCTTCGGCGACGAGCGATCGGTGATGTCGTGAATCGTCAGGCCGCCATCGCGCCAGGCACCATACGCGCGATCGCCGGCGACGATCGCGTGATGCAGCGCGACCCGCTTGCCCGGTGCGGTCGTCGCGCTCTCACCGGCTTCGCGATGCATACCCGGCAGCCACCAGCGTGAGACAATTTTCGGCTTGGCGATCTCCTGCAAGTCCACGATGCAGAAGATATGGTCGGTGAAGCCGTCAAAGTGCGCTGACAGATACGCGTAGCGTCCGCCCATCCATGACAACCGGTTGACGCCGAACCCGGGAATCTCGAGAAACGCAATCTCGCGCATCTCACCCGGACGGGAGATGTCGTGGATGCTCAGCCCCGATCGAAACTTCTTCCGATTGGTGATGCTGTCAACCAGCGCGTTCTCGAAGTAACCGCGCAGGTTGTCGTACGACTGCATCGCCACGATGTTCGCGCCGTTGGCGAGCAGCATCACATCGTCGGCGACCTGCAGGTGATGCGTGCGCGTGTTGACGCCGGCGGTGAAGAACCCGACCGGCTTCAGCCGCCGTGGATCAGTGGCGTCGAGAATCGTCACCCCGTCGCTGAACATGTGGCCGACGTAGACGTGACGACGGTTGACCATCACCTGCACGCCGTCCGGCCGTCCGCCCTGATCGCTGTAGGACAGATGACGAATGCGCCGGCCGATGCCCGTGGCGGGCACGGTTGCATCAGGGGCTTGCGAGGAGGCCTTGCCCGAAGCCTGCGCTGAGGCGTGGCCCGGGGCCAGCCCCGCCAGGGTCAGCAATTTCAGGTGCTCACGTCGAGTTAAGCTGCGCATGCTGCACACCTTAGTTCAAAACGCGAAGACTGTTCGGTTCAGTTCTGCATGATCATCCGCGACAGCAGATAGAGCCGCGGCTCGAGCGAGTTCAGAAGAATGTATTCGGCGTCGTTCGAATGAGCGCCAGCCCCATGCAAGCCGAAGCCTTCGATCACGGCGCCGCGATTCTCCAGCGCCGCAATGGCCGCATCGGTGGCCCCGCCCTGCCCTTCGGTCGCGACCCGCAACATCTGTCCAATCTCTGAATAGATCCGCTGCGCCTTCAGAGCGAGCGCACGTGACGCATCAGTCGGTTCGAGTGGCGGCCGCCGCCGCTCGAGTACGAGATCGACCTTGGTATCAGGGATCAGCGTCTTGGCAACCCGCCCGCGGACACGCTTCTCGATCACATCCCAGCTCACGACTCGCTGCACGCGCACATCGGCCATCGCCTGCGCCGCCGCCGGGATGATGTTGCGCACCGTCCCTGCCGACGCCACCGTCCAATTCAGCTTCACGCCGGTCGCCGGATCGGAGAGGTCGCGCATCTGCATGATCTGGTGCGCCATCTCATAGAGGGCGTTTCTTCCCATCTCGGGCGCCTGTCCGGCGTGCGACGCGCGGCCGGTGACTCGCAGCAACAGCGCGCCACTTCCGGTCGTCGCCAGCTCGATGCGGTCGTTGCCTGGTCCGCCGCCGCCCTCAGCGGACAGCACGACGTCGTGCTCGCGGCCGAGACGCGTG
>DAINQP010000244.1:0-4573 GCA_036742665.1 Vicinamibacterales bacterium | reverse complement strand
CACCGCGCGACCCGGGCGCGCTGATTTCCTCATCGCCCGTGATCAGCACTGTCAGTAGCCCGTACGGCTGCGACTTCATCGCCTGAAGGATCGCGAGCGTATGCAGGACCAGCGCGACACCCTGTTTGTCATCGGCGATACCGAGGCCGTAGGCGCGGTCCCCCTCGACGCGGAACGGTTGCTTCGCGCCCATTCCCCGTTCGTACACCGTGTCCATGTGTGCGAGCAGCAGGATGCGGCGTGTGCCCGTGCCCTTGAAGCGCGCGAGCACCATGCGGCCGACGCGCGCCGGTGTATCGTCGAAGCGGACGTCGGATCCCGGCGCCACGAATTCGACCTCGCCGCCCAATGTGCGCAGACGGCCGGCAATCACCTCTGAGATGCGGTTCAACCCTTCGATGTCACGGCTGCCGGATTCGATCGATACAAGGTCCTGCAGCGTTTTGAGGTAGACGGCGCGCTCCTGCTTGACGCGCGCGAGCAGTGGATCGGCGGCCTGTCCACGAGCCGCGACGGCGAGCAGGATGACTCCGGTGATTGACAGATATACGCGCGTCATCGTATTCGTGACCGAATCGGGCAACGTTATCACGGCCGACACGACCTGCCGCCGTGAGATCATGAGCCTGCTGCCGCATGGAGAGAATCCTCGAACCGGAATTGATGGACGATGAGCAGCAGTCCATCGCCTATGCAAAGGCAGACTTCAGCACCTCGAACCAACTGTACGTCGACAGTCTCGTCCGCGACTTCGCGACCCAGCTGCGCGCTGTCGTCGACATCGGATGTGGCCCGGCCGACGTCGTCATCCGCCTGGCGAAGGCGGCGCCACGAGCGGCGATTACCGCGATCGACGGCTCAGCGCCGATGATTGCGCTCGGGCGCACGGCTGCACGCGAAGCCGGTGTGGACGATCGACTGACGCTGCTCCACACGCGCATCCCTGGTCCACCGCCAGAGTCGCAGTCGTTCGATGCAGTGCTCTCGAAGGACCTGCTGCACCACCTCCCGGATCCGCTCGTGCTGTGGAACGAAGTGACACGCCTCGGCCGGCCACGTGCTGCGGTGTACGTGATGGATCTCGTGAGACCTGATAGCGAGGAGACCGCTCGCGCGATGGTGAAGGAAGGCGCCGGCAGCGAGCATTCCATCCTGCAGCACGACTTCTACCAATCGCTGCTCGCCGCGTTCACCATCGACGAAGTGCGAGCGCAGGTGGCGACCGCCGGTCTCGACCTGACGGTCGGCCCAATAGGCGTCCGTCACATGTTGATCAAAGGTACTCTTCGTTGAGTCCGGCGTCGCCTATGGAACCTTCCCTGCCGCCCGTTCCTCCGCGCGCTGCCCCGACAGGATATTGAACATCCCGTAGTTGCCCTCGTGGCAGGCAACTTCGTAGAGCGGTCCTGCCGTACGGTCCATCGAGATCTCCACCGTCCACGGCTTCACGAACACAGTGGGGTCCTCGATCGTCGCCTGATAAGTGAGCGTGTTGGCATCCGTGCGGGTGAAGCGCTCGACGACTCGCAGGTTTTCGTCGCTTAGCCCATTCAGGTATCCGACTCCGAAGCGGCTCTTCTCGTTGAACTTCAAATTGCGCGTTTCGACGATGAGCGTATCGCCGTCGAAGCGGCCGCGTGAGTCCCCGATCCATTGCTGCACGCGCGGCGAGAGATGCGGCCGGTTATCGAGCGGAATGACACGCGCGTCGTGGTTCATCTCGACAAGGATCGTCACGTAGCCGGGGCTCTGCAGGATCCGATAGTTGTTGTTGTACGGCTCGGGCAGCATCGGCACCGTGGCGCCGAACAGGATGCAACGCTCGGTGAGCCAGCGATCCTCCGGTCGATCCGCCGGGCTGACCGCCTCGTGGCCGGTTCGCGCGTCCACCCTCTGCTGCGCCTCGCGTGTGAATGCCGGGATGCGCCCATCCGGCGGATCGATGATGAGCGAGGTCCGCCCACTTTTCACTCCGCGCGTGCCGCGCTCGAAGAATGCGTCGTTGTAGGCGCCAACCTCACCGGGGCGGAGCGGGCGATCAGCGTTGGTGGTTTGAAGGCGCTGTTTCTCCCAGGCGGCCGCCTCGTCAGCCGTGAAGAACGCCTTTGCCCCGAGCTCCGGCGCGCGCTGCAGTGTCGTCAACGTCGCGTTGGTCCAGATGCCTTCGAGATCGGGATCGCCCCATGGCAGACGCGCCGGAGACTGGGCAGAGATGGAACTGATGAGGAAGGCGGCCAGAGACGCCGACAGGAGTGTGCTCTTCATCGCGTCGCGCGCCTGCGCGCGCCACCGGGCCAGTCCGGAAGGACTGCCCGCTATAGCGACGAAGTCTATCCGGCTTGCCGGCGCCGCTCAACTCCAGCGAACGTACGATCGCCGATGCGGCGGCGTGGTCCAGCCTGGCCGGCATGCTCGATCTCGACGTTCATCTCCGCGCCAATCAGAATCACGAGCCCGGAGATGTAAAACCAGAGCAGCAGAATCATCACCGCGCCGATCAGGCCATAGGTCTCGGTATAGGCGCCCCAGTTCGCCACGTAGTACTTGAAGCCCAGTGACGCGAGCAACCACAGCGCGGTCGCGAGTACGGAGCCCGGGGTCAACCAGACCCATTCCTGCTCGACGTCGGGCGCGAAGCGATAGATAAACGCGACTGCCACCGATACCATCGCAAAGATGACCGGCCACTGCAGAATCTTCCATGCCCACTCGAAGGCCGGCCCGAGCCGCAACGAGACGGCCAGTTCTGTCGCCAGTGTCGGGCCGGTCAGGATCAACGCGAACGACACCAGGATGAAGATCGACACGGCCATGGTGAGCGCGATCGCGGTCAACCTGACCTTCCACCACGGCCGGCGCTCCTCGACACTGTAGGCGCGATTCAGCGTATCGATGATCGCGGTCATTGCCGCCGACGAGCTCGAGACCGCCAGCAGCATGCCCAGGCTCAACAGTCCGCCGTCCTTCTGGTTCGAAATCTTGACGATCTGCTCGGTGATCAGCTGCAGCGCCTCTGGCGGCAGGAATCCGCCAAAGGTGCGGAACATGTCGTCAATCAGAGTGGTGACAGGGAAATAGCTGGCGAGCGCAACGATAAACAGCAGCGTCGGAAACAGCGCAAAGAAAAAGTAATAGGCCAGCTGCGCCGCCATCGACAGGCAGTTGCCCTTCCAGAACGCCTGGTACGCCGTACGCTTCAGAATCTCCCGCCACGAAATGTGAACCCCGAGCCATCGGAGAAGTTTGGCCATGGATCATCAGAAGGCCTGCCCGATGCTGAAGTAGAAGCGTCGCCGCTTCTCGCCCGGACGAGGATCGAGGACAAAGCCGTAGTCGCCGCGCAGCAGGAACCACGGTGTGCGCACCCGCAGGCCGACGCCCGCCGACTCGCGGAGATCGAACGTGATGTCACTGACCAGCGGGTACACGTTGCCGATGTCAGTGAAGAGCACGCCATCGAACCGCCCGAACAGCGGGGCGCGTAACTCGTTGTTGAAGATGATCAAGGCGTTGCCGCCCGTCGGAATCAGGTCGGGTCCGATCGGGCCGACGGCATTCTGCGCGAAGCCGCGCATGCTGACGCTGCCGCCGGCGAAGAACCGCTCGGGCATTGGCACCTCCCCGCCGATCCCCTTCGCCAATCCGACGCGCACGCCGGTCGCAAACACGAGACGCGGACGGAGGTACTCATTGGTGAGCGGCTTGCGCTGCGGCGGCTGCAGCGCGAAGTAGCGGAAGAACTGCCCGAAGTACTTCATGTACGCCACATCTGAGCCCAGCCACTGCGGAGAGAACGCGATCGCGTGCGACGCAAAGCCGCCGCGCGTGGCGTCAAGGGGTTCGTCGCGGGTCTCGCGAGTCAGCGTGGTCGTCAACGGCGACACGGTGTGCGGAGCGCCGATCAGCGTGCCGCCGACCGGCTCGAGCGTGCGCGCGCGTTCCCAGCGATAGCCCCAGCTCCAGACATACGCGTCCTGCAGCTTCACTTCCTGCTCGACGGAGGCGCCCTTCCGCGCGGCGTTGAAGGCTCTCGTCAGTTCGCTGGGCGGACTGAGATCCTCTCGGAAATAGATCGTGCCGATGGTCTTGAACGGCAGATACCGCAGCGCCGGCTGGTTGATGTAGCCCCGGAAGTCGTGAAGCTGCCGGTCGTACCGCGACTGCAGCCCGATGACGCGTGCGCCGCCGAGAAAGTTGTGCTGCGAGACATCGAAGATGCCGCCGATGCCGCGCTCGGTGTCGTACGAGGCGCCGTAGCGGAGCTGCAGGGGCTGCACCTCGCGAACGGCGACGCTGATCGGAACCTCCTTCTGACCGTTGGGCGCCAGCGTCGGGTCGCCAGCTTGCGCTGGTTGGGCCGATTGAGTCTCGGCCTGGGCCGGCTGGTCGCTGCTCTGTGGACCACCGGCACTTCCGTCCGCGGCGCTCGCCTGACGGTTCTCCTCACGGCGGCCGCGATCGCCTTGATTGATCTGCACAGTCGAGAACGCGCCGGTGTCATAGAGGTTGCGGCGCGACTTCGCGAGAGCCGAGAAGTCAAGCGGTTCGCCGGGCTGCAACTCGAGCTGGCTCC
>DAINQP010000243.1:0-8032 GCA_036742665.1 Vicinamibacterales bacterium | reverse complement strand
TGCGCCAGTGCCGGCGTGCCGAGGGCGAGCACGCCGCACATCAGGGGGATCGTCACGTTCATGGTTGGTTCATCCCGGAAACAATGCGGGCGGCACCTTCCTGGTTGCCCTTCCGCATCTCGTTGATGAGCGCGATCGTGTCCTGCAGCAGTGCCACCTTGTTGCGCAGTGCTTCGAACAAACTCTCTTGCGCGACATCGTTCTCCGGTTCCTTCTTCAAGGCGTCGCGGCTTTCGCCGATGGCGCCGTCGAGTACCGTCAAGTTCGCCTTCAGCACGTCCGCGGTTTCCATATCGAGCGCAGCAGGATCGGTGGCCGCAATCCGCTCCAGGCCCTCGATCGTGTCGGTGAGATCGCGCTCGGCGAGCTGATACTCGGCCAGGATCGAGACCGGTTCGCTCGGCGTAACCGGCGTTATTCGCGCCAGCCGCTCGCCGGGCGCCGAGGTCAGCCGGGCGGCGGTCCACGACAACGACGCGACCAGAATGGCCGCCGCGGCTGCCGGCGCGAATGCGCGCCACCACTGCATCCCGCCGACGCCAAAGAACGGCTTCGGCTCCGCGTCGATGGCGGCTGACAGCTTGCGCCACACGTGAGGCGCGGGGACCTGTGGTACGAGCGACAGGCTGGCGGAGCGAATGACGCTGAAGTCGGCCACGACTGCGCGGCACGATGCGCATGTGGCCAGGTGCGACTCGAACGACGCCCGCTGGGCCTCGTCCATCGCGCCATCCACGTAATCTCCGATCTGTGCGTCGTAGTCCTGGCAGTTCATTGCCCTATCTCTGGTCAACTGATCGCGCTCAACATCGCGCGCAGCTTCATGCGCGCCTTGTGCACCTGCGACTTCGACGTGCCTTCCGACACACCCAGGAGCCGCGCGACCTCGTTGTGCTCGAACCCCTCAACGTCGTGGAGCACGAACGCGGCGCGACAGCCGTCGGGGAGCCTGGCGATCGCGCGCTCGAGGTCGATGCGGCTCACCGCCGTGGGCACGCGTGGCGACGCGGCCGCCGGCTCGCTGGCGCCGTCCTCGTCCAGGGAATCCGTCACGCGGGTCATTTTCGCCTGTCGGCCTCGAAGAACGTCGAGGCAATGATTCACCGCCAGGCGATACAGCCACGTGCCCAGGCTCGAGTCGCCCCGGAAGCTCGCCAGCTTCCGATGGGCGTGCAGGAAGACGTCCTGCAGCAGGTCGTCGGCCTCATCCGCGGATCCGGCCATCCGGAACACGAGGTTGTAGAGCCGCCCGGCGTGGGCGCGATACAGCTCCTCGAAAGCCCCCACATCGCCACGCCGGCAGCGCTGGGCCAGCTCGAGATCAACCGCTCTCACGTCTCCTGTGGGCTTAGACGGGCCGGTTGTGGCGGCGGGTTGCCGTGGTGCCGAAGGGGTCAGAGCTGCCACAGAGTGCACAGACGGCCCTTGGCCACGAATGGTTCGTGGCGGAACTCCATCTCCCAATTTGCAACTACCAACCACTGCCAAGGCCGAAGCTCCAATCCCTCGAGCTTCGAATCCGGCCGCTTTGGGAATTGGCAGTTGGGAGTGGTTGGGAATTGGGAATTGGGAGTTGGGCGGTGGGAATTGTCAACGCGTGCGGCCCGGCTGCCAGCGCACGCGGGAAAAGTCGCGCACCCGCGTCATGCCGACCTCGAGGCCTTCCGCACGCAATAACTCACGTTTCAGCTGCAAATTGCCTCCGTAGCCGCCAAGGCCTCCGCCCGCGGCGATCACTCGATGGCAGGGCATGGCGGGGTCGCGGGACTCGCGCATGATGGTGCCGACCGCACGCCAGGCCCGCGGCGAGCCGGCGAGCGCAGCGACGTCGCCGTAGGTGGCGACGTGCCCGCGCGGAATTCGCCGTACGGCAGCGAGCACGCGGTGCTTGAAAGACGAGGCCATGTGCGGCTAGCGCTCGCCCCCAAGCAGAGCTTTGCCTTCGGCCATTGGAAGCTTGACTGCCGCGAAATCGGCCAGCGTTGGGGCAATGTCCGCGGGCGTGATGCTGACTGTCGACCGGCCGCCCTTGACCGCCCCGCCGAAAAAGATCACCGGCACGTGCGTGTCGTACTCATAGGGCGAGCCATGCGTCGTGCCAATGACGGCGCGAGGACTCATGAACCAGTACTCCCGCGGGACGACCATCAAATCCCCGCTTCGGCCGCTGAAGTAGCTGAGCGCCGCGCTGCGAACCAGCGGATCGCGACTGCTGTCCGACAGTTGATCAGTGCGGAGCACGCGCAAGACGCCGGGAAGCTCTTCGACGCTCTTGGTCACTGACGCCATCAGCGTGGCGCTCGCGCGCAGCTTCTCGTAGACACCGGCCGCGAAATACACATCGGTGAAGTTCACCCAGTCCACGTAGGTGCCTCTATCCATCGGCCCCCACGCGGTCCTCAGCGCGTCCTCGATTCGCTCGCGTACGTCTTCGGTAGCCACACGGCCGCCGCGGGGCGGTACCGGCATTGGCGCGACGCCATGATCGGCTGAGAGCGCCAGCACGTAGTTGGCGCGTCCGACCTTCGCATCGAGATGGGCGATGAGCGCGCCAAGTGTGACATCGAGCTGTCGCAGGATGTCCTCGACCTCTCGGCTGTCAGGTCCAAACGCATGACCGACATCGTCGAGAACAGAAAAGCTCACACCGAGGAAATCGGTGCCTTCGCGCTGTCCCAGCTTGAAGCTGTCTACCAGCGACGCCGTGAGCTTGCCCAGATAGACGTCGGCCAGCGGGGTTGCCTGCCACAGCGCGAAGAACTGCGCGTCGATCCCGCCGCGACCGTTGATCGGATGCGGGAAGAGACCGTTCCATCCGGCTGGCGGACGCTCGCTGATCCCGGCGTCGCGATTGACGTACGAATCAGGCGGACCCGAGAGCGTCCAGACGCGGCCGAGATCCTTCTCGTACGGATTTTTCTCGACGAAGTCCTTGACCGCCGGCACGGGCCCCGAGGCGAATGCTTTGGACGTGGCCCATGATCCGGACGGATCGTCGAACCACACCACCGCATCGGCCGCACGTCCGCCCAATGAGATTGCACTGCGCGCTTTCATCGACACCGACACGACGCGCGCGCCGGGCTTCTGCGCGCGCAATTCGTCGGCGAGCGTCGGTGCCAGCAAGTGAGCGGCGCTGTTGCCAAGGCGAATCGGACGGCCGTAGGTGATGTCCGTCGTCGCCGGATCACTGGAGCATCCGGTGAGCGCTCGTTCCTTCCGTTCCCACCACGTGTTGTTGATCATCCCGTGGCGATGCGGCAGCGCTCCAGTGCCAATGGTGGCGTGACCGGCGCACGTGACGGTGACAAGGTAGGGGTAGCGTGCGTTGTCGAACACCATCCCCTGATCGAGCAGCGTGCGGAACCCGCCGCGCCAATGCTTGTTGAATACCTGGAGGTAATCGGCGCGCAGTTGATCGACGACGACCGTCACCAGCAGGCGCGGCGAATCAGCGGCGCGCAGCGACGGGCCATCAAATGCGAGTGCCGCGACAAACAGACAGGCGCCCGCCAGGAGGGGAGTCAATTGACGCATCAGGATGATCCTATAAGGCGCAATGCCCAGGGCTCAATGACCAATGACCAACGCGTTGACCATTCGGCATTGAGCATTGTGCCTTGCTCAGAGCTGTAACAACGGATCGATGCCATAGTCGGCGGGATCGAGTGGCGACTGAATCGCATTGTCCTGCTCTGCTCCCATCTCCCACAGGTTGACTTCGATCGGATTCGCCAGCGGCATCTCGTCAGCGGTCATCAGGATGCGTACGCGCGGCCGATACGGATCGGCGGCATGGGCCTTCATGACGACGGCGATGTCTCCGTTGTAGAGCCGCACCATGTTGCCAACGGGGTAGATTCCCACGAGCTGCACGAAGCGCCTGACCAGATTCTGGTCGAACTGCTTGCCGTCGTTGCGCTGCAACACAGCGAGGATGCGGTCGGTCGGAAACGCCGGCTGGTACACCCGCTGCGATCGCATCGCGTCGTAGACGTCGGCGATGCCGCACAGCGTTGTCGCGAGATTCAATTGCGCGCGCTGCGCGCTCGGGTAGCCGGTTCCGTCGGCGCGCAGGTGGTGCTCGAACGCGACGACCGGCGCGAGCGTTGGCATCTCCGGTGTCTTGCGGAGGATTTGTGCGCCGTCAACGGTGTGCCGCTTGAGGATCTCGTATTCCTGTTCCGTCAGCTTGTCCGGTTTGTTCAGGATCTCGTTCGGTGTTTTGACCTTGCCGATGTCGTGCATCAACGCGGCAAGCCCGAACTCACGCAACAGCGGGCCATCGATCCCGACGCCACGGGCCTGACCCATGGTGAGGATCGACACGTTCACCATGTGCGTGAACGTGTAGTTGTCATAGTTCTTGAGCGCGGTAAGCGCGAGGAGCGCAGTACGGTTCTGCGCGACCGCCTGCGCCAGTGAATCGACCATGCCGCGCGCCGCGTCGGCGTCGGGTATGCCTTCGACGCCGGTGCTCTCCCACAGCGTCTCCGCGACCTTCGCCGCGTCGTCATACAGCTTGCGAAACGTTGCGATGTCGCCGACATCCGTCTGGGCCTGGTCGTCAACCTGCAGGCGGCCGACGCGAATGTGCGGCAGACGGGACAGCGCCGCAGTCTGGTCGCCCGACTCGGAACGCGACACGGTTTCGACCAATCGCACGATCTCGTCGCTGTGCACGCCGCGGTCGATGACGATACGCTCGATGCCCGCTTGCTGCACGCGTCGCATCAGCTCGCCCATCGTCGACGAGGCATCGCGGATCGGAATGTCGCCGACCACCAGATCCTCGCCGACGATGCCGATCGTCACTGATGGCATGTGCTGGTGAGCGGTGGTCAGCGTTTCGAGCAATGAGGTGATGCTGCGTGTGACGAGCGGATGACCCGGTGCATAGAGCTGCGCGCCGCGAATCGCAGCGGCCAGTCGTCGCAGGAGATCGTCGGCGAGTCGGGCCCGTTCGGTCGCGTTCACGTCGTCTTCTTGGTCTCCGGCCGTAGAACTGTGCCGACCTGGGCCTTCGCGGCCTTGCGTACGCCGCGCGACCCTGTGGCGATGGCTTCGTCGAGCACCGCGGCGGCCTCATCCGACCCGATGTGCTTCAACGCCGACGCGGCGGCACGGCGGAGTGCGGCGGTCTTGAGTGGCGTCCACATGCTGCCGCCGTACAGCAGCTGTTTCAAGGTGCGAATCGATTCGGGGTGAGCGCGCAGGCTGCCGAGCGCGTCGATCATCTCAAGGTGAACCGTGAGGAATCTGCCGGTCGGTTGTGTCTGTTTGAGCACGTAGCAGAGCAAGGGCGCGGCTTTATCGTCGCGCAGGCCCAGCAGCTCGTCCAGCACCGTCTCGCGTGTCGCACTCTTGCTGACCAGCGCCCGTTGCAGCACGGCATAGGCGTTGTTCGTGCCGATCTGGACGATGGCGCGGATGGATTCGCGCTGGACCTGCGGATCCGCGTCGTTGAGCATCGACACCAGTTCGGGTAACGCTTCCTGGCCGCCGAACGCCCGGAGCAGATCGACCGCCGTGCGACGCACGGCAGGATTGGGAGAGTTCTTCAGTTTCTCGACCGACTGCCGGCCGGCGGCACCAAACCCGAGCAACAGCTCGCGCAGACGTCGAGTCGATTTGGGGTTTTCCTCGACGGCGAGCAGCTCGGCGAGCGGGGTTACGACGCCGGCGCCGATCGCGCGGCACAGGCGATTGAGGAATTCGACTTCGATGTCCTCGACTTTCCTGAGATGCGCGCCGACGTGTTTGACCAGGGGCCCTGCCGCCAGGCGTTCAACGCTGCGGGTGGCGACGGCGCGCAGCTCTGGCCGACCGTCGGCAGCCGTGTCCTGCACGAGCGCCTCGGCCAGCGTAACCGCGCCCGGCGCATCGCCGATGATGACGCGGCGCTCGATTTCACCGATGACGACTGATGCCATGCGTTCCCAGAGCGCAGGGTCATCTTCGATGCGAAGCAGATCGCGCAGCAGATTCAGATCGAGATCCTGCAACGCCGGCTCGGACACAGTGGCCACCCAGGCGTGCACGCGCTCTGGCGGATCGTCGGAGACGCGCTCCACCTCGAGCGCCTGGGCGCGCGCCGCGGTCAGCTCCTTGCCGTACTCGTCGGACACAAACGACGCATCCGAGTACGACGTGAGCATGTCGGCCGCGCTTTGCCAGAGCCGCTCGAAGCCTTCCTCCTGACCAGCCTCGCTCTGACGAGCTTCGTCATGTGCGAGTTCGAGGACGCGCCCCTTGCGCTCGGCTTCGGGGACGAGCACCTCGAGTGCATGCGCCAGACGCTCGGTCGCGCCTTTCTCGCCGGTCACCGACCGGGCGACGAACGAGGCGACGGTGTGATCGCTCATTCGTTGCATCAGATCGTTGGCCATCTGCGCATCGGCGGCATTCGAGGACTGCCGCGAGCCGAGCATCGCCAGGATCATCTCCGGCGTCAGCCGCGCGCACGAATCGGCCATGGTCTGTAGCGCCTGTTCGGACGCCACAGGGTTGCGGGCCTTTGCGGCCTCGAGGGCGGTCCGCATCAACTGCAGCAGCGCAGCGAGGCGCATGCTCACGCTGACGGTTTCGACGGATTCGGATTTCTGCAAGTGCTCCAGTAGATCGCCGAACCGCTGCGAGTCGCTGAGACACTCGACGAGCGATCCGAGCGCGCGTTCGTCGAGTCCTTTGGTATCGCCGTGCAAGCACAGTGCGATGATGCGATCCCACTGCGCTTTCTCACCGCCGGCGCGCTCGCGTAGCACTTCGGCATAGTCGATCTCGCGGATTTCGAAGTGCGCTCGCCCGCTGCCGGCCCACGCGCTACCGATTCCGCCCCTGGCGAGCAAGTCCTCCGGAGCGCGGGCGAGCAGCAGGAGCAGCGCGCGCCAATCTTCGGCATCGGCTTCGCGTTGGATCGTCAGCGCGCCGATCAGGCGTTCGTGCAACAGCGCCGCCAGTTCGCCGATCGCCGGATCGGGGCGGACGGGTGCCTCTCCTTCGATGGCAAGCATGTCGGGATGCACGCTGCAGACGATACGTCCGTCGCTCGTGAGACGTCCTGCGGCTGAGACCAGACGGGAGAGAGAGCCGCCGATGGCGGGATGGGCGCCAGGGTAGAGGGAGACTGCCCGGGCCGCGGCTTTACAGGCGCGCGCGAATTCGGCCAGTAGCCCGCTTCGTTCCGCGGACATCGGCTCGGTCGTCGGCGTCGTCGACGGCATGTGCCATACAGGATTCTACCGGAGCGAGGCCTTATACTGTGCGCTCTCCATGCGATTTGTCGATGTCATCGCCCGCAAGCGCGATGGGGATGCTCTGTCGCGCCGCGAGATCGATGCGTTCGTCGCGGGTGTCACCGACGGCTCGATCCCCGACTACCAGGCATCGGCGCTGCTGATGGCCATCGTGCTGCGGGGCATGAGCGACCACGAAACTAGTTGGCTCACCGACGCGATGGTGCGGTCGGGCGATCGCGTGAACCTCTCCGACATCCCCGGGATCAAGGTCGGCAAGCACAGTACCGGAGGCGTCGGCGACAAGGTCTCAGTGATCCTCGCGCCCGTCGCCGCGGCATGTGGCGTGATCGTGCCCAAGATGTCCGGACGCGGGCTCGGGCACACAGGTGGCACACTCGACAAGCTCGAATCAATACCCGGGTTCCGGATCGATCTGACGATCGACCAGTTCAAGCAGGCGCTGCGCGATGTCGGGACCGCCATCATCGGTCAGACGGCATCGCTCGCCCCCGCCGATAAGAAGTTGTACGCGCTGCGCGACGTCACCGCCACTGTCGAGAGCATCCCGCTGATTTCGGCGTCGATCATGAGCAAGAAGCTCGCCGAGGGCAGCAACGCCCTGGTGCTCGATGTCAAGTGCGGCGATGGGGCGTTCATGAAGGATCTCGATCGCGCGCGGGCGCTGGCGGTATCGATGGTGGGGATCGGCCGGCAGGCCGGCGTGCGCACCGAAGCGGTGATCACCGACATGGACGTGCCGCTCGGCCGGGCAGTCGGCAATGCGCTCGAAATCA
>DAINQP010000242.1:0-8044 GCA_036742665.1 Vicinamibacterales bacterium | reverse complement strand
AAAGCCGAGCGATGCGCCGGTCATCGCCCACAAGCTGCGGGCCAAGAGTCCGGTCCCGACCAGTAGGCTCACGCACAGCGCGAGCTGCGCGGCGACGAGCGTGCCGCGAAGCCGCCGCGAGTGGGGACTTTCGCTGGCGCCGCGCGACTCGTCTCGCAACGTGCTCTGCGTATCGGTCCGGCCGATCGCGATCGCCGGGGCTACACCGAACAGGAAACCGGTGCCGACTGCGAGCGCCGTCGTCACCAGCAGTACACCCCAGTCGAGCGCCGGATTGGCATGTACGGGCAGTGCGCGTGACAGAAGATCGCGAATCGCATCGAGCGTCAGCATCGCGAGCAGCACGCCCGCGACACCGCCGGTCATGGCCATCACCGTGCTCTCGGTGAGCAGTTGTCGTGCGAGTCGAACATGCCCGGCACCAAGCGCGGTGCGCACCGCGAACTCCCTGCGCCTCGACAAGGCCCGGGAGAGCAGCGTTGCAGCAAGGTTCGCGCAGGTGATCAGCAGCACGAGCGCGGCGCTGGCCATCAGCACGAGGAGTGGCGAGCGTGTGTTGCCGACCATCGCGTCGCGGAGTGGCAGGGCGCTCGTCCTGAGCGTGGCGTTGTCGGCCGGGTAGTCGCGCACGAGCTGCGCCCAGATCTGCTCGACCTCGGCCGTCGCGATGTCTTGGCTGATGCCTGGCTTCAATCGCCCGATCAGTCCGAGCCACTGCGCTCGCCGTACCGCGATCGGATTCGCCACGACCGGTGCGCGATCGAACGCTAGATAGAAATCCACTGGACCCATCGGACCGATGAAGCTCTCCGGAAGCACGCCGACGATGGTGCGTGGAATGCCGTTGATGCGCACGTCTCTGCCGATGACGTTCGCCTTGGTCCCGAACAGCCGCGTCCACGCCGGATGCGACAGAATCACGGGGGCGCCGGCATCCTGGCCGAGCGCTCCGCCGCTCAGCGCAACAAGGCCGTTGACGGCGTCATCACGACGAAACGCGCGTCCCCGCATCATCGACACGCCCAGGGTGTCGAAGAATTGCGGTTCGACCCAGGTAATCGTCGTGATCTGCGGGCCGGTATCGCTTCCATACACCGCCTCGATGGCGACGTCGGTGAATCCGGCGAGGCTGTCGAACGACTGCTGCCGCGCTCCGATGTCGTCGATCGTGCCGGCACTCAATGGCCCTCGTATCTGCGACGCGTTATTGGTCGCGCCTCCGTAAATGCGGACCAGTCGATCGGACTCCGAGTACGGCAGCCCGTCGAGCAGCGCCGACTTCACGACCGCAAACACGGCCGCGTTGACGCCGATGCCAAGGGCCAGCGTGATGACCGCGACAAATGCGAATCCTGGAGCGTTCACGAGCTGCCGGAATCCAGACTTCACGTCGTCAGCGAGTTGATCGATGTGCGCGGTGCGCACGTCGTGACCGGCTTCCTTGTGGCGGAGCACGTTGCCAAACCGCCGGCGCGCGGCGCGCACTGCCTCTGCGTCGCTCATTCCTGAATGCATGTATTCGCGCGCGAGGGCGTCGATGTGAAACGCCATCTCCTGGTCCATCTCCGTGTCCTGTGCATTCCATCGGAAGACCGCCAGGATGCGGCGCAGAAGTCGCGGTGAATGAAATGTCATCTCAGGCTCCCTGCTCCAGCGCGCGGAGTACACGTGTGACAGCTTTCGAAAGGCGCAGCCAGCTGTCGAGCTCGGCATCGGCAACCGTCCGTCCCTTGCGGGTCAGTGAGTAGAACTTCGCCCTACGGTTGTTCTCAGTCATGCCCCATTCCGACTCGATGAGCCCTTGCTCCTCCATGCGGTACAGAGCCGGGTAGAGCGACCCTTCCTCGATCCGCAGGGCATCGGCCGAGAGTTGATGGATGCGCATCGCGATGCCGTATCCGTGATTGGCCCCCGTGGCGAGGCACTTGAGCACGAGCAGGTCGAGCGTGCCTTGAATCAGATCGAAGTCCCTGACGGCCATCTTGTGTTTCCGCCCTTCGCGTCCCTTAGACGATCTAAGTGAGCGGAAGCGTTGCCTTACTTCCCCAGACCGTCCAGGGAGCCAACGTTCCGGAGGCCGCAGACGTCCAAAGCCCGTGCAGATTCCGGGAGGCATGATGGGGTTCGAGATGTGGCGTGACCTCGGCCTGGCTGTGCGGACGTTGCGCGCCAGTCCGCTATTCCTCCTCACGGCGGTGCTCTCGTTCGCGACCGGCATCGGCGGTACAGCGGTAATGTTTGGCGTCGCCGACGCTTACCTGTTTCGCCCCTGGCCCGGCATCGCCGAGCCCGAGCGGCTTGTCGAGATAGGGCGCGTGGACATGGCGGGCCCGGGCCCCTCCGCCGCCGACGGCTTCACCACGTTCTCGTTCCCGAACTATCAGGACTACGTGCAAAGGCAGACCGTGTTTCAGTCGCTCGCCGCTGCTCGCAGTGGCGACGCGGTCGGAGTGGGCGACGGTACACGTGCGATGCGTGTAATGGGCGCCTATGTCACCCCCAACTACTTCTCGGTGCTTGGCACCCCGATGGCGTTCGGCCGCGCGTTTGTCTCAGAGGACATGCCGCTTACCGCGCCGGCGACGGTAGCCATCATCAGTCACCGAATGTGGCGAACGCAGTTCGGCGGTGACGACAAGATCCTTGGCAGATCGCTGCCGGTGAATGGCCGGGTGCTCAGGATCGTTGGCGTGGCTGCCGCGGGATTCAACGGCCATAACATCGACGCTACGGCCATCTGGATGCCGCTCACGGCGTTTCCTGATGGTGACAACCTTCGGCGTTTCGGTCGGCGTGGTCAGCAGTGGCTGATGGGGATCGGCCGACTGAAGGACGGCGTCAGCTCCGCGCAGGCGAAAGCCGACATGCTGCGGATTGCTACTGAACTCGCCCGCGAGTACCCCGAGGACAATCGCCGGCATGGGCTCGATGTGGAGCCCGCGGCGGCGCTGCCTGTGGACGGCCGATCGCCGATCGCCAGATACCTTGCGCTCGTTGCCGCACTGACCGGGCTCGTGCTCCTCGTCGCATGCACCAGTGTTGGCGGCATGGTGCTGGCCCGCAGCATCAGTCGTACACGGGAAATGTCCCTCCGTCTCGCGCTCGGCGCCAATCGTATGCGCCTGATCCGGATGCTCGTTGCCGAGAGCCTCGTTATCGCCGCGGCCGGGACGGCAGTGGGACTGCTGGTGGCGTGGTGGGGCATCGTGCTGCTCGGACAACTGGCGCCGATGTTCCGTCTCGAAGTGACTTACAACGTTTCCGTGGATTGGCGGGTCACGCTGTTCTCAGTCGTCCTCGCAGTACTGACGGTGATGCTCTGCGGACTGCTTCCAGCCGCGCAGGCGACCCGGATCGATCTTGCAACGGCGATGAAGCCAACGAGCGGCGGGGCGCCGAGGCGCTTGCGCGCCCGTCAGGTGCTTGTGGCGGCGCAGATGGCGCTGTCGATGCTGCTGGTGGTGACGGCCGTGCTCCTCGGACGATCGCTGGTCAACGCCAATGCGATCGATCCGGGCTTCACGATCGCTGGCGTGGATGTGGCCGATTTCGATCTTCGGCTGGGTGGATACGCGCCCACGGCGCCTCGCGTCTTCTTTGAGGATCTGCTGGCGCGCGTGCAGCGGCTGCCGGGAGTGGAATCGGCAGCGCTGGCGCGAGTCGTGCCGCTGACACGCGAGCGCGAGGGCGGCCGTGTATGGCTGCCGGGCCAACAGGGCGATGATCGCGCCATCACGGTCAGCCGGAACTTTGTCTCGGCTGATTACTTCCGCGTGCTGCGCCTGCCGCTGTCGCACGGCCGTACGTTCGACGAACGCGATCGCGCGGGTTCGCCAGCTGTCGCGATTGTGAACGAGACGATGGCGAGACGCGCGTGGCCGGGACGGGATCCGGTGGGACAGCTGTTGCTGCAGGGCATCAGCCGTCGTCCGCTGGAAGTCATTGGCGTCGTTCGCGACACCAAGTATCGAACCATCGGGGAAGATCCGTCGCCGTTTGTCTACATTCCCGCGGCGCAAACCAACGAGGCCGTGATGCGGCTGCTGATCCGCTCGAATGGCACCAGCGTGCTGCCACAGATGCGTGCAATGGTTGCCGAGATTGATCCGAACCTGCCGCTGTCGTACGCCGCTACGCTTGCGGATGTGACGGCCGTCACGCTGCTGCCGCATCGACTCGCGTCGTGGCTCGCCGGGGGCGTGGCCCTCGTCGGCGCGTTTCTCGCGGCGCTCGGGCTGTATGGCCTTGCGTCGTACACCGTCATGCAGCGCACGCGCGAGATCGGTGTTCGCATGGCGCTTGGCGCACTGCGTATGCAGGTCGTGCGTGTGATCCTCGCGACCGCGACGAGACCCCTCGTCATCGGGGCGGCCCTCGGTCTGCTGGCCTCATCGCTCGCGACCAGGCTGCTCGCCGGCCTGCTCTACGGGGTGCAGCCGCTCGATCCGCTGTCGTTCATTGGCGGTGCGGTGATGTTCATGATCGTGGCGGTACTGGCCAGCCTTGTACCGGCACGCCGTGCCGCGTCGGTGAACCCCGGCGAGGCGTTACGCGCCGAGTAGATCACTGATCGCGCGAGCTCGTCACACAGAAGGCGACGGCCGCGGAACGTTGTCACGGTGAACAAGGTGCTGTACTGACCGCGGCAGGTCGGTCAGCCCTGCGGCGAGAAACGCAGGCGCCACGGGAAGTGCGACGAGTGCCTCGCGCTGCACGGGGAACCACGTGAATCTCAGCGGCACACCCGCATCGATGCAGTCGAACGTGTCCGCGCGAAGAGGCGCACTTCCCGGAGAAAAGCGAATCGCGAAGTACAGCGCGAGCTCGTGGTAACTCAAGCCGGCGTATTCGAAGAAGTTCTCGACGACCCATAACAAACGATCGACGTGAACATCCGTGTCGAGCTCCTCGCGCATCTCGCGCGTGAGCGTCTGCTCGGCCGCTTCGCCGTGCTCGGCTCTACCGCCTGGCAAGGTCCAAAAGGGTTCTCCGCCGGCACGGTGCAACAAGACCGAGTTGTCGTGTATGGCCACGCCAACGACTCGATAGTTGAAACGGTGGTTTCCCTGATCGAAACAAATCATCACGCTTCGAGAAG
This sequence comes from Vicinamibacterales bacterium, assembly GCA_036742665.1. GTDB lineage: Bacteria > Acidobacteriota > Vicinamibacteria > Vicinamibacterales > UBA2999 > Gp6-AA40. Next base: position 2,946 of record DAINQP010000242.1, on the reverse strand, counting down.
GGTACTCGGGATGTCGCACAATGGGGACGTGGCCGGTCGCGACGTGTTGCCCGCCGAGCTGCACTCGTCGCAGCTGAAGCGTCTCCGGAATGTTCAACGTCTGGGCACGGAGCGGAGCGGCCACGCGTCCGTCGAGCACGTCAGGCACCAGTTGTACGTGGGGCAGGACCTCGAGACGAACAGCCGCGCGCTGCTCAAGGTGACGACCCGGCCGGGGATCGTCTACGAGCAGAACCTGGTGAACGAAGCCGGGGTGCTCTCCACGATCAACAAGGAGCTGTCAACCTCGCGCCACTTCCCGCTGCTGCTGGATCACGGACGCGTGCAGGATGGACGCACGTTCGTGCTGATGTCATTCTTCGACGAGTGGCCGCTGGCGAGGACGATCGACGCGGAACGCAGGTCTGATCGGCTGGTTGGCCATCTCAGGACCTCGCTCGCGGTGGGCGCAGCGCTCGAGGCACTGCACGGGATCGGCATCATTCACGTTGACCTGAATCCGATGAACATCCTCTACCGCGCAGACGGGGGCATCCCGGTCGTCCGCATCGTCGACTTCGAGTCGGCGTACGAGGTCGCACGCCACGGGCACGGCGTGTCCTACAACCCGCCAACGACGTCCGGATTCTCGGCGCCAGAGGTGACCGAACAGGTGCCCGACGGCCGCGCCGACGTGTTCTCCCTAGGGGCGGTCCTGTACACGATGATCGCGGGGTATCAGTGGACTCTGGGCGGCGAGGTCTCAGCGTGCATCACCTCGGAGCGCGATATGGACAGCGAGCTGCGCAACATCCTGCTCACGGCGGTGGATCGGATCCCTGCCAGGCGCCATCAATCCATTGAGATCATGTGCGCCGCGATCGACGCCTACCTGGAATCGATCTGGCCGGCGCGCTCGTCGCTGCGGCGCCGGGTGATTTCTTAGAAGCCACGCTATTTCGGAGCCGCGCCGTTGAGACCGGAGAGAAGCGGAGGGTTTGGACAGGTCTCTATTCGATACAGGCAGCGATCGTGCGCCCTGGGTTTTGCACGCGACCTGCCTCACGTGCCTCGACATGACACAGCATCAGAGCTCGCGCCCTCGTGATGGAAGTCGATGGGGACCCAGCACGAGATACGCGCGCGAATTCATCAGTAGCACAGTCGTCGGCGGGTTGTTTATTGTTGCGCCGGTCTATCTGGCATTACTGCTGCTGCTCAAGGCCATGCAGTCGGTCGCGACCCTGATGGAACCTCTCGCCGCGTTGTTCCCGGCGTGGATCCCTGCCCAGGAGTTGTTCTCGCTCGGCCTGGTGCTGGTGGTTTGCTTCCTCGTTGGAATGTCGGTGCGGACCCGGACTGGGCACGCGATTCGCGAACGTGCCGAGAGGGTGTTCCTTGAAAAACTTCCCGGCTACAGCCTGCTGCGCAGTCTGACGCAGCGATTGGCTGGAGACAGTGACGAGAACGCTTGGAAACCGGCAATGGTCGAAATCGAGGATGCGCTGGTCCCAGGCTTCATCATCGAAGAACACGACGACGGGCAATACACGGTTTTCGTGCCCTCGGTGCCCACACCGCTCGCCGGAGCCGTTTACGTTCTCGGCCGTGAACGCGTGCACATCCTCGACGTCCCGTTCACACAAGCGATCAATCTCGCAATGGGGTTCAGGGTCGAGAGACCTCGTGGCCGCGATGCGACGGAGCGACCCGCTCGTCTCAGCGAGTGCGCAGCGCAAGCAGGCTGAGCAGGCACTGGCTGACGACAGCGCCGATGCTGCCGTCAGAGGACTGGCGCTCCGAAGTCAGACTGTTCCATACTCGAGCGTAACCTTAGTCGCCCACGGTTCCTCCCATCCCCGTACAGGAATCAATGAATCAGCTCGATCCGACGCACATCATGCAGACGGCCACAGGCTTCTGGGCCTCGAAGGTCTTGCTCACCGGAGTCGAATTCGATCTCTTTTCCACACTCGGCGATCGTTCCCTAACGGCGGAGGACCTTGGAGAGGCGCTTGGAGTTCATCCTCGAGGCCGATACGACTTCTTCGATGCGCTGGTCGCGCTCGGCTTCCTGCATCGCGATGGTGATGGACCCGCGGGCAGGTATCGGAATACGCCTGAGACAGCAGCGTTTCTCGTCAAGCAGAGTCCCACCTACATCGGTGGCATGCCCGAGATGTTCAATTCGCGGCTGTTTGGCTACTGGAACAGCCTGGGGGAAGCGCTGAGAACAGGCAAGCCGCAGAACGAGATCAAGCTCACGGGCAAGCCGATGTTCGCTGAGCTCTACGCCGACGAACTCAGGCTCGGTGAGTTTCTTCGGGCGATGACAGGCCTTCAGGCAGGAAATTTCAGCTTGCTGGCCGAACGATTCGACTTCGCGCGGTATCGGACTGTGACCGATGTCGGTGGGGCGCTCGCACTGTTATCGCGGCTGGTCGCAGCGCGGCACCCGCATCTCCGCTTCCAGACGTTCGATCTTCCTCCGGTGAAAGTTCACGCGAAGAACGCGATCGACCGCGCCGGTCTTGCTGATCGCATTCAGGTCGTCTCGGGTGACTTCTTCGTCGATCCGTTGCCGCACGCCGACGTCGTGACGATGGGCAACGTCCTCCACGATTGGAATGAGGAGCAGAAGCTGCAGCTCATTCGAAAGGCGTACGAGGCGTTGCCCGAGGGCGGCGCGCTCATCGCGGTCGAGAACGTCATTGACGATGCCCGGCGCGAAAACGCATTCGGTCTGCTGATGTCGCTGAACATGCTGATCGAGTTCGGGGATGCCTCCGACTACACCGGGGCCGATTTTCGAGCGTGGTGCGGGCAAGCGGGATTCACGCGTTTCGACCTCATCCCGCTGGCAGGACCGTCCGCAGCGGCCGTGGCTTACAAGTAACGGGCCACGGGGGCGTTCGGAGGCAGGGACGCTGGTGTGGACTCTAAGCCGAAGTTGTCGCCTTTGAGGCG
>DAINQP010000241.1:0-8109 GCA_036742665.1 Vicinamibacterales bacterium | reverse complement strand
TCGCGGTGTTGTGCAGGTCTTTCGGTCCACGCGTGAAGATCGCGCCGTGGACGAGATCGCGCACCGTGTCTTCCGTGACGCCGCCATACGCCATGACATCGTCGGCGCCGCCATCGCGCGCCACGACACCATCGAAGACACTCGGATGCAGAGAACTATCGAGCTGTATAAGCAGTTTCTTCACGATCGCGGTGTAAGGGCGACGCATGCGTCGCCCTTACGATGTCGCACGCGGCACCCGTACGGAGGAATTTACTTCGGAGAGTAAGGATGCTTGGCGCTCTTCGAGCCCGACACAACCTCGTCTACCGTCGGCTTCTTTCCGAGTGCGCGGGCGATTGATTCCTTGGTCGCCTGGTAGTTGTAGTCGTAGATCTTGTGATCGTCGCTGGCGTCCCAGTGGATGAACACGCCGACAAGGATGCACAGGTCATCAGCCCTGTCCTTGGGGATGAGGCCGCTCGCTACGGAGTCGACCACAGCACGTGCCACCGCTGCCTGCGCAGGTCCGAACATCTGGACCGCCTGCTTGGCGCCCTTGATGGTGACCTTGTTGAAGAGCAGGGTGTCGGGCTTGGCCGGAAGGTTCGGGGCTACGACTGCGAGGAGCGTCGTGAAGCCGTCCTTGTTGTTCGCGAGCGCATTACAGAACGCCGAGCCGGCAGGCCCCGACTTGGAGCCAATGATCAGGTCGATGTGCGCGACCTCGTTGCCATCGCCGACCAGCGACTCACCGAGAAAGAAGTCCGCTGCCATGTCGAAGAACTCCTGTCGAAAATGTAGTGAGCAACTCTGGCCGTGCAGGGCCCGGTCATGCGACCTCGTGGCCGGCCAGAAAACCGAACGACTATATCACCATCAGTGCGTCAGGATGCCCTCAGTAAGGGATTGTTTCCCGGCTTCGCCATCGCTACGACGCGGCACCCTCTGTTCGAGGACGGAACAATCATGCTGGTCGCAGAAATCGGCCAGCGCCGCTGTGACTTCGTCTCGCGCGTTGCGCTCGGCGCGGGCACGGAGCGCTCCGCTGATCTGTCGCTTCACGTGCATGGCAAGTTGGAGCAGATCGACGGATACGAGTGGCGGAGAAATGGTGCCGGGCGGTATCCGTTTCGGGGTAACTTCGCCACTCAATTCCCGTCGGAGCGCTTCGAGCACGGTCTCCGGCGGCGTGAATTCCTCGGTGACGGTGGCGCGGAAATCAGCCTTCCTCTCCGGCGGCAGTTGCAGCACGGCCGGCCGGTTCAGCCGCTCTTTAATCCGATCGATGGAGACTGGGAGTTCTGGTGGGTTCTGCTCCGCGGCCGTCTGAGCGGCGCACGCCAGGGCGCAGCCGAACAACAGCGTGAGGAACGTCATGATCCTCAGACGCCATGGTGACCCAATCGGCCGCTCGTGCCATCCCTCATGACAGACTAGGCGATAGCGCAGTCACGATGCCGACGCCATGCCGCGTCGCGGTCGCGACTCGCACGCCGGGAAATTGTCTGCGCTCGTACTCTGACGCTGCGCGCGCGTGTAACTGCTGGCTCGCAGCGACATGCGCCACAGGCTCAAAACGTCAGTCGTTATCCGCGGCAACCAGAACGGGACGGAACACACGCGGCCTGAATCGCTCCACCAATTTCCGGCTTCGCCTGGCGCTCGGCACGCTCGCACGCGCCCGCCACGCGGCAGCCATCGGCGCGAAGCAGTGCGTGCCAACGCGGCGGCGCAATCGCACCGACACCGTCAGAACGCTAGCACCGACCAGCGCTATCGTCTTGCACCGACAACCGCTCGAACCCTGTGCACTGACAGGCCTTCGCCTGATCCGCATCAACCAGCGCCAGCTAGCGGGCCGAGCAGGGTGACGGATTCCAACCCGCTGTGTCGCGCAGTTTCTTGAAGTCGGTCGTCGTCAGGTAGGGCCGGGTGAAGTACACCGGGTCTTCGACCTTCGTCGTCACCGTCATCCACTGATCGCCGTTCGGCATGGTGTTGAGATCGTAGTACTCGGTGACGACGGCCTTGGCGCTGTACGGCGCACCGTTTTTGCGCACGTAGCCTGGACGCAGGTTCGTGGTGACGACCTTCAGATTGCCGGTCCGCGCCGCGCCGCGTCCGCCAGCGGCATATTCCCACTGCGCAACAGAGTGTCCCTGCCAGGTTGGCTCGCCGGATGCAGTGTCCGATTTTAGCCGGACGGCCTCTGCGGCGGGCCCGAACCGTAGCAGACGCGTCTGCGTGCCCGCGTCAGTGTCGATCTTCAGCGTGTTGCCGTCTTCCCACGAGATGCGCAGCCGACCGGGCACACGCATGATGTTCGCGGCGCCATACGCGCGGCACTGCTCGCCGGCGGCTTCGTCCTTCGCCGGGTCCCAGCTGTCGGCGACTTTGCGGGCTTCGGCATTGAGCGGCAGCGAGTCGTACACGCCCTTCTTGGGCGTGACCATCCGCCACTTCCAGTCTTCGACAACGACAGAGACCCAGTTGCCAGTGAGATCGATCGCGGCCGCGTCGCGCGCCGCGGGTGGAGGACCGCCCCGGCCTGCGCCTCGTTGCGCGTAAAGAGGCGTCGCGGCGGCGATCATTAGGGCGATGATCACGGTCCGCCTGAAGGCGGACACCACAGATGTAGTGTCCGGCTTTAGCCGGACCAGTGAATTAGTCAACCGCTTCACCGGAACGCGTCCCCCATGTAAACCCATCGAGCGGCCGCTTGAGGCTGAGCATCAGCGCGCGGTACTCGCCGGGCACGCGTGATGGACGTGCAGTCACCGTGATCTCGTCGCCGACCTTGAGTGACTCGCGCTTGACGCCCTGCGCGCCGAGTTGCGTCGTGCCGGCCCACTCGACCGCCCATCGCTTCACCTCGCCATGCTCGTCGGGCGCTTCCATGTGCACGAACGAGTGCGGATTGCGCAGCACGAACTGCACGAGCTTCCCTTCAAGCTTGACCTCTTTGGTGACATCGTAGGTCGCTGCGTATGAGTGGTGGGCATACGCGGCGGTGCCCGCGATCAGTGCGACGCCGATGACCAGAAGAAACGTTCGCATCACTACACTCCCTCACGTCCGCCTAAAGGTGGACACTACATCTTCACTGTCGAGTACACCGCGTCGATGAACATGTCGGTCGTCCACGGGCCGGTGGTCGATCCAAAGCGCCCGTCGAAATCCATCGTCGGCCGCGCCGCCTTCACCTGCGCGAGCGTCATGCCCTTGCGCTTCAGATCCTTCACGCGGTCGCGGATCATCGTCACCATGTTGCGATACGCCGCGACGTCCGCCGTATCCGACAGCCGTCCGCGGCCCGGAATAATCCACGTGCCGCCCTGCGCGCGGTACTCCGCGACGGCGATATCGAGGATCTTGTTCAGGCCACCGATGATGCCGTCGATGGTTCCGCCCTTGTCCACTTCGATCACCGGATAGCTCACCGTGGAGTACAGATTGCCGGCGGCAATCACTTCCGAGTGGCGGAAGAAGACGAAGCTGTCGCCGTCGGTCGTCGCGTTCGGCGCGTGGTAGACGATCACCGCCTCGCCGTTCACGTACTCCGGCAGCTTGTGGAACTCGTCGAAATAGGTGTCGGTGGGCCACGACGCTGCTGGCATCGGCGAGGCCTTGCCGGCAGGCGCACTCATTCGATTGAGCACTTCCTCGTGCGCGATCACCGATGCGCGTGGGCCGACGTTCTCGACTGCGCCACCGAACTGCGATCCGCGCGGGAAGAAGCCGGTGGTGGCGATGCGCTCATTGCCGCCGATCCGATCCGCAGCGGCGCTGGTGTTGATGATGTAGCGCAGCGGTCGCGCCGGCGCCGGCGCACTGATGACCGCACCGATGTAGGGACTTGACCAGCCCCACTTGCCGGGACAGTTCGCACCGAAGCACTGGTTGGCAGTCGGATTCGCCGATACGGCACTGGCGAGCTGGCCAACCGCCGACAGAATCTTGTCGGACATCTTTGCGTCGCCGGTATCCACCAGCATGATGCCGTCGGCACCGATCGAAACCGTCAAGTTGGTGCCGTTCGCAACGGCCATGTAGATGTTGCCCTGCGCGGGCAGGATGTGGACCTCTCCATCGCGCGGGCTCGACTCGGCGAGCCGTTTGGCGACGTCGTTCGCCGAGCGAGAGGACGGTACTTTTAGATCGGCGACCTTGACTGCGCCGCCATTCAAAGTGGTGCGATACTCGGGATAGATCGTCTTCACTCCGCCGCGTGTCGGTTCAACGGGAATCCACTCGCTCGTCTTGAGCCACTCGCCAAGCGCGGTGTTCTGACCGGGAAGGAAGTGAGGCACCCAATGCCGGTCGGTACCGCCGTTCTCGGCAAAGGACGACGCGTTGCAGGTTTCAGTCGCGACCGTGGACGTCGTGTCGTAGGTATAGGTCGTCGATTCGACGTACGGCTCGTCCATGTAAATCGGGTCATCTGTGACCGTGACGATGGTGAGGATCTCGTCGTGGCGAGTGAGGTACTCGGTCATCGTCAGCATATCGCTGGTCTGCGGACCGCCCCGCTTCAAGTACCCGTCCTTGAGATGCGTCGTCGTGATCTTGAGTGTGTTGCCGACCCACTCACCCGTCGAGAAGCCGGTCCACGTGTGCGGCGCGTAGGCGGGCGGATGCGGCCGGCCGTCCATGAACACAGGCCGGTCGAGCGAGCGCATGAACTGAACGTGGTAGACGCTGATGCTGCGGGTGAGCGGATCCTGCTCCTTGAGGATGCGTGCACCGCCGAGGCCGCGCCACTGATGCGGAGCCGAGTGTGGACGGCACTGATACTCCGGCGTGCCCCAGATCGATTCGGCAGTCGTGTCCGACCGCATCCGTCCGGCGTCGTTGAAAGGAATGCCGAGGTAGTCGCCGAGCGGCGGCTGCGCCGTGGTGTCCTGCTCGTTATTGTCGAGACGCCACTCGCCGGCGATGTCAGGCGGAATGGCGGGGCGCGCCGGTTGCGCCGCTCCACGAACGTCGGCAAACACGGTCACGGCCACGACGGCCAGCAGCACTCTTTTCATACGACCCCTTACGCCGTCACGGGCGTCCGGGCGCCGGCCGATCGGGCGTTCGCACGCAGCGGCCGCACCAACAAGGTCAAGACGAAGCCGACCGCAAGCAAACCCGCGAGCACCTCCAGCGGCGTATCGTAGATATTGACACGATCCGCGCCCGGCGGCAGCGCCGCTTTTGCGCGGTTCGACAACTCGGTGATGATCAACGGCCCGACAATCGCGGCCGCGCTCCAGGCCGTCAGCAGCGCCCCGTGAATGGCGCCGACGTTCTGCGGTCCGAAGATGTCAGCGAGGAACGCCGGAATGGTGGCGAACCCGCCGCCATACATCGTGAACACGATGAACAGGCTGGCCTGGAACAGCCACCAGTTACCGCTCGACGCCAATCGCGGAATCAGCAGGAACAAGAAGACCTGCGTCACGAAAAAAATCGCGTAGGTGTTGCGCCGGCCGATATAGTCGGACCCCGACGCCCACATGAAACGGCCGCCAGCGTTGAACAGGCTGATCAGGGAAACGACGACGCCGGCCTCGAGGGGGGTGCGCTTGAACATGTCCTGCATCATCGGCGAGGCCTGGGCAAGAATGCCGATGCCCGCAGTGACGTTGATGAACAGGATGCCCCACAGCAGATAGAACTGAAGCACGCGGATCGCCTCGTTCCTCGACACGCTGCTCGTAGCGATCATCGGATTCGTCGTCGCGGGCGGCGTCCAGCCCGGCGGCATCCAGCCGGTTGGGGGCAACTCCATCAGCCGCGAACCGAGCAGCATCACGATCAGGTACACGACGCCGAGCATCATCACCGTCGGCGCCACGCCGAAGCGATCCATGAACAAGACGTTGAGATATCCGGCGATGAATGCGCCACCGCCAAAGCCCATGATCGCCATGCCGGTGGCCATCCCGCGGCGATCGGGAAACCATTTCACCAACATGCTCACCGGCGAGATGTAGCCGAGACCGCAGCCGATGCCGCCGATCACCCCCATGCCGAGGAACACGAGCACGGACTGACGCATCGCGAGACCCAGGCCGCCAATCAGCAGACCGGTCCCGAAGAACAGCGCCGCAGCTGTTGCGGCGACGCGCGGCCCGCGACGCTCGACCCACGGGCCGCCGAATGCCGCGCTCAATCCGAGGAGCGCCAGCGCGGTGGTGAACGTCGTATACGGCGGGCTGAACCACCACGGCTCATCCGGGAACAACGCCTGGATAGGCCGGTTGAACGTACTCCACGCGTACACCGATCCGATGCACACGTGAACCAGGACGGCGCCAATGGGGATGCGCCAGCGGTTTGGTGTCACGGGGCGCAATTTAGTAGGTCAAAGGGCAAAGGTCAAAGGGCAAAGGGTCAGGGCAAAAGGTCGGGCTCGGTCAAAGGTCAAACGTCAGGGCAACGTCCAGGACAGTCCGTTACTGAAGTCTGCGGCGGATCGAGTCGCCTGCGGCGCGGGTGCCGAGTGTTCCGCCGACATCTCGCGTGGTTTCGCGGGCCTGCACCGCGGCTTCGACGGCTCGCTCTATGCGGTGCGCCTCGTTGAATTTGCCGAGATAGTCGAGCATCAACGCCGCCGACAAAATGGCGCCGACGGGATTCGCTACATCCTTGCCGGCAAGCGGTGGGGCCGAACCGTGCACGGGCTCGAACATCGATGTGCGGCCTGGATGAATGTTGCCCGACGCCGCCATACCCAGCCCACCTTGCAGCGCGCCGCCGATGTCGGTGATGATGTCGCCGAACAGGTTGTTGGTGACAACGACCTGGAACTGTCCCGGGTTCTGCACGAGCAGCATTGCGAGTGCATCGATGTAGAAATGCGTCGCCTCGATCTGCGGATAGTCACCACGCACTTCCTTGAACACCCGCTGCCACAACGCGTGACCGTCGGACATCGCGTTGCTCTTGTCGGCCATCGCCACTGAACGCAGTCCGTGCAGGCGCGCGTGGTCGAAGGCATGACGCACGATTCGACTGACGCCCTTGTAGGTGTTGATCTCTTCCTGAACGGCGACCTCATCCGGCGTTCCGGCCTTGAAACGACCTCCCACGCCGACGTAAACGCCCTCGGTGTTCTCGCGAAAGACGACGAAGTTCACGTCGGCGCGCGTGCGACCCTTGAGCGGGCAGAGTCGATCGTCGAGCAGCCTCACCGGCCGGTAGTTCACATACAGGTCGAGCTCGAAACGTGTGCCGAGCAGGATGTCGCGCGCGTGGCGGTTGTCGGGCACACGCGGATCGCCGAGTGCGCCGACGAGGATCGCGTCGAACGAGCGCAGTGTGTCGTAACCGTCCGGCGGCATCGTTTCGCCGGTGGCGAGAAAGTGATCTGCACCCCAGGGCAGATGATGCAGATCGAGGCCGCCAATCGCCTCGAGGATCTTCACCGCCTCGGCGATCACCTCTTTGCCGATGCCGTCGCCGGGAATGACCGCGATTCGATGTGCCACTTGCGGATTCTAGCCGTGTGTCGGCTTCAAAGCGGTGCAGGACCGTAGGTCGCTTCGCAAACCGACTTGATCCGCGCACCTCAGCATTCACCTCCGACCAACGAGGTATGCCATCGCGCGAGAAGACTCCGGGGAGCATGCCAGCTCACGGAGCTGGCGCCAGCGGCCAGCACGCGTCCTCGCGGCGCGGTCCGGCCACCCGTAACGGGAGTCGCCACACAGCAATGCCAACGCTGGCTGTCGATGTCGGCTCAAATTCGAAACACAACAGGACGCGTCTTCGTGCCCCTCGTGATCTTCGTGTGCTTCGTGGTTATACTCCGGCCTCATGACCCGTTTGTTCGCAGCTGCTTGCATCGCTCTCATCGGTGCGGCGCTCGCCGCGCAATCACGGCCGGTATCGACGGCCGGCAGCGACTGGCCGATGTACTCCTACAACCTCGCGGGCACGCGCTATTCACCGCTGACCGACATCAACACCAACAACGTGAGTATGCTGACGCAAGCGTGGTCCGTACGGCTCACGCAACCTGCTGCAGGTCGTCGTGGCCTCCGATGCAGACGTCCGAGCGCTCCCAGAACCCGCGCAGCCACGCGCGCTGCTTCTCGTACTGGGCCTCGACGCCCTCCGCCTCCGCACGGTCGAGCG
>DAINQP010000240.1:0-8222 GCA_036742665.1 Vicinamibacterales bacterium | reverse complement strand
ACCCCCGACCTTTGGGTTATGAGCCCAACGAGCTACCGGACTGCTCCACCCCGCGTCATGTTGTGTCGGGAACGGACCGAACGTTCGAACTACCTACGGCCGGAACGACAGCGACGAGAACGTTCAACTGTAACACGCGCGCCGACGCACGTTCAAGGCAGGCCCCCAAGCGACTGCTCGTCTACTCCAGCGTAGTCGTCAACTGGTAGCGATCCTCGGGAATCTCGTCCGATCCTTGTAGCGCCACCCTCAGCCGATACTGCTGGCCGACGGTCGCGGGCATCTTGGCGACGACTGGCGCCCAGTCCGGTGGCCCGCTTCGGAAATCGATGCCATTGATCGTCACGATCGAGATCGTACTCGTGTGCACCGTATCCCACCCGAGGCGCACGACCAGCATGCCGTCGGTGATCACGGCCACATTGAACTCGTCCGCGAGATGGCAGCTGGAGAGGGTGCCGTGAACGGTGACGCCCGTGTTGATAGTCCTGGGCGGCACCGGTCTCGTGGGCGAGGAAACGACGGCGACGTTCGAGGCGCACGACACGCCCGTTGGCGAGATGATGACCACCCACCCCGAGCAGGCCGCGAGCGGAATCAGACAGAGCACCGCCGTCGCGAGCGCTTTCATGAGGCCCTCCGGGTCTATCCGATCTACGCCCGGAATGGCGGCGCGTCAAGCGGGGCCGCGATTGTTACTTCGGACGACGAGTGTCGGTCTGGGGAACGTCTTTGAGGATGAAGAGCTTCTCGCCGGGCTTCATGAGACCGAGCTCGCGACGTGCGAGATCCTCGATGGCCCCGGCATCGTCCTTCAGTAGTTCGGCCTCTTCGCGGAGGCGGGCGTTCTCCGCGCGCACGTCGGCCAGTGATTGCTCGAGCGCGCGATACTCCTGGCGTTTTTTCAGCATCTCCAACAGGCCCTTCTCGCCGACCAGTGCGTCGACGACCAGCACGCAGCCGACGAAGACGAGCAGGTACTGCACAGCGCGTCGGCCGCGGCGGCGCTTATCGGGAGTGCTCGCGCTGGAAGGTGTCGAGGATCTCTTCTTCACGTCAGCTAACGAGGGGTCGTGGCAGAATAGCGCGTTTTGATCACGAGTACAACGTCTAAGTAGCACTCGCGATCAAAAAGTACAAGAAAAACCGTGACTACGATGCCTGCCTCGGCCGTTTCGATCGTCCTCACCACGCTCGGCGCCGACGCCGACGCCACGGCCATCGCGCGCATCCTCATCGATGAGCGTCTCGCGGCGTGCGTGAACATCCTTCCGCTCATGACGTCGATCTATCGCTGGCAAGGAAAGGTCGAGCAGGACCGCGAGCAGCAGATGGTGATCAAGACCGCGTCTGACCGCGTCGCCGATCTGCAGGCGCGACTGCGGCAGCTGCATCCTTACGAGTTGCCCGAGTTCTTGGTGCTCGGTGCGACGGGATCCGAGGCCTACCTTGCGTGGGTGAGGCAGTCCGCGGGGTAGGCGGGTCTAAAAACCCGCCTCTACGTGAGCTCCTTCGGCCTGTCCTTGCACCTTACACGGCAGAGGTCCTGATGCTCACGCGTCTTTGTCTTTGCGCAGGGCGGCTCGCCTTCGCCGCAGTCCTGGCCAGCGTAGTCCCAGCAACTGCGCAATCGATTCGCCCGCCCTCGGCGATTGAGACCCTCGCCGGGCACGCCGGGTTCGCCGACGATGCAACCATCGAGCATTCAGTAGTAGGCGGTGCCGCTCGCGTCTACGTCACGCCGCGAACCAGTCTCGGTCCCGAGATCGCCTACATGAGGGGACCGGGTACCGACCGCGACTGGTACTTCCTCGGGAATCTCAGTTGGGACCTTCGTCACCCGCAGGCCGGCCGCCCGCCGCGGGTCAGTCCATTCCTTGTCATCGGCGGAGGATTCTTCACGCACAGCGATGAGTTCCCCTCCGGAACGTTCACATCATCTGAAGGCGCGTTCGCCGGCGGCGGCGGCGCTCGCATCCACATCAACGAACGCGTGTACGCGATGGGGGACTTTCGGATCGGCTGGGAGCTGCACTACCGAGTGACCGGCGGGATCGGGCTATCTCTGTAACTCAAAACTCAAAACTCAAAACTCAAACACTGTCCCGCTCGACGCGGCGGTTCTTCGACAACCGCTGCTTCAGCAACGCGATGCCGGGCGGCAGCAGCGAGACGAAGATCACCACGGCGACGACGTAGTGAATGCGCGACTCGATGTTGGGAATGGCGTTGCCGAGCAGATAGCCGGCGGTGAGCATGCTGCCGACCCACAAGATGGCGCCCACCACGTTGTAGGTCGCAAACTGCCGGTAGCCCATCTCGCCGACACCGGCGACGACAGGGGCGAACGTCCGCAGGATCGGAATGAACTGCGCCAGGATGATGGTCTTGCCGCCGTGCTTCTCGTAGTACTCGCGCGTCATTTGCAGGTGCTCGCGGCGGAACAGCAGCGAATCGGGGCGGCTGTAAAGCCTCATGCCGGTTCGATGGCCGATGTAATAACCCGTGGCGTTGCCGATGATGGCCGCCGGAATCAGCGCCAGCAACAGCATCGCGTAGTCGAAGTCGCCGCGGGCCGCGAACAAGCCAGCGGTAATCAGCAGCGAATCCCCAGGCAGAAAGAACCCGACGAGTAGCCCGGTCTCGGCAAAGACGATGAGAATCAGACCGTAGAAGCCGACGAGCCGAATGAGCTCGGGGACGTTGTAGACGTTTGAAAAGAACTGGTGAATGACGTCCATCAGAGGTGGTCGAGTGCCTGGGCCAAGTCTTCGCGAAGATCGTCGACGTCTTCGATGCCGACCGAAATCCGCACCAGATCGTCGGTGACACCGATCGCCTGCCGCCTGTCGGCGGGGACCGACGCATGCGTCATCGTTGCGGGGTGGCTGATCAATGTCTCGACGCCGCCCAGGCTCTCGGCCAGCGACATCAACCGAACGCCTTCCAGCAGTCTTCGCGCCTTATCGAGCGATCCGAGTTCGAGCGAGATGAGACCGCCAAACCCGCACATCTGCTTCCGCGCCAACGCGTGCTGTGGGTGCGATGGCAGACCGGGATAGTGCACGCGCATCACCTTCGGATGCGCGGCGAGGAACTCGGCCAGCGCCATCGCGTTGGCGTTGTGCCGCTCCATTCTGATCGGCAGCGTCTTGGTGCCGCGCAGCACGAGCCATGCGTCCATTGGACCGAGGATCGCGCCCTCGGCATTCTGGATGAACCGCAGCCACTCGATGTGCTCATCCTTCACGGCGACCACGATGCCGCCGACGCTGTCGCTGTGGCCGTTGAGAAATTTGGTGGTGCTGTGCACCACCAGGTCCGCGCCAAACTCGATCGGTCGCTGCACGTAGGGACTGGCAAAGGTGTTGTCCACCACGACGACCACGTTGTGCGCGTGTGCGATCTCGCAGGCGCCGCGCAGGTCGGTCAGACGCAGCGTCGGGTTGGTTGGCGACTCGAGGAACAGCATCTTTGTCGCCGGACGAATCGCCCGCTCGATCTCCTCCAGCTTCGACGAGTCCACGTAGGTGAAATCGAGCTGGTATTTCCGGAGCACACGCTCGAACAGCCGATACGTGCCACCATAGGTGTTGTCGGTGACGACGACGTGGTCGCCCGACTGGAGCAGCGTCATCACCGCGCCTTCCGCGGCCATTCCTGACGCGAAGGCGAATGCCGCCTTGCCGTTCTCGATCGCCGCGACATTGGCTTCGAGCGCGGCCCGCGTCGGATTCTGAGTGCGCGCGTACTCGTAGCCCTTATGACGGCCGAGACCGTCCTGCACGTACGTGGACGTCTGGTAGATCGGCGTGATGATCGCGCCGGTCGACGGATCGGGCTCCTGACCGGCGTGAATACAGATCGTGCTGAATCGGGCCTCGTCTCGTAACTTCACGATGCTGGCAGGGTACTCCAGACTGGTGATGCGGGCCATCTCGCGATGGCCCTTGTCGGGCAAACGTGGCCCTGGACCGGGCGACTAATTCCCGGCGGAAACCGACTGGTTGCGCAGCTCGCGTTCTGCCTGGAGCCAGTGCTCGAGATCGCGTCCGTGTGGGGCACCGGCGGCGAGGAAGAGCTCGTACGCGCGGTTGGCGATTTCCGCGTGGCCAAAGGGTGAAAGCGATGGTCGGGTCGATGTCGCGGGTGTCGTCGGGGACTTGCGAGTGCGGGTTCGTGTCGTGGTCAATTGCATGGTCTTGGTACTTTTGGGCATTCACACCTCTCGCGGTGAAGCAACAAAGGCTTACAGGCATAATACGCGAACGATCAAGATTGTCCAGTCGTCAGTACTGACCATCGCATGTCGCCTGATCCTCATCCTCTGCTTCCCGCGTCTTCGACTTCGCGCATCGATGTCATTCGCCGGTGGTTGATCGGCACGTTCGCGGGACGCGCCTTCCTCGTCGGCGCCTCGGTCAAGCTCGTCGCATTTCTGTTGTCGCTGATCCTCGGCCGCTCGCGAGGGCTCGATACGTTCGACGCAATCGGGGACGTCTCGCTCGTGGCCGCGACGATCGCGCTCGGTTATCGCGTCTACGTCGATGTCAAGCGCCGCCTGCTCTGGCGCGTACGGCGCAAGTTGATCGTCTCCTACATCTTCATCGGCTTCGTGCCGGTGCTGCTGATCATCTCGTTTTTCATGGTCTCGGGAGCGCTGCTGTTCTTCAACGTGAGCGCCTACATGCTCCGCACCCGTATCGCTACGCTAGTGGACCAGACCCGGTTCCTGGCCCAGACGGCAGCACTCGAGGTGCACCGGGCGGAGACGCCGAAGGACGTCGCGGCCACGCTGGCACGACGCCAGACTGCCGCCGTCCGGCGCTATCCGATGGTGTCGTATGCCTTCGTGCCTGCGGCCACGCCGTGCCCAGACCTTCCCGCCACACGCCACGTAGCTGCCGCTGAAGTCGCGGGGCCGTGGACGCATCTGCCGGCCCCGAACTCGGTGCCCGACTGGCTGAAATGCCGTGACTACGCCAGCCTCATCACCACACCAGGGAGCAACCCCGCGTCGCTCGTGGTACGCGCCGTCGCGTGGCCGGATGGCGCCGACCATGCGGTCATCGTCGACATCCCGATCGGTGACGGCATCAAGCGCGAGGTGCACGACGAGATGGGAATCTCGATTGGGGGCACCTCCTCGGAAGACTCGCCCGGGGAAAATGGCGAACGAAATCGGAAGGTGATCAGCGTCAGTCCTGGTGACATTCCCAAGGGGCTGCAGGAGCCGCTCGGATGGGTCACTCCGATCGACCACACCAACTGGGACACGGGTGAGATGAGCCCCCTCGCAGTCGGTTATCGGATGGGACTCGGTGCGGTCTTCAAGTCGCTGTCCGGACCCTCGTTCGATCGTCTCAACCGGTTCACGCTGGGACAGATCATCTTCGTCGGCCTGGCCATCGTCGGCGCGCTGTTCCTGATTATTCAGGCGGTCGCGTTCATGATGGGACTGACGCTCGCGCGCTCGATTACCGGATCGGTCCACGAGCTGTTCACCGGCACCGAGCGCGTCCGTCGCGGTGATTTCACGCACAAGATTGCCATCCGATCGCGCGATCAACTAGGCGAGCTGGCGGCATCGTTCAACTCGATGACCAGCAGCATCGAGGATCTGCTGCAGCAGAAAGCGGAAAAGGAGCGGCTCGAGCAGGAGCTGCGCATCGCCCGCAGCATCCAGATGTCGCTGCTGCCGCAGGCCTCACTGGTGTTTCCGGGCGTGTCGCTGTGCGGGCATTGCGAACCTGCACGCGAGGTTGGCGGGGACTACTATGACTTCCTGCCGCTGGACGACTCGCGCATGGGCATACTCATCGCCGACGTCGCCGGCAAGGGCACATCCGCCGCCCTCTACATGGCGGAGCTCAAAGGCATCGTGCTCTCATTGAGCCAGCGCCACACGTCGCCGCGCGATCTGCTCATCGATGCCAACCGCATCGTGTCGAAGCACCTCGACGCACGAAGCTTCATCACCATGACCTACGCCGTGATCGATATGGCGGCACGCACGATGACGATGGCACGGGCGGGGCATTGCCCGCTGGTCTACGTACCTGGACCCCACGCCGAATCGCGCGCGTCGCGAGCCCTGCAGCCCGACGGCATGGTGCTCGGTCTGCAGTTCGACACCGGAGAAATCTTCAACCGTACGCTCGAGGAGTTGACACTGCCGCTCGGACCGGGTGATCTGTTTCTGCTTTATACCGACGGCATCAGCGAGGCCATGAACCCGGAGGGGGACTATTTTGGCGACACGCGTCTCGCCGAATTGGCGCAACAGCACGCCGACCTCAGCTCAGACGAGCTCAGCGCGCGGATCCTCGGCGAGGTGAAGGCGTTTGCCGGCGCCGCCGCGCAGCACGATGACATGACGATGGTGATTTTGAAGATCGAGGACCGCTGACGGTGGTCGTGGTGTTCGCCACCTCGTCCGATATCGAGGCCAGCGTCGTGATGGCGCTGCTCGACAGTCACGGGATCGACTCGATTCGCGCGTCGGGCAACACACAGGGGATCTGGCCGATGACGGTGAGCGCGCTCGGTGAGATTCGCGTCGCGGTGGCTGATTCCGCCGCCGAGGACGCGCGGCGCATCATCGACAGCCATCGCCAGGACGTCGGAGCGCGTGTGGTGCGCCTGCGCGACGAGTTCGACGACCTGCAGACGCGAATCGACTACCGGTTTCGCGATCGCGGTCTGCTCGAGCACGCCCTGACGCACAAGTCGCGCGCCGCCGAAGACGCCTCGGGCGGAGTCGCGGACAACGAGTCACTCGAGTTTCTCGGCGACGCAGTGCTCGGCCTGGTCGTCGCCGATGCGCTGTTTCATCAGTACCCGACCTACGATGAAGGCCAGAAGTCGAAGATCAAAGCCGCCGTCGTCTCGACGCAGTCGCTGGCGCGGCATGCCGAGCAGCTTCGGCTCGGTGAACATCTGATCCTCGGACGCGGCGAGGAAAAGACTGGCGGCCGCTTCAAGCAGGCGCTGCTCGCCGATGCCTACGAGGCGCTGATCGCCGCGATCTATCTCGACGGCGGCCTCGAGGCGGCCGAGGCGTTCCTGTGCCGCGAATTGAAAGATGCCCTGGATGAAGGCAGCGCGCAGACGTATGCGCGCGATCACAAATCGGCGCTGCAGGAGCGGCTCCAGGCGCTGGGCCGGCCGCTGCCGGAATACCGTGTGTCGGGCGAAGCCGGTCCCGATCATCGCAAGACGTTCACGGTTGAAGTGATCGTCGGCGGCGAGGTGCTCGGTGCGGCGACGGGCCGCGCGAAGAAAGAGGCAGAGCAGGAAGCGGCACGCGAGGCGCTCTCGCGCCTCGCGGCGACGCCCAATTCCCAATTCCCAACGCCCGATGAGTGAACTGGACGAAGGCGAGGTCTACGCGATCATCGGCGACGACGGATTCGCGCGCCTGGTGCGTGCGTTCTACGCGCAGGTGCCATCGGACGAGGTTCTCGGTGCGATGTATCCGGCACACGATCTCGCCGGCGCGGAGCAGCGGTTACGTGACTTTCTGGTCGGGCGATTCGGCGGTCCACCGCGCTACATCGAACAGCGCGGCCATCCGCGCCTGCGGATGCGGCACATGCCGTTCAGGCTCGACGAAGCGGCGCGCGATCGGTGGGTGGCGCTGATGAACAGAGCGCTGGACGAAGTGGCCCTGCCGGTGGAGGTGACGTCTGTGTTGCGGGAGTTCTTTGCGGTGACGGCGACGTTTCTGAGGAACGCGTAATTCAAAATGCAAAACTCAAAATGCAAGACTGCGCGCGGGGGGAGGGCGCGCGGCGTTAGCATTTCGAATTTTGCATTCTGCCCTTTACCTGTACATCAATCGATTTCGATGATGCCCCAGCTCTTTCGCTCTTCCGGCGTCGCATCGATGCCGGCATAGGCGAGGGCTGGTGCAGCCTCTCGTGACGGGACCCGGGTCAGCGCGTAGCGCTGCACCTCGCGGGCGACCTCGTCTTCGGTTGGCGGTGTTGGTCGGCAATACAAGCGGACCCACAGCCGCAGCAGCGGATCGGTGAAGCTGTAGCGCTTCTGTCTCGAGACGACGAGATCGACGTCCTCGAGCCACGAGAGATAGTCCTTGGTCGAGCCGGGCGTGCGCCGCAGACGCTGCGAGATCTCGGTCAGCGTCAACGACTCCTCCTCGGCAAGGATATCGAGAATGGCCTTGAGCGCGCCGTAGCCGCGCGCCCGATGGAGACGTA
>DAINQP010000239.1:0-8282 GCA_036742665.1 Vicinamibacterales bacterium | reverse complement strand
ATGGGCGACGCGCGCGGTCGTTGGGAGGGAACGACGCTGGTGGTCGAAACCACTAACCTGAAGGCGAACACGCGCGGGTCGTCACCCGGCCTCCGCTTGATCGAGCGGTTCACGCGTACTGGAAAGGATTCGATGGACTATCAGGTCACCTTCATCGATCCTGCGACCTGGACCGCGCCGTGGACGGCTGCGCTGGACATGAAGGGCCGGCCAGACGATGCCGGCGTGTTCGAGTACGCGTGTCACGAGGGGAATTACGGCCTGTCGAACATGCTCCGGACGTCGCGGCTCTACGACCGCTGACCGTGGCCGGAGCTCTGCGCTTAACGAGGCCCTCGGGCGCTGTCGATCAGCGACAGGAGGCCATTGACGATGGCCGACTCGGCACAGCCTGGCTGTAGGCGCGACGACAACACCTCGAACGTCTGCTTGCCAAACGACGCGTCGTCCGGGATGTAGCCCGAACGCGCCGCTCCGTTCGTGAGCGTCGCCATCATCGTCGCCTTGTACGGCGACTCACGCTTCAGCCGCTGCGCGATGGGGTTGAACACTTCTGCGTTCACCGCGCCGATCATGACGTCGCCGATGCGCAGAAGACCGAGCCTGATCTCCACAGCGCTGCCGTCCTTGTAGATGCCTTCGAATCCGGCGCGCCCCTGATTCGTCCGCTCGCGTCCCGGACAGCTGATCGTCGAAAACCGGCCGGAGAGCGGCACCGCGGTATCCAGGCGGTCGATGCGGCGTCTGACATCCAGGACTTCCTCGCCGAGGAACTGCCCCATCGAGAGCACCATCTGCCGCTGCTGGTTCATGAGTCGTGCGACGGCCGGATCGTTGCGGTCCAGCCCTTCCCCACCTGGTGGCATGGCGTTGCTGATGTCGATACCTCGCGTGGCGTAGTCCTTCGTGCGGATGTCTCGAAGGTCGTAGGTCTGCTGGTAGTAGATCGGATTCTGATCACCGGCGGCACCGCTCGACCAGAGGGCGGTGATCTTGTCATCGAATGAATCTTCAATGTAACGCGAAGCCGCTCCCGGGATATCGCCGCTGACCTGATCGAGCTGTCCGGCAATCACGGCGTGCACCGCGAAGTTGTAGTAGACGGCGATCGGCGCGCCGTCCTGGCTCTCGAATGCGAGCACAGCGACGGTCTTGTCGGACGGGCCCTCGCGATTCGGACCCTCCCACCAGCGGTTCGTCTTCGGGTCGATGATCTGGCGGTTGACGTTGATGTACGACACGCCAGTGCCGTATCCGACGCGCGCCGGCGTCAGCCGCTGCTGTGCGAGCCGCACCGACTCGACGATCTTTTGAACGTAATCAGGGCCCCGCTGACCGCCGGCACTGTGCGTGTGCGTCGCTGTCAACAGGACGCCGGCTGCCGGGATCTTCAGGTCCCGTTCGATCTGTCCGGTCACTGCCTGCCAGAGCGCATCGGGAACGGCTCCGGCATCGATCGTGATCAAAGCCGCAATCGAGACGCCGTTCTCAAGGACGATCGCTCTTGCATAGAGTCGGTCGAGAATGCCCCGGTTGTTCTTCGGGAGCTCGCCGGGCGCAGGGGTGATGTCCACCCTGGCGGCGCCGGCACGCAACGACGGCACGCTCTCGGCGCGCTGCGCCGCGGCCGTGCACGGCACGACGGCCGCGAACAGAATCATCACAACCACGGATGCGATGTTCATGCGGCGGATTGTAGCGCTCACTGGACCAGCAGACGCTGCGCTTCGGCGCAGTTCCCCGCCATCTCGAAATAGCGCATCACCGTCGCGGTATCGGTCTCGTACGGGTGCTTCTCGCCCACCACACGGGGGAGCTGGGCGATCCGGGCGCGGTCGTAGGCACGGTCGAACTCGGTGTGATTGGACATGAGGACGGTAGCGCCAGCCGCCTCGGCGACCTCGGTCATCTTCCGCTGGCTGTCGCGATAAACCGCGAAGTTCGCCGCCTGCCGCGGGAAGTTGAACGCCGTGCCGCCAGAGTAGGCGACCGTCAGCGATCGTCCAGCGTCTCTGACCGGGAAGAAGAACGACAGCGTGCCTGGCGTATGACCCGGCGTGGCAATGACGTCCACGATGGTATCGCCGAGCGTGAGCTTCAACCCTTCGCGCCCCACGGCGATATCGCGCTTCGGCACACCGCCGGGCGCGGATGCGGCGCGCTGGAGTGTCGCATCCCAGTCGGCGGTCCCCATCACTACCTTCGCACCGTAGCGATTCTGCAGCAGCGCCGCACCTTGATCGTGATCGCCGTGGGCATGGCTGATCAGCACGTACTTGATGTCGCGCGGATCCAAACCAAGCGTCTTCATGCCCTCGATCATCTCCGGCTCGATCGCGTAGTCGAACAGTGTATCGATGACGATAATCCCTGCGTTCGTGGCCAGCGCCCACGCGGAGTGGATCCGGGTGCCGATGAAATAGAGGTTATCGAATACTTTGTAGGGCTTCGCGTACCAGGTGGCGCGGTCGGGCACGGCGCGAGGCGCTGGCCCCCCGCCGCGCGGCGCTGGTCCTCCGCCACGCGGGCCGCCAGCATTGAGATTGTCAGGGGCGACGCAGATGCGGAGAAACGTTCCTGCATAGTCGGCTCCCGCGGCCCGCTTGGCGGCCGTGATCAGAGCGTCGGGGCTGCCAGGTGCAGGCGCCTGCGCGGAGACCGTCAACGTCACCGCGGTGAACAGCGCCGCGCCGGAGAGGAATCGGAGTGTCATGGGGCGATTATGCGCCGCAGGTTGCGTGGGCGGGGCCTGCATCCGCCGGTTCGACGGGAATTTGCGCGAGTCGAACGACAACTGCAACTACCATCCGCACGTGAGGGGCTGCACATGAAGGCGATTCAGGTTGCCGTGGATGCAGGTCTCGCGGCGAGTCTCGCCATGGCACTCCAGGCCGAGCAGGGTGGCGGCCGCGCGGGTGGCGCCGCCACGGCAGGGACGAGCGGCGCGTTGATCGGCGGGACGCTGGCTCCTGCCAAGCCGAATCCGCCCGGCTGTGGCTGGCAGGTGAACGCGTCGATCTTGTCTTGCCGGGGCGTCGGCGCGGCGCCGATGATCGGTATGCGCGATGCACTCGAGTCGAGCATCCAGAAGACCCCGGATCACGTAGTAACGCGCGGATCGCGACATATCGCATTGCTCACCTCCCGATGAAGAACCAGGCGCAATTGATCACCTACGCCGATCGCCTCCCGGGAGGCACGTTCCGCGACCTTCAGCGGCTGCTCGAAGGGCCGTTCGCCGGGGCGTTCGGCGGCGTCCACGTGTTGCCGTTCTTTCATCCAATCGACGGTGCCGATGCCGGCTTCGATCCGATCGATCACACACAGGTTGATCCTCGGCTCGGCACGTGGGACGACGTCGCGGCGCTCGCGGCGCGCACCGCCGTCATGGCCGACGCCATCGTCAATCATGTGTCGCGTCACTCACCGCAGTTTCTGGACTACGACGCGCGAGGCGAGGCCTCTCCGTACGCGGGCCTCTTTCTCACGTACGACCGCGTGTTTCCTGACGGCGCCCGCGAGCCGGACCTGGCTGCACTGCACACACCGCGTCCGAACCTTCCCTTCACGAAGCACCTGTCGCGGCGCGGGGCGCACGTGCTGTTGTGGACGACGTTTACGGGCGACCAGATCGATATCGACGTCCAGCATCCGGAAGGAAGGCGATACCTGACCGCGGTGCTGACGCGACTGCATGATGCAGGGGTTCGCGCCATCAGGCTCGACGCCGTTGGCTACGCGATCAAGAAGGCGGGCACGAGCTCCTTCATGATTCCCGAGACGTTTGCGTTCATTGCCGACCTCACCGCGCAGGCGCACGCGCTCGGCATGGAGGTACTCGTCGAAGTCCACGGGCACCATCAGGATCAGATTGAGGTGGCGCGTCAAGTCGACTGGGTCTACGACTTCGCGCTGCCCCCGCTCGTCCTGCACGCGCTGTACACGCGTGACGTGTCGCGCCTTCTGCGCTGGCTCGAGATCCGGCCCCTCAACGCCGTCACCGTGCTCGACACGCACGACGGCATCGGCGTGAAGGACGTGGCCGGCGATCCACGGCGCAACGCGCCGGGACTGCTCGACCGGCACCACATCGATTCACTCATCGAGACGATTCACGAGCGCAGCCGCGGCGAGAGCCGCCTGGCCAGCGGTGACACGGCGAGCAACGTGGACTCGTCGCAGATCAATTGCACGTTCTACGATGCCCTCGGCCGCCGCGATGGTGAATACCTCATCGCCCGCGCCATTCAGTGCTTCATTCCTGGAATTCCGCAGCTGTACTACGTCGGCCTGCTCGCCGGCAGCAATGACGTCGACCTCCTGCGCCGCACCGGCGTCGGCCGCGACATCAATCGTCACTACTTCGAATCCGCGGAGCTGTCGGAGGCCATGAACCGGCCGGTCGTCCAATCGCTGCTGTCGCTCTTGCGAGTACGGAACACGCACCCGGCCTTTGACGGCACATTCACGATCGAGCCATCGCCCGCAGACCGGCTCGTGCTGCGCTGGAACAAACACGGCGACTGGGCGCAGCTGGACGCAGACCTGTCGCGGATGTGCGCGAGCATCAGCTCTGGGGGCCGCGCGAAATCATCGGGCGCCCAGGTGTGGAACTCGGACGCGGAGTGATCATGGTCAAGACGCTAACCTACCTGATGTTCACCATGTTCGCGATGACCACCGACTCGGTCGGCCTCATCATCCCGGAAGTGATCAGGACGTTTCAGTTGTCGCTGACCGCGGCGGGAACGTTTCAGTACGCGACCATGGCGGGCATCGCCATCGCCGGTCTCTTCCTCGGTCAGCTCGCGGATCGCCTTGGTCGCCGCCGCACCATCGTCTTCGGCCTGATATTGTTTGCGGCCGCCTGTTTCCTGCTGGCCTCGGGCAGTTCCTTCGTGTTCTTCGCTGTGATGCTGGGGCTGTCCGGCCTCGCCATCGGTGTGTTCAAGACCGGCGCGCTGGCGCTCATCGGGGACATCTCGACGTCCACCGCCCAGCACACGTCGATCATGAACACCGCTGAAGGTTTCTTTGGTGTCGGAGCCATCATCGGACCGGCCATTCTTGCGCGGCTGTTGGCCGCCGGGCTGTCGTGGACGTGGCTGTATGTGATCGCCGGCACGATCTGCGTCGCGCTGATCGTGCTCGCGCTGCTGGTGAAATACCCGGAGACGCTCAGGCCAAGCCACAGCGGCTTCAGCGGAACGGGACGTGCGATGAAGAGCCCGTACGTGCTGGCATTCTCGGCCGGGGCGTTCCTGTATGTCGGCGTCGAAGCGGCGGTCTACGTATGGATGCCGACGCTGCTTGCTGGCTACACCGGCTCGGCGGCCGCGCTCGCCACATACAGCATCTCGATCTTCTTTCTGCTCCGCGCCGCAGGACGCTTCCTCGGTGCGTGGATGCTGACCCGCGTCCACTGGCAGCCGGTGCTTGCGCTATTCAGCGGCTGCATCCTCCTGTGCTTCATCGCCAGCATCGCCGGCGGCGTGAATTGGGCGGTGTACCTGCTTCCGCTGTCCGGCCTCTTCATGTCGGTGATCTACCCGACAATTAACTCGAAAGGTATCAGCTGCCTTCCGAAGTCGGAGCATGGTGCCGGTGCGGGCGTGATCCTGTTCTTCACCTGCGCATCAGCGGTGCTCGCCCCGCTGGCCATGGGTGCGGTGAGCGATGCGTTCGGGCAGATTGAGTACGGTTTCTCCCTGGCAACGGGTTTCGCGGCCCTGCTCTTCATCGGTGCCCTGCTCAATTGGCTGCTGAACCCAACGCGGGCTCGACTCCAGCAACTGGACGCGAGCGAGTATGGTCAGGGGTTGCGGCCGACGAGAAAAGGATTCGAGCCGTTGAGCCCACGCGACGAGAGCCGCGTCAGCCAATCCTGAAACGGCAGCATCAGCGGATGGTTCTGCAATCACGCGTCGACGCTGATTGATCTCGTTGAGCCGGTGCCCGACCACCCGTGTCCATCGTGGTCTATTTGAAGCGGCGTCCGTGCTTGATCACGATCCGGGGGTCGCGCAGCGCGTCGATGTGTCGCAGCGGATCGCCTCGCACGGCGATCACGTCCGCGAACTTGCCTTCGGCAATCGACCCTGACTCGCGGTCGGCATCCATCATGCGCGCCGCGTCGAGCGTCATTCCGCGGATGACCGTCATCGGAGGTATGCCGAGCTCGCGGACCCAGAGATCCGCCTCCATCCACGTCGCGTGACCGGTGACCTCACCCCAGCTCCCGACGTCGGTCCCGAACACGATCTGTGCACCGAGCTCGCGGATCTGGGCGACTTTCCGTTTCACGATCGCGTTGATCTCATCCTGATTCTGGGCCGTCCC
The DNA here is from genome assembly GCA_036742665.1 of Vicinamibacterales bacterium. Taxonomy (GTDB): domain Bacteria; phylum Acidobacteriota; class Vicinamibacteria; order Vicinamibacterales; family UBA2999; genus Gp6-AA40. The sequence goes on along the minus strand of DAINQP010000239.1, from coordinate 1,943 downwards.
TCCACGGCGTGCGCCAGCCTGAGTCCTGGCGGCGATGGCTTTGCGCACATCGTCCACGATTGGTTGCGGCAATCCGATGAAGTTCGCCGGATCGTCGAGGAACTCCGGATTCGCTTCGAGGTACCTGGCGTTCAGCTGCCCGTTGGCACCCACCGTGACAGTCCAGTACAACGGCGGGCCGTTTCTGACGCGATCGCGGATCAGCGCAACGACATCGGGAGGGTACTCTGGAGTCTGCGTCCGAACGTGCTGGAAATCGTCGACGCCGGCGATCAGCCCCTGCCGAATCTCCGCTTCACTGAACGCGTGGGCCGCCACCTTGCGGCCGCGGGCGTGCGCCTCGTCGACAATCGCCTTCATCTCTTCCGGCGTCAACGCGTCGGCGTTGATCACCTTGATCCAATCAACGCCGGCGTCGACCAGTTGGCTGGTCTTCGCCCGTGCATCGGCGGCGCCGGAGACATTCCACGTCTGAACGGCGTTCGAGTTCGCTCCCTTCGTGAGCGCCGGTCCGGCGACGTACATCGTCGGTCCAGTGATTTCTCCGCTCGCGATGCGGTTCCTGACGGCAAGGATTGGCTGCGGCGGCGCGGCGAGGTCGCGGACCGTTGTCACGCCGGCCATCAGCATCTGCTCCGCGGACGCGGGCATGATGACCCGCTCGAACTGCGGCGTGTAGGTGTCGAACCAATACCGTACGTCCGGATGACCCGCGTACATCAGATGCACGTGGAGATCCCACAACCCGGGGAGCACGGTGAGTCCTTCCGTAGACACGGCCTCGTAGGCGTTCGGCACCGGAAGCGAAACGGTCGTTCCGATCTTCTCGATGCGGTCGCCACGGATCAGGACGACGCTGTCATGAAGCGGCGCGCTGCCTGTACCGTCGATCAGCGTGCCGCCAACCAGCGCGAGCGGCCTGCTTTGTGAGGAACGTCCGGCGGCACGCTGTTGAGCCACCGCTGCCGTCACGGCAAGGCTAGCGATGACAGCGACCACGGCGAGAAGGCGCACGGATCTCATGATGAGCATCCCGGCCTGATGCCGCTCACTTCGAGACCGGCGGCAGCGGTCGGTTGTACTGAATCGGGCAGCCCGGCTGGAAGAACTGCGCCTCGGCGGCACGACGGCAGAATGCCTGCGCGTTGCGGACCTGTCGCTCAATGGCCGAGACGACTTCCGCGAGCGGAAACGGCTTCTGGGCATGGACGGCCAGATTCGTGTCGACCTTGATCTTGCGGTACTCGATGTTGTTCATCAGGCTGTCGCCCCACCAGTTGAAGTCCCAGTCCTGTGTGGTCAGATCCGCCTCGACGAGCAGGTTCGAGGCGGGGACGTGGACGATCACGCCGTCGGCCATGTGATAGTTGCCGACGATGTGGTAGATGTCGACCTCGTTGGTCGAGTCCTTCAGCTTCAGATGATCGTCCACCGGGATGAATTTCAACGCCTTCGGGCTTCGTCCCAGGGCATCAAGGAACAGCTTGGCGGGACGCGCCACCATTTCCCGGAAGATACCCTCGTTTCCTCGACGGGAGATGATCGTCAAACCTTGAGCCACGGCGGCGCGAAGGCCGACGCTGTGGTCGAAGTGGTGATGCGACTGGATGACCTGTGTGACGCGCTTACCAGGCACGAGCGCATTGACCACGTCGAGGATCGCCTGGAGTGCGGCATCCGGACGGTTGGCCTCGACCATCGTGATGTGGTCGTCGAATTCGAAGAACGTGTTGCCGTTCATGTACCACACGTGGTCGGCGACCTTCATCGGCTTCAGAGTGGCGTTGGCTCCCGCGGCCGCGCCCTGCGATGACGATGCCGAGCGCACTGATGCCGGCGCGCTCAGGTCGTCAATCGGTGCATCGACGATGTTGCGATCGACGTAGAGCTTGCTCTGCACGACGTTGCGGAAGTCGATGGTGGTGGCGAAGCCGGTCTCACTG
>DAINQP010000238.1:0-8341 GCA_036742665.1 Vicinamibacterales bacterium | reverse complement strand
CCAACGCCCGTTGCACGCGGGCGGCATCGGTCTCGAAGATGGGCATCGACCACCGGCGCGACTGTCGGCCAACTGCGATCAGGTCGATCCGTCCACGCGTCGCGGACAGCCGCAATTCGCAGAGCTGGTCGAAGGTAATCATCTCGACGCGGCTCGCCCGCTCGAGAATCGTCGCCCCATCGCCGAGATCGTTCGCGCCCTGGCTACCGTGGGACAAGCCGTCGAGCCACGCGAACGCCACGCGATGATGATCGAGCAGCGCGCAGCGTCCACGTTCAGGTGACGCCACGACCAGTCGGTCGATCGGCTCCGGCGGCGCATGCGTGTCGGCGATGCGATCGCGGATCGTCCGAATGCGCCGTGCCAGGCTGGGGTGCGTCGCGCGCTCCTCGGTCACCGAGGACCATCGCCGCGGGATGTGATTGATCTCGTAGATTCGAATCAGCCCGCGGATCAGCGCGTCGGGATCGCCGCACAACTCGATCGCGCGCAAGTCGGCATCGGTTTCATGCGCCTGCATCCGGCGGGCACGTAACCACATCGCGGTGAACACGCCGACCACTGAGACGATCCACGACCACGATTCAAATCCTGGAACGACGAGGGCAGCCACGCCGGAGCCCATCATCAGCAGCACGATGAGGGTCGTCATGGTGATGTAGATACCAAGTAGCCGGCGGCGGTGGAAATGCTCGAGGTGCGCGACCTCGTGCGCAAGAATCGCGGTGATTTGCGCTGGTGGCAACTGGTCGAGCAGTGAATCAAGAAACAGCACACCGCGCCGGTCGAGCGTGATCATCGCGAAGGCATTGGCGAGCCGGCCGCCCTCGGAACCGGCGCGCCACAAGATCGGCTTCGGCACTCGTGCGCCGGCGAAGACGCGCGCAAAATGCGCGTCGAGGTCGGGCCGCCGGAGGGGCGATGCACGCAGCAACCAGAGCAGGATGCCTCCACTCCAGTGATGCCACGCGAGCGCGACCGCGAGCGAGAGTGCGGTCAGCCACCAGGTCCACGCCGGATTGGCCTGCGCGATCAACGTCGGGGCGAGTGCGACCAGCCACCACAGCCCGAATATGCCGACATGGAAGCGAACTCGCCACGAGAGATAGCGCCAGAATGGCCACGTCTCGCCGAACATTACACGCCGCGTGCGATACGTGCTCGCCGCGAGCGCGACGAACTGCACGGGCAGAATCCAGACCGCGTACCACCCGGCCCCGAGGATGATCGTAACGATGCACAGGATGGTGACGAATGACAGCCGTTGCGTGATCGCCAGGTGGCGTTCTGGGAGGACGGCTGCAGCTGCGGTGTCGGCGACGGTTCGGGTCCACCACCAATGAAGAAGCGCGGGCAGCAACGAGAGCGGGATGAGAGCCCAGAACATTCGTTTTCTGCCTCAGACTATCGGCTCGAAGCGGGCTTGCCCTGAGCGAAGTCGAAGGGCTTGTCCGAATGGGGCTATTATTCAGCCTCTCACGGAGGCAACTATGAAGCGGTTCGTGCAGTTTCTGCTAACGGCTGCGGCGGTGATGCTCGCCGCGACGGCGTCGGCGCAGCCGGTTCCACCGCGCGCCACCGCCTACGCCACGGCACCCGACATCCCGTACGAGTCCGTCCCGAATTTCCTGAAGCTGCCGCCGAACATCTATCTGGGCGAGGGCATCGGCGTCGCGCGGAATTCGAAGGGCCACATCTTCATCTTCACGCGCAGCGGCGACACCCGTCTGTTCCAGTTCGATCAGAACGGCAACTTCGTTCGCGAGATCGGTCAGGGCCTTTACGGATTCGAGATGGCGCACGGCGTGCGCGTTGACGCGCAGGACAACATCTGGACCGTGGACGAAGGGACGAACATGGTGGTCAAGTTCAATCCCGAAGGCCGCGTGCTGATGACAATGGGCAGACGTCCGGAGGCCATCGAGGGACTCGAGCCGACGGCAACACCGGTGCCACCCGCCGAGCCCTATCGTTTCAATCGTCCGACCGACGTCACCTGGGATCCCCAGGGCAACATCTTCGTAGCCGATGGCTACTTCAACTCGCGCGTCGTGAAGTACGACAAGAACGGACGGTTCATCAAATCGATCGGGACGCGCGGCACCGAGCCGTACCAGATGAACATTCCCCACTCGATCACGGCCGACGCGCAGGGCAACATCTACGTCGCCGATCGGCAGAACCGCCGCATCCAGGTCTTCGACAGCAACCTGGTGTTGCGCGCGATCTATGACAATGTCGGCGCGCCGTGGGCGGTCTGTATCAGTCCGGGCCCGCATCAGTATCTGTTCAGCTCGAATTCGAACCCCGACAACAACAACTCGTTGCTCGCGGCGGTGAGCGGGGAAATCTACAAGATGGAACTCGATGGCACCGTCATCGGCAAGTTCGGGAAACCAGGCAAGCAACTTGGCGAGTTCGCCACGGTGCACGCCATCGACTGCCGGAATCCGGACGAGCTCATCGTCTCGGAAATCACCGCGTGGCGTGCGCAGAAGATCATCCTCAAGGCGCAGCCGCCGCGCTCGAGCAGCACGAAGTAGGAGGCTATGATGAAGCGCTCACTCCAACTCCTGCTCGCGTCTACCGTCGTTCTACTCGGTGTCTCGGTGTCGGCGCAATTGACGATCCCCGAAATCGCCTACGACGCCGTGGATCCGATCAAGCTTCCCGACAACCTCTATCTCGGCGAAGCGGTTGGTGTCGCCACCAATTCCAAGGGCAACATCTACGTCTACACGCGCACCGGCAACCCCGCGGCGACGCTCGGCACGAGGCGGACCTTCGCGCGGAACGCGGCGCGGCTGTTCGAGTTCGAGCCGTCGGGCAAGTTCGTTCGCGAGATCGGTCAGGACCTCTATGGCTTCGTCTTCGCGCACACGGTGCGCGTCGATCGCCAGGACAACATCTGGGTCGTGGACGAAGGCTCGAACATGGTGATCAAGTTCGATCCCGCCGGCCGCGTACTGATGACGATGGGACGGAAACCTGAAGCGCTGATCGTACCTGGCGGCACGCAGGGAGCGGGAGGCGGGGGAGAGGGCGGACCAGCACCGGCCGCTGCGGGCCGCGGCGGTGCAGCACAGGGGCCGCCGCCTCCGGTGGGCGCCGGCGTCCCCGGCGACAACTTCAATCGGCCGACCGACGTGGCCTGGGACACGGCGGGCAACATCTACGTCGCCGACGGCTACGGCAACTCGCGCATCGCCAAGTTCGACAAGAACGGCAAGTATCTGAAGTCGTGGGGATCGCGTGGCACCGCGCCGGGTCAGTTCAACATTCCGCATACGCTGGCCATTGACGCACAGGGGTTCGTCTACGTCGGCGACCGCGGCAACAATCGCATTCAGGTCTTCGACGGTGAGGGCACGTTCAAGACGCAATACGTGAACGTCGGCGCGCCGTCGGCAATCTGCATCACGCCGGGCCCACAGCAGTATCTATATGCGTCGAACTCGAATCCCTCGACGTCCATGGACAACGGCGAGATCTACAAGATGACGCTCGACGGCCGCATCCTCGGCAAGTTTGGCACGGCGGGCAAGTTGATCAAGGAGTTCGGCTCGGTGCATGAGATGGACTGCCGCAGTGAAACCGAGCTCTACGTCGGCGAAATCACGAACTGGAGAGTCCAGAAGCTGACGCTGAAGGGCAAGTAATGTTCGTAGCCTAGCGCAAGCCTTGCCGCGATTCGAGATAATCGCTGAACTCGTGCGTGAGACGCGTGTACATCGCCTTGCGGAAGCTGGTCGCGCCATCGACCACTTCCGCTAGCGGCATCCACCGGGATCCGCGAGATTCGCGCGTCGCCATCCCGGCGCGCTGTGGGCTGCCGAGGAAGTGGAAAAGAAACCAGTACAGCGCCTGTCCGCGGCCGGTCTTCCTGCGGCGCGCCTCTCGCGGCAGCTCGTAGACGAGCGGCTCAGGGTAGGCCTTCAGGAATTCGAGATCGGCCTTCTCGATGCCCGTCTCTTCAGCGATTTCTCGATACGCGGCATCCAGCGGTTCTTCGTCTTCATTGAGCCCGCCCTGCGGCAGTTGCCACGCGCCGGCGATGTCGGCCCGCTCAATCGCCAGCACGTGCCCCTCGTCATTGATGATCATCGCGCCGGCGCCGGCGCGGAAATACTGTGCGGGTTTGGCCACGGATCTGATGTTAGTAGCTTGTAGCTGGTAGCTGGTGGGTGGTAGCCGTAGGGTGTGGTTGCTAGCTGGAGCTGGCGGCCGTTAGCTACGACGGGCTACGGGCGATCAGCTACCGGCTACCGGCTACCAGTTACCAGCTAGTGAGTGAGCGCGTAGAGCATGACGTTGATGCCTAATGCATATCCGGGGACGCCGAATCGATAGAAGAACGTCGGGTCGTCGCCTTCGCGCTCCCATGAGTCGCCGATGTCGGTGTTATGCGTCATCAGCACCATCACGCGTCCGGAGTTGTCCGAGATAATGCGGGCGTGCGGCGTCGCGCTATCGGCGCCTTGTTCCGACGTATCGCCGCCCGAGCGCATGAAGTAACCGATGTTGGGAATCTGCGGCACCTCGCGGACGATGAACTGCGTCGTCAGCATCGGGTGCGACAGCGGCAGATCGACGATCGGATACTCAGTGGCGGGCAGTACCTTCCGGATCTGTGTCAGCCACTGTTCCCACTGGTATGAGCCCCAGAAATCGTCGGCCCACAGGAACCCGCCTTTCAATACGAATTCACGCAGCCGTGCGGCGTCCTTGTCACTGAACCCGGCGCTGCCGGGCGCCGACATCAAGACGAACGGACACTGAAACAGCGCATCGTCTGTCGGACGGACGAGCAGGGGATTGGGCTGCGCGGCGGTGAAGCTGACGTCAGTGCGTGTCAGCTCCGACAACCGGATCGACATATTGATGTCGGCACGCGGAAAGTCTGTACGCCAGCTCCCACCCGTGCCGGTCGGCGCCGGTTCGTACACCAGACGGCAGAAATGCCAGCGGCCATCGAAGTCCGCCGGCCGCGCCAGACGAACGCCGAAGAGACCGCGGCGGAACTGCGCGTCCGCGGTTGCGGCGAGTCCGATCGCAATGGCGACGACGAACGCCGCGCGCCAACGCATCGTCAGGGCAGCGGCTTCAGCTCCGGCTGCACGCCGTCGGGCAGCGGGTACTTGTCGGTGTTGAGCAACATCGACACGAGCTGATAATAACCAGTTACGCCGATCAGATCGACGACACCGCGTTCGCCGAACTTGGCCTTCGTCGCCTCGAATGTCTTGTCGCCGACCTGCTTCGTTGTCAGCAATTCGGTGCAGAAGTTGTAGACGGTTTCCTCGTCGGCATCCATGCCCGTTGGCCGCTTTCCAGTGGCGATGGCCTGGATGATCGACTCATTCAGCCCGTTATTGGCGGCCGCGCGGCGGTGGGCGTACCACTCGTAGTGGGAGGTCCAGTGCCGGGCGGTTATGATGATTGCCAACTCGTTCAGCTTCGGTGGCATTGACGAGTGAAAACGCATGGACGCGCCGAATTGTTGCGCCAGGTCGCCCATCTCGGGGCTACGCAACAGCACGTTGAACGGTCCGGCTGCGCCGCGGCGCTCGCCGGAGATCAGGCTTTCGAACATCTTCTTCTGTGGAGGGTTCATCGCCTGGTAGGTGAGCGGCGCGAAGCGGTTGCCGATCAATTTCACGGTGTTTGGATCCGGCGGCTTGGCAGCGGGGCCGGGATTTTGTGCAGTCACGACGCCAATCGTACCAATGATCCCGACGAGCACGCTCCAGAACGCGATGGTGCGACGCATCTGAGTCTCCCTCGTCCGCTAAAGCCGGACACTACGTCATTTCTTTATGTGGCGCTCGAGCATGCGGCGGCGCACCACCGCGCCGTACACATTGCCCTGCGCATCGACGCCGATGCCTTCGGCGCCCGAGTGATCCGCCACTGTCGATTCCATGTCCTCGATGAACGACGTCACAGCGCCAGTCTTCGCGCTGCCGATGCGAATACCCTTCTTGATTCCCGGCAGCTCATGGGCGCCGGTATCGGGACCCGATTCCGAGTCTGTGACGTAGATGGTGTCGTCACGCGTGATCGAGATGCCGCTCGGACGTCCGAACTGCCGCCACTCGGCGAGCAACTTACCCTCTTGATCGAAGATCTGGATGCGGTTGTTCTCGCGATCGCCGACGAAGACGCGGCCCTGTGAGTCGAGCGCGATCGTGTGCGGCTCGCTGATCTGGCCGGGGCCGGTTCCCTTTGACCCCCATTCCTTGATGTACTTGCCGGCCTTCGTCAGCTTGACCACGCGATTGTTCTTGCCGTTGCGATGGCTGTCGGTGACGAAGATCGTCCCGTCAGTGGCCACGACGACGTCTGTCGGCTGATCGAAGAGATCGGCGCCCGAGCCGCTGACGCCGGCCTTGCCAAGCGTCATCACGACTGTGCCGTCGGGATTGAACTTGAAGACCTGGTGCCCTTTGCCGTTCTCGCCGCGCGCGTCGGTCACCCAGAGATTGCCGTCGCGATCGACCGTGGCGCCGTGCGGAAAGACGAACATGCCCGAGCCCCACGCCTTGAGCAGCTTGCCGTTTCGGTCGTACTTGAGGATCGGATCTTCCTTGCGGCCCGCGCACGAGTTCTCGAAACAGCGATGGATGACGTAGATCGTCCCGTCAGGCGCAGGCTCGACGGCAGTCACCGCCGCCCACACGACGCCGGGCGGAAGCTGGCCCCAATCGCGCGTCGTGCGATAGGGCTGCGGCAAGTCGTTGCGCGCCGTGGTCGGCGTTTGCGCCGAAGAGGACTCGGTGAAGAACGCCGCAGCGAGTAGTGCCGCCGTCGCAAGGCGGTGGAGCATGTGAACCTCCCCGGCCGCGGAGTGTAACGCGTTTTACACTTAAGCGGTGTCCTTTCCAATCGAGCCACCGATCGAACCGATGCTCGCCAAGCTCGCCGAGGAGCTGCCGCCAGGCGGCGCGTTTCTCTACGAGCCGAAGTGGGACGGCTTTCGCGCGATCGTGTTCCGCGGCCGCGGCGAGGCCTACATCCAGAGTCGGGACTTGCGTCCCCTCGATCGCTATTTTCCCGAGCTGCACGAGGCGCTGCTGCTGAATCTTCCTGACGACTGCGTGATCGATGGCGAGATCGTCATCGCCACACGGCGCGGCCTGGATTTCGACGCACTGCAGATGCGGCTGCATCCCGCGGCGTCGCGCGTCGCGAAGCTGGCGAGCGAGACGCCCTCGTCATTCGTCGCGTTCGACGTACTCGCCGCAGATGGAAACGACTTTCGTGAGGTCAGGCAGAGCGAGCGGCGCCAGACACTCGAGCGGATATTGGCTCGCGCCAGGCCACCGGTGCACCTGACGCCGGTGACGCGCGATCGTGATCTCGCGGTGGAGTGGCTGTCACGATTCGAAGGCGCCGGACTCGACGGGGTGATCGCGAAGCCGATAACCGCGACGTATCAGCCGGGCAAGCGCGCGATGCTCAAGATCAAGCACGCGCGAACGGCAGACTGCGTCGTCGCCGGATTCCGCTGGCACAAGAATGGGAAAGACGAGCTCGTTGGGTCGTTGTTGCTCGGGCTCTTCGATGATCGTGGACGACTGCACCACGTCGGTGTGACATCAGCCTTCACGATGGCGCGCCGTCGTGAGCTTGCCGCGGAGCTCGAGCCGCTCCGAGTCAATGCCCTGGAGAAGCATCCGTGGCGTGAGTGGGCCGACGCCTACGACGGCACGCGCATGCCCGGCGGTCAGAGCCGCTGGAGCGCCGGCAAGGATCTCTCGTGGGAGCCGGTGCGCGTCGAACGCGTGTGCCAGGTCAAGTACGACCACATGCAGGGCGATCGTTTCCGGCACGCAGCCATCTTTGAGCGATGGCGTGTGGACAAGCGGCCGGAGGACTGCCGCTACGATCAGCTCGAGGTCACGACTCCTTACGAGCTCGAGAAGGTCTTCGGCGCCCTTTAGCCCCACGGGCGGTCCATGCGTCGATCTCCTCAGCGGTCCAGCCGCCGGGCTCTTCGTTGGGATCGAGCGCTTCTTGCGGCGGCCGCAGATCCTCCGGCACGTGCTGCAGATTCAGACGGATGCGCGTCCACGTGTGGAAACGTCCGCGCATCGCGTCAACCAGCACGTCGGCCGGCTGCAGGTGGGCTGCGGCGTCTGGATGACGTGCGCGCCATCGTTCGAGACCGGCGAACGCATCGTCCTTCTTTTCAGCGCGGCCAATCTCGATCAGCGGGTGCTTGGGCACGCGCCGCTTCGAGGGTTGGACACGCGCCGGCTCATCGGGCTGTTTCTTAAAGTGTGGTGGCCATGGCGCGTCGCCAAGGCCTTCCTTCTCGTGGCGGGCGGCGAGTTCGAGC
>DAINQP010000237.1:0-8388 GCA_036742665.1 Vicinamibacterales bacterium | reverse complement strand
CCTGGCGCTGTTTTCGATCGTGACGCTGCTGACCGTGCTGATCGTCTCGGCCAACGTCGCCAACCTGATGCTCGCCCGCAGCCTGGCCAGGCAGCGTGAGACCGCTGTTCGGCAGTCGCTCGGCGCCTCGCGAGGCCGCGTCGTCAGGCTGTTGTTCGCAGAAGGCCTCTCGATTGCGCTGGTCGCGTGGCTTTCGGCCTGTCTGATGACGGTGTGGGCGGCTCGTATCATTCCGAACCTGCTGCCCCCGACGCCGCTCGGTGAGAGCGGTTTGAATTTCACTCCGGACTGGCGCGTCGTCTCGTACGCGATGCTGCTCGCAGCGGTCGGTGCAATTGCGTTCACCGTCGCGCCGGCGCTGCGCGTATGGAAGCAGGATCCGTTGCCATGGTTGAAGGCGGGAGAGCAGAGCGTCGCGCGCGGACGTTCACGGGTTTCGAGCGCACTGGTCGTGATGCAGCTCGCTTTCTCGGTCGTTTTGCTGACAGGCGCCGGGCTGGCGAGCCGGTCGGCCTCGATGATGACCGTCGATCTCGGGTTCGAGACGAAAGACATGCTGGTCGTGCGCGTGAGCACAGCGGCAAGCGCGCGAACGCGTGACGCCCATCTTTCGATCGTCGATCAAATACGAGAACGGTTGACGCGCATTCCGGGCGCACAGTCGGTCTCGTATTTCGAATTTCCGAATCGTCGATCGGTACGTGCGGTCGGCTCGGCACAACCCACGCTCGCATCGGTGTATACCGTCGGCGACGACTATTTCAAGGTGCTCGGTCTTCGAGTTCGGACTGGCCGTGCGCTGGAGCCTGACGATCGGTGGCGTACGACAGCCGTAGCGGTCATCAATCAGAACATGGCAGATGCCCTGTGGCCAGGAGAGGCTGGTGTCGGTCAAATGATGCTAGTTGGTCCTGACGGACGGAGCGCGGAGGTGGTGGGCGTCGTCGCGAACGCGTTTGTGGCGGGTTTCAATCCCGAGCGTCCAGAACCCAAACCGAACTACGTATTCGTGCCCGAGCAAAGGTCTTCAGGCGAGACCGGTCAGGCGTCGGGACCTGGTCCTGGCGAGGTCACGTTCTACATGCGGCACGATGATGACGACCTCGAGCGAGTGGCTGGCGCGGTCGGGCCGGCGGTGCGCGAGATCGATCGGCGTATTTCCATCGTGTTCTTACGCACCATGCGCGAGCAGCTCGAACTGCTCGCACTCTCAGCGAGCATGATCGCCCGACTGCTCGTGATCTTTTCGATGGTGTCTCTGGTCATTGCGGCGATCGGGCAGTACGCGGTTGTCGCGTTCAGCATGCGCCGCCGCGTTCGCGAGTTCGGCCTGCGCATCGCGCTCGGGGCATCGACCGGTCAGGTACTCGGCGGGGTGCTGCGCGAAGGGTTGTTCCTGACGTGTGTCGGGTTGCTGTGTGGCCTGGCGCTGAGCATCGCGGTGGCTGTCGCTGCACGCAGCGTGTTATTCAACGTCACACCTACCGACCCGCAGACCTACGCGGGCGTGTTCGCGATCCTGGCCATCGTCTCGCTCGTCGCGTGCTGTCTACCCGCTCGCGGGGCGTCACGCGTCGATCCGGTGCAGGCGTTGAGGCAGGAATAGCCGCCTTTCCACGCGATCAGAACTTTTCAGGACTTCCGTCAAGACTTCACAGGGGATGGGCATCGACCATGGAACCCATGGAGGTGCCTATGCGCGCTGCTGTATTGACGATGTTCATCCTCGGAGTGGCTGTACCTGCCGCGGCCCAGACCGACAACGTGGTGAATCCCCCGCCGCCGGTCAGGAGTGTCAACCTGTCAGGTCCTCGCTTCGGCTTCACGTCCCTGAGTCAGGGCATCGTGGACAAACTGGCAACGGAACACGACATCGTTGTCCGGTCGGGCATTACACAGTTCGGCTGGCAGTTCGAGAAGCAGTTCTACAGCAAGGCCGGCGGCCTCGCCGCGGTGAACGAGTTCGTGTTTCTGCTCGGTGGCCTGGACCAGGGTGTGGCGCTGCCCAGCGCGACATGGATGGTTGGTCTACGTTCACCCACCGGACTCGAGTTCGGGATCGGTCCCAACATCACGCCGGCGGGTGTCGCGCTCGCCGTTGCCGGAGGCGTGACGTTCCGATCCGGCGCCCTCAACGTGCCGGTCACGTTCGCCGTCGTTCCTTCGAAGGACGGGATGCGGGTGAGCATGCTTACCGGCTTCAACTTTCGCGGGCGGCGGTAGCCGTAGAGGCGGGTCTTTACACCCGCCTGGAGGGAGCGTCAATCATGCGAGTTCTTCTAAGCGTCGTGATGCTGCTTGGGGTGGCGGGCAGCGCGTTTGCCCAGGCCACACACGAGGTCCGACCGAAGCCGGACACTACAGCTGCACAGGCGGCCATTGCCGGATCGAGCGGCTGTTGGCCGGTGACCAGCCGCGACCGCGTCGTCGTGCGCATGGACGATGGCCCTGCGCGCACCGGGACGCTGCTATGCATGGGCCCGGAGGCGATCGTGCTGACGGGGAGCGGGACGCTTCCCCTCAGCACGATCCTCAAGATCGAGAAACCGAGGGACAGCACGCTCGACGGCATGCTCAAAGGTGCCGCTGTCGGGCTGATCATCGCCGCCCTGTGTGCCGGTGAGTGCGAAGCAGAGTACGTGGTCCGTGCAACGCTTGGCTACGCGGCGATCGGCGGCGCGATCGACGCGTTGCAAGGGAACAACAAGACGATCTATCGCCGCGAGCCGGTAGCAACGGTCGCATGGCGCGTGCGGTTCTGATGCGTGTAATGCAACATGCGAAACTCAAAATGCAAACACGGCCGACCACGCGTGCTCATGTTTGCATCTTGCATTTTGCATTCTGAATTACGGCGTGAGCGTCAATGTGTGCTCAGTGGCGCCCGGCAAGAACGGTGTCGCCTTGCCATTCACCCACGCGTCGTGCGAGTTCGAATAGTACGGCGACAGCGGATGACCGCTCTGGCCGGTCGGCATGTGCATGATGCCGTCTGCCTCGCGACCGGGTGAGACGATCATCCGCTCCGACGGTGCGTTCGCGCCCCAGTGCATGCTCGGCGTATAGAGGTCGCCATTCATCGGTTGCAGCGGCATGTCCAGCCTGCTGCCGATGATCGGGATCGCTGACGACAGCGGGTGCCGATACGCGGTGACGTTGGATCGCGACCACGGTTCGGATAGTCCACCGTCGGCGACGGCTCGTGCGATCACGCGGTCCACCGCAGCGACGAGGAGTTCGCTCCAGTCTCTATACGATGGATCGAGCAGGTGCATCGGCTTCTCGTTGACCAGTTTCCAAATCGGGCCTTCGCGACGACGAACCGTTCGGTAGTCGAAAGAGGGATCCGCCTCGTAGCATTCGGACAGGACGAAGGCGATCACGGCGTCGGACACTTCCTCACGGAACATGCGTGTCAGCCGGTAGCCTGGTGAGCTTGCCGATGCGTGACCGTCCCATGTCTGTTCGATCAGCGTGCGGAATTGGATGCGTGCGGTCTGGTCGGCAGTCGCTGCTGGCGCGAGCGTCCGCAAGGCGAGGTCGCGCCAGCGAGCCAGGAAGGACGCCTGCGTATCGAGCTGAATGTCGAGCAGGTCTGAAGGCGCGAAACGTTCCCTGGCCATCAGGCGATCGCGAATGATGCGGGCCCGTGAGCCGACCTCGTAATTGCCGTCGCCGAGCACGTTCAACATGTCGCCATCAACAACGCGGGCATTCGCCGTCCAGATGCGTCCGCTCTCCGGATCGCGCACGCGCGGATACTCGGCCGGGTTCAGCCACCCGCTCCACCCGCGCCTACCGTCGGCCCACGATTGCGGCAGCCGGCCGTCGAATCCGACGCGACGCGGAATCGATCCGTAAACCGTCCAGCCGATGTGGCCCTGCGCGTCGGCGACCACGAAGTTCTGTCCAGGAGCGCCGAGTCCGTTCACGGCATCGAAGGTCTCGTCCACGCTGCGCGCGTTTTCGAGTGCGGCCGAAACGGCGGCGAGACGGTCTGCGTCGTGCGCCACCCAGCGCATCGCGCGCGGCCGGCCGCGGAAGTCAGGATCGAGAACCGGACCCCAGATCGTCCACGCGACCTGCAGATGTTCGGCGGGCGCGCCCGCGACTTCGATCACCTCGTCGTAACGGTCGAAGTTCCGCCACCCATCCGGCGTTCGGTAGCGTGTGGGATCCTGCGGATCGACGTCAAGTAGGATCAGGTCGCTCCAATCGGCATAGGTGTTGGTGAATCCCCAGGCGACGTGCGTGTTGCTGCCAACGACCAGCGCGGGCGCGCCCGGAAGTGTGATGCCGATCAACCGCAGTGGACCGCTCGACGGTCCGGGGCTGCCCCGAGCGTCGTCGAGGGGCCACTCGAGCGAAGCGCGATACCACGTGTTCGGAACACGCACGGCCAGGTGCATGTCATTGGCGACGAGGGGCGCGCCATCAGTCGTGAGACGGCCGGAAACAACCCAGTTGTTACTGCCGGCGGCGCTGTCGGGGTCATTGGCCTGGTCAACTCCCAACGCCCAACTCCCAACGCCCAAAGCCGAAAGCCCAGCGCCCAACGCCGACCGAATAGATGTCTCCTGCCGCGGCGGCCGCAGATGAATCGGTTCGCGCTTCTCCATTCGCCGCGCGCGAAGGTTGTAGACCTCCGGACCGGGGATCGGCGGCGTGCTGAAGGCGTCGCCTACGATAGGCGAGTCCCATTCGGTGCCATCGGGCGCCATCAGATCGACGATCGCCTTGGGCATGACGTCGGTCATCGTCGCGAGCGTGGATTCGTATGAGCCGGTGTAGTCCTGCAGTGTGATGAACATCGCCAGGACGACCAGTAGGCTGTCTTCTGGCAGCCATGGCTTGGGTGCCTGTCGAAGCAGGAGATACTCGAACGGCGGTTTGCCGAGGTTATCGAGGCCGCTGTTGACACCGGCGGCATAGGCGTCGAGTACAGCGCGCGCCTTCGGCTCCAGTGTCGCGGCCGCGCGCTGCGCCTCGGCGCGGAAACGATGCGGCCGCACCTCCCGATCCGCCGCGATCGCACGCGGGCCGACGAGGGCTGACAGCTCGCCGGCGGCGCGACGTCGAGAAAGGTCCATCTCGAAGAAGCGCTCCTGCGCGTGGAGCACGCCGATCGCTCGGGCAACGTCTTCGCGCGACGCGCCGCGAATGGTCGGAATGCCGAGTGCGTCCCGTGTGATAGTGACCGACGCCGACAGGCCGGCAACCTGCAGCGTGCCATCGAGCTGCGGCAGGCTTGCCCTCAGCTGAGCGCGCACGTACAGGCCTGCGGCCAGGCCGAGCACGAGAACGAGGCCAAGCAGCATTGCCGCGGCCCGCTTGAGGCGACGTCGCATCTCAGAGAATCTTAAGGTCAGGCGCGGCGTTATTGTTAACGGGATGAAGGGATGGTCATGGATGCAGCGGATCCTCGTCACCGGCGCGAGCGGCAATATCGGGGGAGAGGTCGTCGCGCAGTTGCGTGCCGCGGGTCTGCCGGTTCGCGCCCTCAGCCGCAATCCGCAATTGAGCAGCCTGCCGGTTGCCATCGACGTCGCGCGCGGCGATCTCACCGCGCCGGACACGCTCGATCGAGCCTTGGACGATGTCGACGCCGTGTTGCTTGTGGGTCGCGCCGCTCACGGCTGCGGCAGATGCGCTCGCACGAATCGCGTCGCGAGTCGGCCGGATCGTTTTTCTATCCGCTCCGATTCATACTGCCCATCCGTTTTTTCAACAGCCGAATCCGCTGCGATCGGTTCACGAAGGCGTCGAGGCGTTGATCGAGAAGTCAGGAGTGCGATGGACATTCCTTCGGCCTGGTCCGTTCGCGCTCAACTGCCGCAACTGGTGGGCGCCGCAGATCATGCAGCCGACTTTGCCAAGACCTAGGGCGCTCGCCGGGGACGCCCTCCTGACGAACGATTTGCGCGCAAGGAACGGATAGAACGTACTGTGGTCCTGCCAGTATCGTGAGTCCTATGAGTGCTGCTGCTGCCGCTACCCGCCTTCGCCAGGCTTCGGCGGGACAAGTCAAGACCCCGCTCGGTATGGACCAGGTTCGCAAGGCCTGCGCGTTCATCCAGCAACACGCCGACGCGCCGATCACGCTGGCCCGTCTGGCGCAGCATGTGAACGCCAGCCCGTATCACTTCCAGCGCGTGTTCACGCGTCTCGTCGGCATCTCGCCGCGCGCCTATCAGGACGCGCTGCGTGCCGGACGTTTCAGGCAGGGCCTGCGTGAGGGCGTGCCGGTGACCGGCGCCCTCTACGACGCGGGCTACGGATCGAGCAGTCGCGTCTACGAGCGGCAACCGACCGGACGCGGCATGACACCAGCGGTCTACAAGCGCGGCGCGCGTGGTGTCGAGGTGACGTATGCGATCGCCGATTCACCGCTGGGGCGTCTCCTCGTCGCGGCAACGGCGAAGGGCATTTGCTCGGTGAAGCTTGGCAACAAAGACGAGGCGCTCGAACGCGATCTGCGCCAGGAATATCCGGCGGCGTCGATCGCGCCCAATCGCACCGACCTTGCACGCTGGGTCAATAGCATCCTCACGTATCTCAACGGACGGCGACCGCATCTCGATTTACCGCTCGACATCCAGGCCACCGCCTTTCAATGGAAAGTGTGGCGCTATCTGCAATCGATCCCCTACGGCCAGACGCGTGCCTACAGCCAGGTGGCGCGCGACATCGGTGCCCCGTCGGCGGTGCGCGCCGTTGCTCGCGCCTGCGCGACCAACCCCGTCTGCCTCGTCATCCCGTGCCATCGTGTCGTCGGCAAGGACGGCAGCCTAACCGGGTACCGCTGGGGGGTTGAAAGGAAGAAGAAGCTGCTCGCCGGCGAGAAGTAATGCAAAATGCCAAGGGCAAAGTGCCGGTGCATTTTGCCTCTTGCATCGCATGCGTACACGTTACGGGGTCTCTCCCTGGATCGACACCTTCCCCAGCACACGTCGTCCCGATCATCCGCGGCTTCGCGGCGAGCACAGCGCTGACGTCGTCATCGTCGGCGGCGGACTGACCGGCTGCGCGACCGCCTACGCCTGCGCCGCGGCGGGCCTGCGGCCCCTTGTCATCGAGGGTAACCGTCTCGGCTTCGGCAGCGCGGGGCGGAGTGCCGGGCTTTTGCTGCCGGATCCCGGCGTGTCCTTCAGAGACATCGTCGGCGCACACGGACTGCGCGCAGCGAGGAGGGTCTTCGAGGGCTACCGCAAGGCGGCGTCCGATGGTGCGACGACGCTGCGGCGGCTGAACATCCGCTGCGATCTCGTCGCCATCGATGACGTGCTCGTGGCAAATCGCGAAGGCGAGAAGGAATTTCGCCGCGAACGTGAAGCGCGTGAAGCCGCTGGTCTCGATGCGCGATGGATGACCGGACAGTCGGTGCGAAGGGGATTGGCGCTCGATGTGGAAGGAGCGCTCAAGCTTGGATCGGGAGTGTCGTTCGATCCCTATCGCGCCTGCCTCGGCCTGGCGTCCGCCGCCCGATCACGCCGTGCGACGCTCTTCGAGCGCTCACCGGTGAAGAAGATTCGCCTTGGACGCAACCAGGTCGAAGTCATCGTCGATGGTGGCCTTGTCCGGGCGGAGACAGTCATCGTCACGACCGGTGTTGCGACCGCGGAGTTCAAGCCGCTGCGACGGCATTTCAAGAGCCGCGCAACGTATCTGGTGCTCACCGAACCGCTCCCCGCAGCCATACGCAAACAACTGGGCGGCGACACAGTCAGCATGCGCGATATGGCCTCACCGCGTCACCGCCTTCGACGGACGAAAGATGGTCGCCTGTTGATCGCCGGCGCGGATCGTGACGAGTCACCGGAGCGACAACGCGATGCGGTACGCGTGCAGCGCACGGGGCAATTGATGTACGAGCTGCTGATGATGTATCCGGTGATCTCAGGATTGCAGCCCGAGTATGGCTGGGAGATGGTGTACGGCGAAACCGCGGATCGGCTCATGTACATCGGGCCGCATCGCAACTATCCTCGACATCTGTTCGCGCTGGGCAGCTCGGGTGACACGCTGGCCGGGGCGTTTCTCGCCGCACGGATTCTGGCGCGGGCGGCGCGCGGCGAGCTGGACAAGGCAGACGAGGTGTTCGGCTGGACGCGATGACGATTTCCCAAGTAGACCTGTTGGCCGTCGGACCGCACCCTGATGACATCGAGATCGGCATCGGTGGAATCCTGGCAAAGCATGCCGCGCTCGGTCATCGTGTCGGGCTCTGCGACTTGACGGCGGGTGAGATGGGGAGCAACGGGACGGTCGAGGAACGCCTTGCCGAAGCGGAGGCGGCATGCGCAGTGCTCGGTGCGAGATGGCGCGTGAATCTGCGCCTGCCGGACCGGGCGATCCCAGTCACCACGCTCCACCGTGCGCCAGCTGCCG
>DAINQP010000236.1:0-8392 GCA_036742665.1 Vicinamibacterales bacterium | reverse complement strand
GCGGTGGCGTTCGACACGGCGGCCAATGAAGTGTTCATCGCCGACACCGGCAATCGTCGCATCGTCGTCGTCGATGCAGACAAAGGCATGTACAAGCGGCACTGGTTCGCTTACGGCGAGAAGGCTGCAGGCGCGGCGCCGCCTGCCTATGCGCCGAATGATCCGCCGGCGAAATCGTTCCGCGACGTGACCTGCATCGATATCGCCCGCGACGGGCAGGTGTACGTCTGCGATCGCAGCAGCAACCGCATTCAGGTGTTTCGCAAGGACGGCACCTTCGTGAAGGAAACGGTCGTCTCGAAGAATACGCTCGGCGTGACGGTGACCGGACAGTTCGGCGTGGTCTCGTCGCACGGCTCGGCATGGGATCTCGCGTTTTCGAATGACGCCGAGCAGCGTTACGTGTTCGTTGCCAACGGCCACGACAAGAAGGTGCACATCCTGCAACGCGACACGCTCGCGCCGGTCGGGACATTCGGCAGCGGCGGCCGTTATCCGGGACAGTTCCTCGCCGTCGGCAGTATCGCGGTCGACGGGCAGGGAAACGTGTATGCGGGCGAGCACCATCACGGCAAGCGAGTGCAGAAGTTCGTGTCGAAGTAAGCCACGGCTACGGGAGCGAGATCATGAAACGCAACCTGCTGATCGGCGGATCCTTCGTGGCGTTACTCGTGACGCTCGCGGTCGCGCAGAGCGCGGTGCAGCGCGTGGCCGCAGCGCAGGCGCAGAACGGTGTGATGGCGCCGCGTTTCGAAGTCGACCCGACATTCCCCAAGCCATTGCCCAACGGTTGGTATCAGGGCCAGACGATCGGCCTCTGGGTCGATGCGCAAGACCACGTCTGGATCGTGCATCGGCCTGACGTGCTCGATGCCGCAGAAGGCGCGTCGAGCCAGACGCCTCCGACCGGCGAGTGCTGCAGCGTTGCACCGCCGATCCTCGAGTTCGACCAGACGGGCAATCTGCTGCGACACTGGGGCGGCAGCGATGGTCCCGGGTATCAGTGGCCCGACAGCAACCACGGGCTGAACATCGATAGCCGCGGCAACATCTGGATCGGCGGCAACGGCGCAATGGACGGCCACGTGCTGAAGTTCACGCTGGATGGCAAGTTCGTGATGCAGGTCGGCAAGAAGGGTGTCACGCGCGACAGCCTCGCACAGGATCATTTCTTCCAGGTCGCCAAGACGTTCTTCCATGGACCGTCCAACGAAGTCTTCGTGGCTGACGGATACGGCAATCGCCGCGTCGCGGTGATCGACGCCGAGTCGGGACAGATGAAGCGCTTCTGGGGTGCGTACGGCAA
The DNA here is from genome assembly GCA_036742665.1 of Vicinamibacterales bacterium. GTDB lineage: Bacteria > Acidobacteriota > Vicinamibacteria > Vicinamibacterales > UBA2999 > Gp6-AA40. The sequence continues at coordinate 7,086 of DAINQP010000236.1, read as the reverse complement.
GCCGCCTGACGACAAGGCCGCGCTCGCGCAGGGCCCCTACGATCCTACGGTCACCTATCAGCAGTTCCGCGGACCAGTGCACTGCGCCGACGTCTCGAACGACGGCCTCGTCTATGTGTGCGATCGCACCAGCAATCGCCTGCAGATCTTCAAGACCGACGGCACGTTCGTGAAAGAGGTCTACATCGCGCGCGACTCGCGCGCCGACGGCGCCGTCTGGGACACCGCGTTCTCACGCGATCCACAGCAGAAATATTTGTATGTGGCGGATGGCCGCAATCAGAAAGTGCGCATCTTCGATCGGCAGTCGATGGAAGAACTCACCAATTTCGGCAAGGGGGGCCACTACCCCGGCGAATGGTATTCGCTGCACAACATCGCGACCGATTCGAAGGGCAACCTCTACACGGTCGAGACGTATCAGGGACGACGGTTGCAGCGGTTTCTCTATAAAGGCATCGCCCCGGTGCGCGCGAAGCAGCAAGGCGTGCCCTGGCCTTCGGGCAAGTAGGGCCGTCTTTTCCGCCTTCGCCAAGGCTGCGGCGGACCGCCGAAGCTCGAAGAGCGGAGGCTGATCGGACCGGCCTAACGCGCAACCGCCTCAGGGTTGGCTGACGAACACCGCCTCGAAGAGCGACACGATGAGGCCGTACCCCGCCGCACTCGGGTGGACGCAGTCAGCGGCGACGAATGCATCAGGGTTAATCCTAAACGGGACGTACAGGTCGACGACCTGAGCGTCGTACTTGGCGGCGATCGCCCTGATGCGATCGTTGAGGCCCTGATCGAGGACCGTCCCCGGCGCTCCTTCGAGCACCGCATCGCCCAATGCGACCGCGTCTGGCGGTTGGCATCCGCTCTTGGCAATGGCGTTGTACTGCGTGCGCATGAGAATCCGCCCCTCCGCTCCTACAGCCTGCCGCAAGGTGGCGATCGTCTTGTCAATTGCGGCTTCCGCCTCATTGAGCGCGCCGTTGAAGCGTCCAAAACACGATTGCACGTGCTGACAGGCGGACTCCTGTGTACTGAGCGCGACAAGTCCGATGTCGATGCCACCCCCACCCCACGAGACGACGACGGGCCGATGCGACTGCGCAGCGGCCGCCGCCACACGCAGTTGGGTCAACCGGATATCGCTGGTATCGGCGCCGGGCACACTGAAGTTGTGCACCTGGACAGGCTGCCCGAGCAGGACCGTCAGGAACGCACCGAAGGGACTGACATAGCCAATGCCGTCGACAGGGTTGTCGTCACCAACGCCGAACTCGACGGAGTCGCCGACGGCGACATAACCAGCTGCGGGCGGCGCCTGCGCGTGGAGCGACGCGGGCGCCGTGCCGGCACCGGCAACGACAGCCATCGTCAGACAAACCGTGATGATTCGTGCGTGGGACATCGCGTACCTCCCTTGAGAGGCAGCGACTATGTCGCGACCGGCGATCGTCGTGCAAGCTCGTGCGCGATGGGGCAGGGTCAGGGGGTCGCGCGTGGTAGCCGAAACGCGGCCATCTCCTCACCGTTGCGTACGAGCAGCACGTCGCCGACGATGACAGGATGATTCCAGGTCTTGCCGTCGATCCCCTTGACGCGCGCAACTTCCGTGAATTGCTCGGGTGTCGCGCGCACCAGCGCGAGCTCTCCCTCTTCGGACGTCACCAGCAAGAGGTCCTGGTCCGCCAGAAGGACCATCTGACCGGCGCCGTAACGTCCGCCCTTCCACACACGCTTCCCGTCCTGGAGATCGATCGCCGCAAGGATGCTGCCGTCGAAGCCGAAGGCGTAACCCTTGTTGACGACGAAGTCATTGAAGTACGGCTTCAGTCCGGTCGAGGTCCAGCGTTCCTGGACGTTCCATTTGCCCGATGAATGATCGATGCCGAGACGGCGCGTGCCCGCGCCACCCATCGCGCCGCCCAGCACGCTGAGCAGCAGGTCGCCCTCGCTCATTCGCGCCGGTTGAACGATTGCGGCGCCTGGCCACATGTGTTCCCACAGCACGGTACCGTCGGGCGCAACGCTGGTCAGACCCGCGTTGCTCACATAGAGGATCTGCGGAGCGCCGTCGATGGTCATGATGTGCGGCGAGCTATGGCTCCATCCGTGTACTGGACCAAACCATCGCGGCTTGCCAGTCGCACGTTCGTAGGCGACGAGCTGACCATCAATACCGAGAACAACGAGGTCGTCGATCACTGCGGGAGAGCTCGAGAAACCCCACTCGGGGATGCTCTTCTTCGCATCGTTGCCGGCGTTTCTCGACCAGATCACCTTGCCGTTGCTCGCGTCGAGCGCGTTCAGCAATCCAGTTCCGCCAAACGCATACACGCGACCATCGGTGCTGAGGGCGGGCGTTCCACGTGGACCGGCGCCGCCGTTGGACTCCCAGAAGCGAGTCGCGTCTCGATGCCTCCACACAGGCTCGCCAGTTTTGATGCTGTACGCCGCGACGATCTCATCGTCGCCGCGCTGTTCCTGCGTGAAGATTACATCCCCGCGCACGGCGAACGACGACCATCCCGGGCCAATCGGATGCCGCCACAACGCAACCGGCGGCGTCTGGGTCCAGTCCGTGTCGATCCGCACGCCGTGGATCACACCGTCGCGCTCAGGTCCACGAAAGCCTGGCCATGCAATCGGAAGTAGTGGCGCGACCGTTGGTACCGTGGCGTCAGTTGGCGCGGGCGCCGCCGAAGTCTTCACGGCGAGAGGCTCTGCGATCGCGGGAGCCGTCGAGGTCTCCTCGACGGCTTTCGTCACTGCCGGAGCGGGCGCCACCCTGGGATCGTCATTGCCTCGCGCGAGCAGCCGCTCCTCGGCGGATGGACTCCACCGCCACTGGAGCTGCGCTCCCCCGTTCTTGATGCCGTCGGTGCGCACGAGCGTCATCGCTGCGCAGCCCAGCGCGATCGCGACGGCCATCACCGGCAGCCGAAGCGGCCCGCTCAACAGGTGGCTTACTGACGCCCACCCGACCAGTGCGATACATATCGGTGCGATGGAATAGATAGGCAGCATCCCGCCCATCATTCCGTTCGATACGGACGCATGGACCAGGGGATAGGTGCCCCACACGGCGGCAACGATCAGGATGATGGCGGCGATGCGTTCGAGCCACACGGCTCGGCTGAAGAACAACCACCAGAGGACGATCAGCAGTCCCAGCAGGGCGCTCCCACCGGCCGCCACGAGCACGCCTTCACCAAACACAAACGGTGCGATGATCCAGAGCAGCACCTGAAGCGCGACAGCAACAACGCCCGGCCACAGCCGCAGAGGCGGGCGTTCCAGGGTGATTTGGGCGCGGGTGTTGGCCATGATGGGACTAGACTGTCGCGGCCGGTGACTTGTTCCCTGGCGTGGCGGGTCCCAAAGGACCGGCGCTACTGATCCGAAAGGACCGGTCCTACTTGATCGTCACTTTCACGTGGGCGTTGGTCCAGCAGCACTGAAAACCGCCGCCGCCCTCGCCCGTCGCATCGTTGACCTGCACGCGAAGCAGATAGTCTCCCGGCGTCGAGAACGAAGCCGTCGTCGTCGACTCGCCGGTCTTCTCATCCACCGCGGGTGTCGCGTTACCAAACGTTACATCGCCCGGACCGCGAAACTTACTCCACGCGACACTCACCAGGCGCGCGGGTCGCCGCGCTTCCGGCGCCCGAATCCCGTCATCGGTCGTCCACACGTTCAACGTCAGTGGTGATGCCACAGTTCCGGTGTACGTTGCCGCGATGCCTTTCGGCGGACCGGTATAGCTCTGACCTTTCGAATCCAATCGCAGCTGCGGCGGCGTATTGCCGAGCGCGACATCCTTGAACGGGTCGACAATCCACAGCGGGTCGAGATGCATAGGAATCGTCGTGGTTTGTCCGTTCGCGACGATGGTCCACGTCAGCCTGTTCTTGCCGAAGTCCTTCGGGACGACGATGGTGAAGACGCCCCATTGGCGGCGCGGCTGGAAGAACGTGGGCTGACCGAAATCGGGACCACCGGGCTCGATGCGATTGTTGGGGCCAACGGCAATGTCGAGCGTCTGTTTCGAGTTTCGATTGAAGTAGCCGACGAGCAGCGTGTACGAACCGTCGCTGTTCTGATACCAGCCCTCGAATGCGCCAGTGACGCTCTGCCCCGATTCCTTGACGGGCTCGATGGGCAAGCCCGACGCGCCCTGACCGCGGGCGACCGACGTCCATCCCGCGATCAGCATGACGGTCGCGAGCAGCGACACAGTAAAGGGGTCGGGAGTTAATTTCCTCCCGATCCAACCCTGGAAATTGACTCCCGACCCCATTTTCTACGGCGCACCGGCGGAGCTCGAGACGGGTGCTTTGCGTCGTTCGAGTTCTGCCCGGTAATCCTCGTCACTCATGTAGGTGATGTTCACCCACGCATGGCCCATTTCGTCCACGGTGCGATCGCCCCATCCAACCCATTGATTGGGATCGGGGTTGTTCTTGTTGGCGGCCGTGTTGTCATACCACGACGTGATTTTGAGGATCGTGCCCTTCGGCAGCAGCGGCGCGGCATCGTCTGCGTAGACGTAGTTGTTGTGCCAGTTGAAATTGAAATTGTTCACATGGCTCAGCATCTGCGTGGTGCCGTCGGGCCGAATCGCTTCCATCGACATCGCCTTGCCACGCAGATGCATGTGCGGCTGGAAGTTCTCGACGCGCCCGGCCTGTCGCATGACGTGGAAATTCTGGCTCACGAACGTGCCGTTCGGCGGAATGTCGATGTTGCGCGCACCGCCGGCGATGCTGCTCAACGACGCGAGCACCTGGCGATATTTCGGCTCCTGTCCCTTCGGATAGAAATAGATGCCGAGCTCGACCTGATCCGTGATTGCCTCGCCGACGGCGTGATAGTGGACCTCGAAGATGATCTTCGAGCCTGGCAGCATCAGCTTGCCGCTGTTGGCGCGCATGATCTCACCCTGCTTGCCGACGGCCCATTCCATGAACAATCCGGCGCCACCGCCATCTGACGTGAGGTTCTGTTCGGGATCGTTCTCCTGCTGCAGGCGCGCCAGCGCGTGATGCGTGACGCGGCGGCCCTTCACGGTGGATGGCCGAATCTCGATCGCGCGCACCCAACGCGGCTCAGTCAATCCCGTATCGACCACGGGCTTGTACCACTGGTCCAACGCCTGCGCGGGCATCGTGTACTCCGGCGACTTGATGACCAGGTCAGGCGGACCGCCAAATTGACCGGCGAAATTCCACACGTCGTCGTTGGCAAACTGCTTCGGCGGCGGCATGTCCTTCGAATCGCCTTGCGGCGCACCGGCATCGACCCATCGGACGATGGTGTCGATTTCGGCGTCAGAGAGCGAGCGATCGTTCTTGAAGTGCTGAATGCCGACGGTCTTGTCGATGTGCCACGGCGGCATCTGCCGCGCGGCGACGCGCGCCTTGATCGACTTCGCCCACGGCCGCGTCTGCTCGTAGGTCATGAACGCCATCGGCGCGATGTAGCCGGGCCGGTGGCAGGCCTGACATTTGTCCTGCAGGATGGGTGCGACATCTCGCGTGAACACTGGAGACGACGCGACATCTCGGGTGAACACTGGAGCCGCCTTCGCGCTCTGCGCTTCGGCGCCCAAAGCTGTGGACTGCCGAGCGGCGGCGATTCCCGGTATGACGACGATGGCGGCCAGCGCCGCCCAACCCACCAGCCGATGCTTAGTGCAAACCATCGTAGGGGCCTCCAGCGGACAGGACCCGACTTCGCCGGAGGCTTCGTCGGGCAAGCAGTGTTCCCCCGTGAGTAACTGGGGAATTGTGCGCCTGACCGAGACGGGCGTCAACGCACTGATTGATCAAAATTGCCTCTACCGGCAGTTTCCGGGCATTTCTGGCGGCCGAGTGGGTATATAGTCTCGCGTCGGCAGGCCAGATTCACTGGCCACATCTTCAGCGGATACGGACCACTAGTCTCGGGAGTGTGGATTATGTGGCGACCGAAACTCGGTATCCCTGTCGCGGCAATTGTTCTCTGTGTGCTGTGGATGGCCAACAGCACATCGGGGCAGAGCAGCTCGCTACCTTCGACCAAGAACGGCGAGTGGCCGCACTACACCGCAGATTTGCGCGGCACCAAATACTCGCCGCTCGATCAGATCAACACGAGCAACTTCAAGGACCTCGAGGTGGTCTGGCGCTTCAAGACGGACAGCCTCGGCACACGTCCCGAATACAAGCTGGAAGGGACGCCGCTGATGATCGGCGGCGTGCTGTACACGACTGGCGGCACGCGCCGCTCCGTTGTCGCGCTCGACGCGCGCACCGGCGAGCTGTTGTGGGTGCATCGCTATCCCGAAGGCACGCGCGGCGGGAACGCTCCGCGTCAATTGTCCGGGCGCGGCGTTGCGTACTGGACCGACGGACGCGGTGACGATCGGGTGCTATACGTGACGCCGGGCTACCGGCTGATCGCGCTCAACGCGAAGACGGGCGTTCCCATTCCGTCATTCGGCAAGAGCGGCATCGTTGACATGAAAGTCGGCGTGGTGTCGGGCACCGGTCAGCAGATCGATCTCGAGACCGGCGAGATCGGGCTGCACTCGACGCCAACCGTCGTCAAGGATGTGGTGCTCGTCGGATCGTCGATGAAGGAAGGCATGACGATCACGACGCACAACAACACCAAGGGAGTCGTGCGCGCCTACGATGTGCGCTCCGGCAAGATGCTGTGGACGTTCAACACCATTCCGCGTCCTGGAGAGTTCGGCAACGACACGTGGCTGAACGGATCGTGGGCCGTGAACGGCAACGCCGGCGTATGGACGCAGATCACCGTGGACGAAGAGCTTGGTCTCGTCTACTTGCCGGTCGAATCACCATCGTCTGACTATTACGGCGGCAAGCGGCCGGGCAACAACCTGTACGGCGAGAGCCTCGTCGCGGTTGATCTCAAGACCGGTCAGCGGAAATGGCACTACCAACTCGTTCATCATCCGATCTGGGATCACGACATCTCGTCGGCGCCGATCCTGCTCGACGTGATGATCGATGGCCGCATGCGCAAGCTCGTCGCGCAGCCAACGAAGCAGACCTTCCTCTATGTCTTCGATCGCGCGACCGGCGAACC
>DAINQP010000235.1:0-8448 GCA_036742665.1 Vicinamibacterales bacterium | reverse complement strand
AGCTCGTGCTCTTCTTTATGGGAATTATGAAGTAGGGCACGTGTAGTGTCCGGCTTCAGCCGGAGTACGCGCTGGCGTGGATCGAGTCCACGAGCTGACGCCACTGCGCAATGACCTGCGGATTCGCTTCGAGCAGCTCAGCGCCGCACGAAATCGAACCGAGCCGCGTATATCGCGACCACACCGGCTTGGCGCGAAAGACGCCTTCGAATCCGGGAATCGCCATGCGGAATTTGGCCGGAATCGTTTCCGCCGGCGGCAATTCGAGACGGATGCCGCCATAGCTGATGTCGATCACGCGCGCCGAGCGTCGCGCAACGTGGAAGACCAATCCCTTGATCGGCTGCTTGCGCGGCCAGCGGCGCTGCGGACTGCTCTCGTTGAGCACTTTCGAAATCTGCTCGGAGATCATCGCCAGGTTCAACGGGCCGCCCAGGTAGACGGCGCCGTGTCGCTCGGCGTCCTGGGCGACGACTGGATCATGAACACGATCGAGCAGAATCGACCGCATGTTCGGTCGTGAGCTCTGACTGCGGATGACCAGATGCAGGCCGTTGAATCCACCAAGACGAACATCGGTGATCAACAGGTCTGGCGCGATCTGATCCAGCTTGCGGATCGCGGCCTCGAAGCCCGGCGCAAAGACGATTTCGTGGCCGCTGTCTTTCAGCAGCCCCATCACAGGTGAGGTCTCCGACCTCATGGCGACGACAAGGATCTGGGCCATGCAGCGTGTCTAAATGACCTGGGGGGGCTTCCAACCGTCGAGCAAGTGATGTACCGCTCGAAATCCCAAGCCCAGCCGCAAAACACGCGCATGACGTGTTCAGATCGATTGCAGAATCGTTCGACGAGATACGAGATTGTGTTTACGCCTCTTAGCGCCGACGCCGAAATTCCCGTGCACGATAGCCCACATGCCCGCGACCACTAGGGGCACTGCCCATCCGCGCTCTTGATCTTCTTTGCACGAACATAGCCTTCGTCGCCTCGAAAACTGTCGTGGCAGATGGTTCGGTCACGGCGGTGAGAATCTGGCTACCGCGGCCAATAATTGAACCCGGTACTTGGCGACGTCTTCGATCCTGGCCTTGTCGACCAAAGTTTTGTCCGTCGTGCTCACATCGTCGACCACGACGACCCTCCAAACGTTGAACTCGCCTGCCGCACGTGTCTGTGATGAATCATCGATAAAATGGTCGGATGCCCCCGCGGGTTCGCTTCGCACCATCGCCAACCGGCTACCTGCACGTCGGCGGCGCGCGCACAGCGCTCTTCAATTGGCTCTATGCCCGCCGTCACGGCGGCACCTTTCTGCTGCGCATCGAAGACACGGACGTTGAGCGATCGTCGGCCGACATGGTCACCGGCATCCTCGACGGTCTGCGCTGGCTTGGGCTGGCATGGGACGAAGGACCAGAAGTCGGAGGACCGCATGCTCCGTATTTCCAGGCGCAGCGGCTCGACAGCTACCGCGCGGCCGCTCGCCGCCTCATCGATGCCGGACACGCCTACGCCTGCTTCTGCGGCGCGCAACGGCTTCGTCAGGAGCGCGAACGCGCCGAGCAATCTGGTGAGGCCTGGCAGTACGACCGCACGTGCCTCGCTCTCTCCGCCGATCAGGTGCGCGAGCTCGAGGATGCCGCGACGCCGCGAGCGATTCGCTTCAAGGTGCCCGCGGGAAGCACCGCATTCGATGACGCGGTGCACGGCCGGATCGAGTTCGACAGCGCCAATATCGAAGACTTCGTAATCCTCCGGTCGGACGACTATCCGACCTATCACCTCTCGGTCGTCGTGGACGATGTTGAGATGGGAATTACCGATGTCATTCGCGGCGACGACCACATCTCCAACACGCCGAAGCACGTTCTGCTGTTTCAGGCGCTCGGCGCACCGGTCCCGCGGTTTGCGCATGTGCCGCTGATTCTCGGCAGTGACAAGAAGCGCCTCAGCAAACGTCATGGAGCGATGTCGGTCACCGAGTACCAGCGTCAGGGCTATCTGCCTGAAGCGATGGTGAACTTCCTCGCGCTGCTTGGCTGGTCACCCGGTGACGATCGCGAGCTGATGACGACGACGGAACTGATTGGCAGCTTTTTGCTCGACGGCATCAGCGGTGGCAACGCGGTGTTCAACACCGAGAAGCTTGATTGGATGAACGGTCAGTACATCGCGCGGATGCCGATCGCGGATCTCTCGGCCATCTTGCGGCCGATGTTCGACGACGCCGGGCTCGGTAGCGAGGCGCTGGTCCAGGACATCGCCTCGTTTCATCGTCTGATCGAGCTGCTGCGACCGCGCGCGAAGCGTCTGACTGACTTCGTCGAGCAGGCGCGGCCGCTGGTGGTCGATGCGGTGGAGTACGAGTCCGATGCCGTCGCGAAGCATCTGTCGTTGCCGGAGCTCGCCGGGCACATCGCAGCGCTCATCGAAGCACTGGCGCAAACGACGCCGTTCGATGAGGCGCAGGTGGAAGCCGCAGTGCGCAACACCGCAACCGCACGCGGCATCAAGGCCGGCGCGCTGATTCACGCGACCCGCGTCGCCGTTAGTGGCCGGACGATGAGCCCGGGCTTGTTCGAACTGCTCGCCTGGCTCGGCCCCGACCGCACCCGCGCGCGGCTCACGCGGCTACTGGAGTTTCTGGCGACGCGCGTGTAGATGTGGTGTCCGGGCTGAAGCCGGACACTACAGCAGGGAATCTATGCGCGCGATCGCTGCTGCCATGCGTTGCTCGTGCGGACCGGACACGAATAGCACCGGCGCACGCATTCGCGACAGCTCCTCCTGAAATCGGTTGTGCATCCACTCGCGGATCGTCTCGCCATCGCGGATGTCGTCGGACACGAACGGCGTATCCACGTCGGTCAGAATGTACAGGTCATAGGTGCGGCCGGCGGCAACTGCGAGCACCTCTGGTGACGGTTGTTCGAGATAGCGTTCATGCCAGATTGCAGTGGCGAATGCGTCGGTATCGGAGATCAACACGCGGTTGGCGATGCGCTCGAGCGCATCTTCCATGCGCACCTGCTCGGTGGCGATGAACGTGAATTCGTCGCTGCGCCACAAATCGCCACGCGGACGGCGCGCTTCCGTGTAGAGCCGCCCGAACTCCGGCACCCACGTCGTCTGGTAATGCTCCGCCAGGGCCATCGCGAGCGTGGTCTTTCCCGTGGATTCGGCGCCGACGATGAGTACGCGCTTCATGCGGCCGCCGCGGGCCGGCGCGACATGTCGCGCCGCCAATCTCGCCACCCGGCGACGCACATCGCGAAGAAGACGACGTAGAGCAGACTGGTGAGATACAGACCGCGCGACGCATAGAGCCAGATGTAGATGACATCAGCCGCCATCCAGACCAGCCAATGCTCGATCACCTTGCGCGTCATCAAGTACTGCGCCTCGACGCTCAACACGGTCGTCAGCGCATCGAGCCACGGCGCGGCATCGCCCACGCTGCGCAGATACGGGGCAAACATTGCGGTCGCGGCGATTCCTGCTGCCATGTACGCCACCGATCCGGTCCTCGAAATACGCGTGACGCTCAGACGCGAGTGTCCCGCGCCGCCGAAAAGCCAGCGGTACCACCCGAGCAGGCAGATGGCCATGAAGAGCACCTGCAGCGCCATGTCGCCATAGAGGCGGGCCCGCAGGAACAAGAGCAAGAAGAAGACTGCGTTCGCGACGCCGAACGGCCAGTTCCACGGGTTTTGCCGTACGGCCAGCCACACCGACAGCGCGCCGGTCACGAATCCAGCTATCTCGAGAGAGTTCATCACAGCGGCATGTCCAGAAGGACGTGCCCTACCGTTCGGCACGTCCAGAGGACGTGCCCTACGGTATTACGTCGCGGGCGTGGACTGCACGTCCGACTTTCTCACCAGCCGGACGACCAGCCCAATCAGAATCAATACGGCGGCACTGAGGACGGCCCAGAAGATCTGCGGCGACATCAGCATCAGCGGTGATTCCGGCGCAGAGGTCTGCTCCGGTCCCGGCATGATCTCGATGGCCGTGACACCAGTCAACTGCGGGGCGATGAGAGCCAGGTCGTACTGCGGTGGGCTCAAATCGTCTCGCCCATAGGCCAGCCGCAGCGCGGCATTGCGCTCGCGAAACAGCCGCAGGCGATATGACGGCAGCAGCAGACGCGCCGGGGCGAACGGAAGCGGGCTGTTGTCACCTTCTTCAACCGTGATGAACACCTCTCGGGCGTCGATCGGACGAACGGCCATCGTGAGCGCAGGCGCCGGTGACTCCTGATCGGCATGCGACCAGTCCGATGTCGCGAGCGTCTCGAACCATGGATCGCGCCGACGCCGATCCGGGCCGTGCTCGACGCCGACCGTCACGCGCCGTGTAAAGACGCGGGCTGGCGTGGTCAGCACCACACGCGCCTGCGGCAGCTGTTCGAGCGGCAGGCGCACGCGATACACGCTGAGCGTGCGGTTCGACGCCAATGACGCCGGACGAGTCGCGACCGGCTCTATGGCCAAGTCGAGAGACAACGGCTCGCTCGCGCGCTCGATGAGATATGGCACTTGCCGGTTCGCCGCATCGATCACACGGACATCGGCAAAGGCCGCTGGCCGGCCGTGGGCCAGCACTGCGGCATCGAGCGGTATCGTGACGAGTCCTGCCTCGCCGGAAGGAATCGGCCGCACATATCGGAAAGTCGCCGGATCGACTGTCGCGCCGACGGTCGGAAGCGCTGGCGCGACGCTGCTGACCTTCTCAGACTCACCCCGCAGCCTTGCCTCGCCCCACGTCGCTTCCATCGTTGTGGCGATTGGCGCCGTCTGACGCACAGCCTCGAGGTCGTAGCGCGGCGCCTTCAATGACGGGTTGCCGTATCGTGCGATGACGGTGTTCGAGGTCGATTCGAAGTAGATCCACGGCAGCTCGGCGAAGACGGCGGTGATGCCGCGGACCTCGCTGGGCGGATTGTTTCCCTCATCAATGACGAGATCGAGCAGCGGCTCCTCGGGCGACGCGATCGGAATCCTGATCGCCGACGCGGTCATCTCGTCCTGAACGACACGCCGCAACACGCCCGCGCCGAGTTGTGTCGGGACGACCTGACCGCCAATGAGATGCGGCTCGTACACCGTCACCTGACGCAGGATGCGCGCGCCGCCGATATCCACGTCGAGCGCGACGATCGGCAGGCGCGCGGCAGGAAGACGGACACGAAACTGGCCGCGCCCTGGTTCGCTGGGTCGCCGCTCGAATGTCAGTGGCGTGGTCAGCGCAGGTGGCGGGGTCGCGGTGCGCACCTCACGCACGGATGCGAGCTCGGGTCTGGGCAAGCGGCCAGATCGCGTGTCGTCCCACGTCAGGCGGACGTACCGATATGCACCTGCGGCGAAACCCAGCTCGGTTTGAACCATCCGCTCCTGCGGCAGATCGAACAACGTGCCCTCATCGACGAGCAGTGTCCACCGAGCGCGGTCGCCGCTGCCTTCGAGACGGATCCGCTTGAGAAACGGTCCGGCGATTCCGTCCACGCGAAAGCGATCGATGACGATCGCCTCGCCGAGATCGATTTCAAAGCCGCTGGCCTTCAGTGCCGGCGTCTCGACTGGGGCGATGGCGAGCGTCTGCGCCGATCGCCACGCCGGCGGCTCGGGCGGATTCGAGACGAGCAGATACTGCAACTCCTGTCCGTTCGGATCGAAGAAACGCAGATCGGTCAGCCCCGCGCCGGGCATCACGCGCCCTCGAAACGGATTGCCGCCGACGAGCAGCGGAATATCGATCGCCAGACGACGTGGGCCAGGCCCGCCCGTCTGCACCGGGCGCTCGTAACGAAATGGTGTCTCCGGCGGTGTCTGTTGCGCGGCGGGCGCAGCCACAACGAAGAGGATTCCGGCACACGCGTAGAGCGCGGGCTTCAGTCCGTGCGGTGATCGGCGATTCATGATTCTTCCTTCGGCGCATGCAGCACGAATCTCTGCAGCGCCAATGCGACAAGCGCCAGCGATATCGCCAGACCGACGAACGACCCCACCTGCGCCAGACCCTCGAGTGATCCCATGTCATAGAGAAACGCCTTGAACGTGGTGACCGCGATCAGCGCGACGGCTGTCATGCGTCCTGGACGGTTGTGCAGATAGATGCCGGCGGCCAGCATGCCGAGCCCGAACACCAGCCACCCGATCGTGTAGGTGAGATCCTGCGCGATGCTCACGCCAAAGCGGAACGTAATCTCGGGACCGGTCGCGTAGAAGTCGGCGATTTCGATGTTGAGAAGAACGAACAGCAGAATCACACCTGCCGGCGGCAACAGCGTGGACGGCTTGGCCCAATCTCCCGCAAACAGCAGACGGTCATCCGTGCGCGACAGCCACCACGCGGCGACAAAGATCGCGACACTGCAAATCAGATAGGCGTAGAGATACCAGTTGAACACCCGCATGCCGCGCGGCTCGTAGATGAAGATCTCAGGATTCATCGCGAGACGTACGAACACGGCAGAGAGCAGCGCCATCGCCCAGTACAGCAAGCCTCGATGCGGGATCCGGCGATAGAGCCAGGCAAGCGCCGCGCCCTCGAGCGCCCAGCCAATGGTGATCCACTGTTGTTTCAGCTGCAGCGGAATCGCCACGGTGGCAAACGCCAGTGCCGATCCAGCAACGATGGCCAGGCGGCCGAGATCGCGACCACCGCGTGGCTCGATGCGCAGGAGCGCGCGCAGCAGCAGCGCCAGGACGGCGCCTTCGAACACCGGCACCACGCCAACCACCGACGAGAGACCTCCTTGCAACAGCGCCATCCGCGCCGCGAAGAAGTAGAACACGCTGCCGCCAATTGCGGTGAGATACGGATCGCGCGATTCGCGCGCACGGGACCCGAGGACGAACGGATACAGCGCGAACACCGCATAGAGCGCCGTGGCCAGGATCATCACCTGCGTCCACTGGTCGGGCTGTCGATGGCCGTCGTACCAGACGAGCGTGGCGAGCCAGGCAGGCACCACCGCGGCGAGCCCGACCCACTGCCATTGACGCACCCACGCCAGCCACAGGATCAACGACAGATTGACGACGTGCAGCGCGCTGAGGAGCACGAGCGGCGGTGGGTTAGGAACGGCGGCGACGGCGATCAATGTCAGCTCGCTGAGGAACATCGTGACGACGGCGGCTGCCGAGACGGCCACTCTGTCGAGACGACGGGCAAGCCACAGCCACACCAGCGAGTACGCGATCGCCGCTTCGGCCATCATCGTCGCCACCAACGCCCATTCGTCGCCGAGCGACAGCTGCGCCCACGCGCAGATGATCACGGCTGCCGCAATGGTGGCTGCCGCATGAAGAATGGCCCTGCGGACGACGAGTGCCGTGGTGCTGACGGCGAGGGTCATGACGAGCAGCGCACCGAGTCCCGGCCACGGCGGCGTGGACCACTCGGGATTCAGAAACACAAACAGCAGGAACCCGTGACCGACGAGGCCGAGTGATGCGGTCGTCGGGAACCCTGGCGCCTCATCAGCTCGTCCACCCTGACGCATCGTCTCTGCGTGCGCCCAGGCATGGCCACCGAGCATCACCAGCGTCAAACCGACCAACACGATCAGCGACGGCATCACTCCTACCGCTGCGGCTGCGTTGCCCCACCAGACGCCGAGGACAAGCCACGACAACAGGCTGCCGGCGACCGACAACGCAGGAAGCCGGCCAGCCGCGCTTTCGATGAAGAGTCCCGCGTTGAGCAGGGCGAGCAGGAACGCCATGCCCCACAGCCCCGCAGCGGCGCGCGGACCAGCCGCGAGGAACAGGAGCATGACGAGGCTGCCGAGGACCACTGCGCCGCCACCCCACGCAGGCTCGAGTGGGTGCCGGATGCGCCGGGCAACGATCGGCACACCGAGATAGAAGGCGCCGAAGAGCGCGTAGAGCAACACGGCGGTGCCGAGCCGCTCGGTGAGCAGGTGTGTGGCCGACCACGACGCTTCAGCCGCCAGGGCGAAGAACGCCGCGACAAAGAAGAGCGCCGAATTCGGGATCGCGAGCGCACGCCAGGCGATCAACGCGAGCAGCACGTAGAGCGTGCCGAATAGCACCCATGGCCACGCGGCCGCAGGCTCGATTCGCGCGAGCGCCGGGAACATGAACAACAGAATCGGCGCAGCATAGATCGCTTGAACTGCGATACCGTCGAACGGTTTCTTCATTCGCTCGGCGATTGCCGGTGCGAGCAGATACAGCAGCACGAAGACCGCAGTGAAGATCGACGCGATCGTCAAGGCGCCGCTCGGGTACCTGCCAATCCAAATCGCGAACACGACCAACGTGGTCACCGCCGCGACTGCGTGCAACAACTCCTCGCGCCGAACGATCGCGATCGTGAGCAATCCCACGTCGAGGAGGAGCAGGAACCCGAAGAGCAACGCCGGATCTATCGCGAGCCGCGGAACCGACGCCAGATACACCGCAAACAGCAGCG
>DAINQP010000234.1:0-8461 GCA_036742665.1 Vicinamibacterales bacterium | reverse complement strand
AACCAGAAGACGGCTTCGACCACCATGTGGACCATCGCGGCGAGATTGTCGCAGCGGCGGACGTGGGCGACTTCGTGCGCGAGGATGGCTTCGATCTGCGCGGCGCTGAGGCGATCCTCGATGCCGGCCGGCCACATCAGCACTGGCCTGACGATGCCGAACACACCGGGCTCGACCGCGTGATTCGCCGACACCAGGCGCACGCGAGACGTGTGGCCTTCAAGACGCCGCAGCGTGTCGAGTAGGGGACCGCTCGTCACCGTCGAAGCGGCGTGCGCTGCGCGAGTGACGCGATGCCACCGCACGGCCCACACCAAGAGCAACGCCACGGAGCCGGCGGGCCACACGATCGTGAAGCCGCGAACGGCGAGCGTGAGCATGGGATGTGACGGAGGCGGAGGCACAGGACGGCCACGCTGATTGACGCGCGATGGTTCAGGCTGCGTGAACGGCTGCGCGACGTTGTCGAGGACGCCGACGATTGCCTGGCCCGATCGCTCGAGCGGCATCAGCTCGATCTGAGTGCCCATCCACAGCAGCGCGCCGAATGGGATGAGGAACTTCACCGACGCGGAGAGCCACAACCAGTAGCGCACGTGTGCACGGTCGCGGCGGAACGCGAGCGCGAGCAGCGCCGCGGCGCCCGCAAAGAGTGTCGATTGCCACAGGTGATTCCAGAGCATGTCCAACATGATGTCGTCCTACTTGGGAGTGACTGTTCCACGCTTTCCACTTGTTCCACTTTTCAACTTGATCAGCATCTGCTCCGCCTCTTTGACATCGTCGAGGGTCAGATTGCCTGATTCGATCAGATGGGCGACGACCGGCTGGCTGCTGCCGCCGAAGAACGCGAGGAGCTCGTCGATGAGACGCCGTTGCGCAGACGCGCGTGAGATGACAGCCTCAAAGATGTGGGCGTTGCCGATCTTCCTGGTGCGGCGGATCGCGTGCTTCTCCTCGAGGCGATACACCATGGTCTGGACGGTGGTGTAGGCCGGCCGTCCTTTTTCGGGGAAGGCTTCGAGAATCTCGCGGACCGAGGACGCGCCGCGGCTCCAGAGCGCTTCCATGATCTGGTGTTCGAGCTTGCTCAACTTCGGCAGTCGCACGGCACCTCCTAATTGAGTGGTTATATCTACTACAAGTGTAGGCGTAGAGGCAAGTGCGCGGCCGGGACGGTTGACCGCACGGCTTCAACGGAGGTTAGGCGGGGGGCAATGGGACTGGCGCGCTCGTCGTGTTGATCACGCGCATGGCGACACCAATCATCGATGCCACATCGGCCGCATTGGCTGGAATCACCAGGGTGTTGCTCTCCTTGGCGAGCTGGCCAAACTGCGTGATGTACTGCTCGGCCACGCGGAGCTGCACGGCTTGTGCGCCGCCGGGGTCCTGCATCGCATTCGCGACGCGGCGAATGCCTTCGGCCGTCGCGGTCGCGACGGCCAGAATCGCCTGCGCCTGGCCCTCGGCCTCGTTGATCTGCTGCTGCCGGCGCGCTTCGGAGTTCTTGATTGTCTCCTGCTTGGCGCCTTCCGCGTTGTTGATCAACGCGTCGCGGGCGCCTTCGGATGTCAGGATCACCGCGCGCTTCTCGCGCTCGGCGCGCATCTGCTTCTCCATCGCGGCGAGAATGTCATGCGGCGGCGTGATGTTCTTGATCTCGTAGCGCAGCACCTTCACGCCCCACGACTCGGAGGCCTTGTCCAGCTCGGTGACAACGGACATATTGATGTTGGTGCGCTCCTCGAACGTCTTGTCGAGGTCGATCTTGCCGATCTCGCTGCGCAGCGTCGTCTGTGCAAGCTGGGTGATCGCGAACAGGTAGTCCGAGATCCCGTACGACGCCCGCTCGGCATTCAGCACCTTCAAATACAGGATGCCGTCGACGCCCACTTGCACGTTGTCGCGGGTGATGCAGACCTGCGCCGGGATGTCGTAGGCCGCCTCTTTGAGCGAATGACGATAGCGGATCACGTCCAGGAAGGGCATCAATATGTGGAATCCGGCGCCCAGGGTGCCCGAGTAGCGCCCAAGCCGCTCGACGACGTAGGCGTTCTGCTGTGGAACGACGACCGCCGTCTTGGCGATGATGATGAGTACCAGAATCGCCAGCGCGACGAAGACCAACAGACTGCCCAACCCGATCATGAAAGGGCCTCCTCTGCCTTCACGAGTAGTGTGAGCCGCTCGGACCGGATCACGGTGCACCGTGCGCCATTCGAGAGCGGCGTGGTGCCCAGATTGCGTGCGCTCCACGTGCTACCGCGCAACTCCACGCGCCCATTGCCGCCGGGGGCCATCGGTTCGAGCACGGAGCACCTCTCACCGGCCAGCGTGTCGATGTCTGGCGCGCCTCCCTCCAGATTGAGCCGCCGCATGATCGGATTGCGGAAGAACAGAAGCGATGCCACCGACAGGGCGGAGAAGAGGAGCAGTTGAAACCACAGCGGCCCGGCGACGTCGGCCAGCGAGAGCAGCGCGACCAACACCGCAGCGACGCCGAAGAAGATGATGTAGAAGCCGCCCGACGCGGATATCTCGAGGGCGATCAGCACCACACCGAGCAGGAGCCAGTGCCACCACAACATGCGCGGATTATCGTTAGTCCGGTGCTACTTTGTCACGTGATATCCCCATCCACGCGCAGTGGAGGGGCGACGAGGTAGGTCGCGTTACAAGAACTTGACGTGGAGCGTGGCGCCCGGCGAGACGAAGACCGGCATGTTGTTCGAACCAGCATCGGCGGCCATACTGCGCGTTCTCGAACTCGTGGCGGTCGACACGTGAAGAATCTCCCTCGAACTTACGAACGAAGAACACGGCTTTGAGCTGCGACACGGCCACGAACATCGTTTCCTCGGGCTTGTCCTCGGGCGTCAGATGCAGATGCGTTTTCGAGGGATGGAAGTCGTTCGTATAGCCCCGTACGATTTGGCCGCTGCGGAATCGCGCGACGACGCGCTGCCACGATGTGCGCGCGGCGGTCGGTGCAGCTGTCGCTGCAGGCGTGGGTGATTCATCGCGAGTGACGGCGGCGAGCGCATCAACCGACAGTGCGCGCTTGAACGCGCAGGCCGTCTGATGGCGGGTGCTGCCCTCAACCCGCTCACTACGCAATACGCGCGCCGGCATCAGCATCTTCCCGGTCTGCGCCGACAACTCGAAGACGATGTTGGACTGTGGGGCGAGCGGGGCGCCATCAGAGTCGACCAGAATGCCGCCAGTCGAGATGTCGATCACGCGGACCTCGGCGCCGTACTTGAGCCGGGCGCTGCGCAGCCACGACGCGTCCTCCGCGTTGAGACGCACCTGCGCGCGCCGATCCTTGCACCTGTTTCGGCGTGGGCCGATGCCGTGGAGCCGGCCTCGTCCCGTCAATCGGGAGAAGTCGGGCGGCAAAACCGTGACGCCCTACCTTCAGCCGCTTCGGAAAAGTTGCTCGATGGGAGAGTTCTTCCTTGACGTGTCGAGGCATACTGGGGTCATGAACGAAACGACATTTCCCGTCACCAAGACGGATGAGGAATGGCGGAAACAGCTGACGCCGCAGCAGTATGCGGTGCTGCGGAATCACGCCACTGAAGCCCCCGGCTCCTGCGCGTTGCTGCGCGAGCACAGGGCGGGCACGTTCTCGTGCGCGGGCTGTGGCCAGAAGCTGTTCGTCGCCGATCGCAAGTTCGAGAGCGGCACCGGCTGGCCCAGCTTTTTTGCCCCCGTCGAGGGCAGCATCGGCACGACCGTCGATTCCAGCTACGGCATGACGCGCACCGAAGTGCATTGCAGCAACTGCGGCGGACATCTCGGCCACGTATTTCCTGATGGTCCGCCGCCCACCGGCCAGCGCTACTGCATCAACGGGGTGGCCTTGGATTTTGAGCCGAAGACATAACAACGCCCAATTCCCAATTTCCAACTCCCAACCACTCGCAACTTCCAACTCCCAATTGAGTGTTCTTGGTGTTTGGGAATTGGGAGTGGTTGGCAGTTGGGAATTGGGCGTCGGGAATTGAGGCTCGGGCGCTACGAGCGCCCGAGCCTCGAAGAAGGCCATCCGGCCTTCTGAACGATGTAATCGCGCGAGGCCTGCGCTTGCTGGCGAAGGCGAGTCAGATCGACGCCGACCAGCTGACCCTGCCGCTTGCGGATCTGGCCGGCGATGATCACCGTATCGACGTTGCTGGTGTCCATCGCCTGCACCACTGCCGCATAGGCGTTGTTCATCGGCGCGACGTTGATGGCATCGCTGCGCAGCAGGATGATGTCGGCCTCTTTGCCCGGCGCCAGCGTGCCGATCTTGCGATCGAGATGATTGGCAACGGCGCCATTGATCGTGGCAAAGCCGATCACATCACGCACCGTGAGCAGCGCCGGCGCGTCCTTGTCGTTCGCGCGCTGACGGGCGAGCGCCTGCATACGCTGCAAGGTGAACGCCGCGCGCATCTGCGTGAACAGGTCGCCGGGCATCTGCGTTTCCACATCCACGCTCAAGCTGGGCGCGAGTTTGTGATCGAGTGCCGCCTGGATCGGCGGGATGCCGTGGCCCATCTCCATTTCAATCGGACATGAGATCGAGACATGGCCTCCCGAATCAGCCACCCTCTTCCACGCCTGCTCTGTGAACGTGTTGCAGTGGATGTAGGTGACATCGGGCCCGAGCACTTTCTCCAGGCCTGCAAGCGTGCCGTTCGCGTGGACCGAAATCGACGCGCCCACCTCGCGCGCGACGGCCCATTCCGCCGCCGTCATACCGGAAGCCAGCGCCAGCGTCACCAGCTGATCGGGCGACGAGAAGTACTGTTTGCGCAGTCGGCGGATGTCGTCGGGATATCGGTTCTGTGGGCCGCCGGCGCCGCCACCGAAGGCATACACCGCGCGGATGCCGGACTCGCGGAGTCCTTGAATCGCCGCGTCGGTGTGCGCCGGGCTGTTGCCGATGTGCGACCAGTCCAGCACCGTGGTCACACCGGCGTTGATCGCGCCGAGCGCGCTCACCAGATCGCCGATGTGGACGTCTTCGGGTCGCATCGCGCTCCGCACGGAACCAAGGATCTCGCGGACGTAGTCGTTGAGCAGACCATTGGGCAGGCTGTTGCGGACCGCCCCCTGCCACATGTGCCGGTGCGTATCGACAAACCCCGGCATCACAATCATGTTCGCGGCATCGATCACCTGCGCGTCGGCGCTGATGTTCGGCCGAACCGCCGCGATGAGGCCTTTCTCGATCAGCACGTCGGCGGTGTCGAAGTCGCCGACCTTGGGATCGAGCGAGAGAACGCATCCGCCCTTGAGCAGCATGCGCCCGGTTTGCGCCGCGGCCGGCGCGCTGCGCAGGCTCCCCGCTACGCCGACGCCTGCGGCGGCAATAAAGCTCCGACGCGTGATATCCATGGAGACGGATCCTACTCGCGTGTTCGTCACTCTGGCACTGGCATCTGCCGCGTTTTACGGCGCCGCTGATTTCCTCGGCGGCATCGCTGCCAGGCGCGCGGGTTCGGTGGTCGTGACCTTCGTCGCACAAGCGGCAGGGCTGGGGCTGTTGGCGCTGCTCCTGCCGGTGCTGCCATCGAGCTCGCCTGTGCCGGGCGACTATGGGTGGGGCGCCGCAGCGGGTGTTGCCGGAAGCCTGGGCGTGGCATTTCTCTACCGCGCCCTCGCGATCGGTACCATGTCAATCGTCGCGCCGATCACGGCGGTGTGTGCCGCGGCGGTTCCCGTGCTCGTCGCAGTGGCGCTTGGCGAGCGGCCGGCGATGCCCGCCGGCGTAGGCATCGTCCTCGCCGCGATAGCGATTGTCCTGCTCAGTCGCGTTGAACACGCGCGCACAGTCGAGATCGCGCCTCGCCGTACGCAGTCGGCGGTGAGTCTGGCGTTCATCTCAGGGGTCGCCGTCGGCCTGTTCTTCCTCTGTCTCGCGCAGACGAGCGATGACGCCGGCATGTGGCCGCTGGTCGTCGGCCGCTCGGTTTCGGTGCCGCTGTTTGGAGTGATGGTCGTAACGAGCGGCGGGACGAGTCGGCTGGAGCGGAGCGCCGCGCGGACGGCCTTCGGCTGCGGAATCGTCGATATGCTCGCGAATGCGCTCTATCTGATCGCCACGCGATACGGTCCGCTGAGTCTCGTTGCGACGCTGGCCTCGCTTTATCCCGCGAGCACTGTGCTGCTGGCGCGATTCACGCTCGGCGAGCGCCTGTCCGGTTCGCAGGCGCTCGGGGTGGTGTGCGCACTCGTCGCGGTCGTGTTGATCGTCAGTGCCTAGCTACGGCACGAACTTCATCAACGCCTGGAACCACGGCACCGTCCCTTCGGGGGCCTTGGCTTTGTTGTCGAAGACTACCTGCCGCGTCGTGAACTTCTCACCATAGAAACGACCATTGGCGTCTTCGTCCTGCCGGATTGTCGATCCGTCGAGGGTCGCGCCTGCGAACAGACCCCGGCTCCGTGAGTAGCTCAGGATCTCGGCACGCAGCTGGATGTCGGTGGCGGCTTGCGCGTCGCGACCGACCGGGCCGGCCGTCGCCGCGGCGCCGGCGCCGACCTTCCACTCGTTGCGCACCAGGTTCTCGAGCCCACGGCGATTCTGAATCACGAGCACCAGGTCGGTCGCTCGCACGCCAATCTGCAGGCCGACGCTGCCGCCGGTGATCGTCAGAAACGCGGGCGTTGACCACATCTTGGTCTTTTCATCCCTGGCGCTCATGATGCCGCGGCCGCGCTCGGCGCCGACAATGAAGCCGCCGCGAACGGTGCCGGGGAAGATGGCGATGCCTTCGGCCTTGGACAACACCGACGTCGGAATCGCGCTATCCGAGGCTTTCATGATTTCGTTGAGAACAACGGCCGATTCCTTGACGCGGTCCGCTTCGTCGGACTGGGCGCCAAGGCGCGCCGCCGGTGCAAGCAACAGGAGCAACGCGAGCGCGCAGGAGGACAGGCGTGCAGTCATAGCTCAAGCTTAATCCTTTTCGTACACCGGACCGTCCACGGTGCGATGGGACAGGTACTGCCACTTGCCGTCACGCCTGGCGTACACGCGCTCGTACCACACCGTGAATGTCCGTCGGCCGGGCGCGGCGTCCTTGAAACGGCCTACGTAGCGTCCGTAGGTGATGACGACGTCGCCGTGCACTTCAGTCTTTACCGAATCGAGGATGCGCGACGCGTAGGGCGCCTTGGCAACCGTCGCCATCCAGTCGGCGCGCGTATCCACCCGCAGTGGTGCGCCGCCAGTCGTCCACCCGTCGCCGTGGGTGAACATGAAGGTTGGTGCTGTCGCGGCGTCCACGAAGGCCACGTCACCGCGGACCACAGCAGCCTCGATGTCGCGCTCGAACGCGAGCACCTCGGTCGCGACGTCGTGGGCACGCCGCTGAGCGCCCGCGATCGCCGCAGTCGCGACGATGAGGCCCGCGCATATCAATGGCCGGATCCACTTCTGGTTCTGCATACCGTCCTCGGGCAGGGCGACGCGTGGGTCGCCCTACAGAATGCCGTCGTTGTGTATCACGCGTCCGCCGACAATCGTCAGCACTGAGCGGATCCGCTTGATGTCCTCGTCTGGAACCGTGAAGTAGTCGCGATCGAGCACCGCCAGGTCGGCGCGATTGCCGCTTTCAAGCGAGCCGATGTCGTCTTCCCAGATGAACCATTTGTTGGCGGCAGTGGCTAGCCACAGCGTCTGTTGCCGCGTCAGCATCTGATCGCCGAGGATCGCCTGGCCGGCGAGGTTGCGGCCGGTAATCATCGTCGAGAAGTTGAGCCACGGGTTGATCACCGTGATGTCGCCGCCGTCGGAGTGATACCCAACCGGAATGCCGTGAGCCACGAGTGTGCGGTACGGCGGTCCGACGTTGGTGCCCGTGCGCAGCGGTCCCCAGCCGACGAGGACGCCCATGCCGAGCGCGTGCGTGCGATTGGCCAGATCCACCGGGAACTCGGGTATGTGCGAGATGATCCAGCGCAGGCCCGCGATCGGAATCTCGCGGTTCACCGTCTCGCGATTGGCGATCAGGGTCGTCGCGCCGGCCAGGTTCAGTGCGTGATCTTCGGCGCGCCATCCCGCTCGCGCGATCGCGCGCAAGCCGTCCGCACCACCACCAGTGAACTCGCCGATTCCGCCGGTCTTCAGCCACTCGTTGCCGAAACGCGGCAATGAGTTGCGCAGACGCTCGGACAGCGTGGGCAGCGGCGGATTCGCGGTCGGAGCGTCCTGATGCAGGAAATCGATCCGCAGGCGGGCCGGCAATCGTCCCTCACGCGCGAGCGCGTGAAACGGATTGTGCATCGTGTAGGTGTTCTCGCTGGCGACACCCGGCGCTGGTTCGTCGGCGTGAAACGCCCCCGCGTCGCGGTGCGTCGTGATGCCGAGCCGCGCGTAATACTGCAGCGCGTCGCGCGCACCGCGCGTCCTCGTCTGCGGGGTCAGCAGCGCCTTGCGAAGCGTCTGCAATGCGAGTCCGGC
>DAINQP010000233.1:0-8507 GCA_036742665.1 Vicinamibacterales bacterium | reverse complement strand
TGGTGGACCTGACCAGGATCGAACTGGTGACCTCCTGAATGCCATTCAGGCGCGCTCCCAACTGCGCTACAGGCCCATTGTGGTGCGGTGCGCGAACAACTGATCCTAGCACTCGAACCGCCCGAACGAAAACCTGCTATAGAGAAGCCCGTGATACGAACCGAGCGCCAGAAAATGCTCGACGGCGAGCTGTACGACCCGCTCGATCCCGAGCTGGTCGCCGCGCGTGTGCACGCACGCGACCTCTGCCAGGCGCTCAACGCGACCGCCGAAACACAACAGGACGATCGGCGGCGAATTCTGCGTGAGATCTTCGCCAGCGGCGGCGAGACGGTCTGGATGCAGCCACCATTCTTCTGCGACTACGGATCCAATATTGAGCTCGGCGAGCGCGTGTTCTTCAACTTCAACTGCGTCGTGCTCGACGTGTGTCCTGTCCGGATCGGAAGCTTTTCGCTGTTCGGCCCGGCGGTTCAGATCTATACGCCCATGCATCCGATGAACGCCGAGCAGCGTCGTCGGCAGGAGTTTGGTAAGCCTGTGGCGATTGGATCAGACGTGTGGGTCGGCGGCGGCGCCATCATTCTCCCCGGCGTTCGCATCGGGTCACGCGCTGTGATTGGCTCGGGCAGTGTGGTCACCCGCGACGTTCCCGAGGATGTATTCGCGGCCGGCAATCCGTGCCGCGTGATTCGCGAGATCACCGAAGCGACGTGAACTCACTTCGTCAGCTGTGTCGCCAGCTGTCGATACAGTTCGCTCGAGACGAGCAGTGACTCGTGATTGCCCTCGGCGACGAGCTCGCCGTGGTCGAGCAGCAGAATGCGATCGGCCGCCAATACCGTCGACAGACGATGCGCAATCACGAAGGTCGTCCGGCCTTCGCGGAGACGCTCGATGGCACGGAAGATCAATGCCTCAGACACCGTGTCCAATGCGGCCGTTGGCTCGTCGAGAATCAGAATCGCCGCATTCTTCAAAAACGCGCGGGCGATGCTCAGTCGCTGCCGCTCGCCGCCGGATAAACCCTGCCCTGCCTCGGCCAGCTCGGTGTCATACCCGTGCGGCAACCGCATGATGAAGTCGTGGGCATGAGCGGCGCGCGCCGCCTCCTCGACGGCCTCGTCCGTGGCATCGAGATTCCCGTAGCGCAAGTTGTCGCGCACGCTTCCCGCTAACACGATGACGTCCTGCAGCACGAACGCCACCTGCTCGCGCAGCGTGCGCAGCCGATAGCGCGAGCTGTCGTGTCCGTCGAGCAGGATGCGACCCTCGAGCGGGTTGTACAGCCGCGGGATGAGAGTCGCCAGCGTCGTCTTTCCCGATCCAGATGGGCCGACGAGCGCAATCATCTCGCCCGGCCTCGCGGTGAAGCTGACGCGGCGAAGGGCCGGGCGGCCATCGTAGCTGAAGCTCACGTGCTGAAATTCGACGAAGCCTTTCAAACGCGGGGACGGTGCGGAACCGTCGTCCACTTCGGTGGAGAGCGCGAACAGGTCGCGCACTCGCCGTCCGCTGGCCAACGACTGTTGGATCGTCGCGATCGTCGTCGCGATGCCTGACAGCGGCCCATAGACGAAACCGAGATAGGCCAGCGTCAGCAGCAGCATCCCGACCGTCAAACGACCACCCAGCACCTGCAGACCGCCAAACAGCAGGACCAGCGCCGTACCGACCACAATCAGGTTGCCGACGATGAGCGAGAACCAGGCTTCGCGCCCGGTGAGGGTCACGCGCGCCTGCATCGCATCGCTGGCCGCCGCGGCAAAACGTAGTCCCTCATAGGGTTCTCTCGCGAAGCTCTTGACGAGTCGAATGGCGGAGAAGCTCTCATGGAGTCTCGCCGTCAACCGCGACTCGAGGACCAACGTGCGATCGGCGGTCGGCCGGATTCGATGACTGTGCCAGCGGATCCAGAGAAACAGGAACGGCACCACCGAGAGGGAGACGAGGGCCAGTTGCACATTGATGTTCACCAGAATCGTGAACATCACGATCAATGTGGCGGCGGAGAACATGAGCGGCAGCACCCCGCGCACGAGGAGTTGATCGAGAAACACGGCGTCCCATTGCAGCCGGTACACCGCTTCTCCGACCGGCAGCTTCGAGTGATGACGCAAGCTGAGCGCCTGGAGATGAAGGAACAGCCGTTGTCGCAGGTCGCGGGTCAGGAGGTGGCCGGTGACGGTGTGGATGCGTGTGTGTCCCATGAGGACGGCTTGATGCGCCAGCTGCAGGAGCACGCCGGTGACGACGGCGAATGCCAGCCATGATTCCCGAGACGGTCCGGCCAGCGACACCAGCCACGCCGTCGGCGGACGGTTGCCAAGCGCCTGATCCACGACGACCGTCATCGGCCATGGCAACGCCACCCGCAACGCCACTTCGACAACCGCCAGCAACGCCAACGCCAGCAGCCGCCCGGTGTAGGGGCGCAAATTCTTCCAGCCGTGGAGATTCATGGACGGAGCGCTGCGGCGCAGCGATTGACGAACTGCACGTGGGTGCCGTCCGGCGACACGCTGACCGCGCTGACCGAGGCCGGCAGGATCTCGAGTTCGTGATAGTGGTCGAGCGAGATGGTCTGGTAATGCAGCAGCGCCATGCGCACGATCTCGGCGTGGCTGACCAGTGCGATGGTCTTGCCGCGATGGTCCCTCGCCACGTGTGCGATCGCTGCGACGATGCGATGCTGCGCCGCGTGCGGCGATTCGCCGCCGGGAATCGTCGCGCTCGCGCGTGTGCGATTGAAGGCCTGCCATCGCGGATCCGCATCGAGCTCATCGAACGTCTTGCCGGTCCACGCACCGAAATCGATCTCGTTCAGCGCGTCGCAGATATCCACGCACAGCTGTTGCACGCTCGACCGCTGATATCGGGCGATTGCGTCAGCAGTGTCGCGTGCGCGCTCGAGTGGACTCGAGTAGATCGCCGCCAGATGACAGCACGCAGCCAGCGTTTGACCCAGCTCCTCTGCTTCCACAACCCCAAGGCCGCTAAGGGTTATCCCCTGTTGTCGTCCACACAGCCAACGATCGATGGCCGTCGTATGGGCGTGGCGAATCAACAGCACCGTTGTGGACTCGTCGCGGCGAATGATCCGAGAGGTGTTCGTGGCCCAATGTATGGCGTCAGCTACTCGCATGTGGAAGTCGTGTGACGAAGTCTCATAGCGATCTCGTGCGCAAGTGCGCGCCGGCGAGATATCGACACCAGTCATGCAAATGCACGTCGGCGATCGAGTAAATCACGGTACTCGCGGCGCGGCGTCGGACCACCAATCCTTCGCGAAACAACACCTGCAGATGCTTCGAGACGCTTGACGGCTCGAGGCCCAGCACTGCGGCAATACGGCCGACTGGCAGCTCGCTGCGCGACAGCACGTCGATGATGCGGACGCGCGTCTCATCTGCCAGAGCGTGGGCACGGCCCACGACACGCACCGTGTGTTCATGTGAGAGGCGTCTCATACGCGCATGCGCGCATACGCGCAGATGCTCTGGTGTGCGAATCGCCGAGCGCTGTTTGAGTTCACTGGAATACCGTTTGCTACTTGCGAAGGCACTTACATCTGCCCCACGCGACGCATTGTCTGAAGCAAGCCAGACACCAAGTACACACACGCGGTTGGGACATATGGCGAGGGCAGATCGCACGAGTCTGGAGAGTATCGGTCATGCGGATCCTGATCACCGGCGGCGCGGGTTTCATCGGTTCACATCTCTCGGACGATCTCATCAACCGCGGTCATATCGTCAGAGCGCTGGATGTCCTCAGCCCGCAGGTGCACGGCGAATCGCGTGGTCGCCCCTCGTATCTACATCCGGACGTGGAGTTGGTATGCGGCGACGTGCGCGACGCCGCGACAGTCTGTCGAGCGCTTCGCGACGTGGACGTGGTCTACCACTTCGCGGCCGCGGTCGGGGTCGGCCAGAGCATGTATGAGATTGAGCACTACACATCGACCAACAATCTCGGTACCGCCGTGCTGCTGCAGGAGATCATTCGCCGCCCGGTGCAACGGCTGATCGTCGCGTCGAGCATGAGCATCTACGGCGAAGGGCTGTATGCGCGCGCCGACGGCCGTCTGGTGGACAGCGTCGAGCGCAGCATCGAACAGCTGGCCGCTGGTGAGTGGGAGCCTCGGGATGAGCAGTTCGAGCCGCTCGTGCCCATGCCGACGCCGGAGACCAAGCGCCCGTCACTGTCCTCGGTCTACGCGCTGTCGAAATACGACCAGGAGCGCATGTGCCTGATGATCGGCCGCGCCTACGACATTCCGACCGTCGCGCTACGGTTCTTTAACGTCTTCGGCACGCGGCAGGCGCTCTCCAATCCGTACACCGGCGTGCTGGCGATTTTTGCCTCGCGGCTTCTGAATCACCGGCCGCCGCTGATTTTTGAGGACGGGCAGCAGCGGCGCGATTTTGTCAGTGTGTCCGACGTCGTGCAGGCATGCCGTCTGGCGCTCGACGTCGCCGAAGCCGCCGGCCAGGTCTTCAACATCGGCAGCGGGCGCGCCTATACCGTGGCCGAGGTCTCGCGAATGCTGCAGGCGCAGCTTGAGGTGCGGTGCGCTGCCGACATCTGGGGCAAGTACCGGGTCGGAGACATTCGCCACTGCTTTGCCGACATCACCCGAGCGCGAACTGTGCTGGGTTACGAGCCGCGCGTGTTGCTCGAAAACGGCCTGGGCGAGCTGGCCGAATGGCTGCGAGCGCAGACCGCCGACGATCGAGTGGCCGATGCAAGCCGGGAGCTTGCGATGCGAGGACTAACCGTATGACGCCTGCACCCTCCGGCGGACTGGCACTCATCACTGGGGGCGCAGGGTTCATTGCCAGCAACGTCGCCGATCGTCTACTGCGCGACGGCTGGCGTGTGCGGTTGTTCGACAACCTCTCGCGGTCCGGTGTCGAGCAAAACGTCGCCTGGCTGAAGCAGACCCATGCCGGCTACACGTCGCGCGGCGAGCCCAAGGTCGAACTCGTCCTCGGCGACGTGCGCGACGCCCGCGCGATTGCACGGAGTGTGGCCGGCGTCAACCGCGTCTTTCACTTTGCGGCACAAGTAGCGGTCACCACCAGCCTCGTCAACCCGACGCTCGATTTCGAGGTGAACGCCGGCGGCACATTGAACCTGCTCGAGGCGATTCGAGCGCTCGACGACCGGCCGAGCCTGCTGTTCACGTCCACGAACAAGGTCTACGGCCACCTTCGCGATCTGCCGCTGCGCGTGAGCTCCCGCCGCTATGAGCCCGAGGACCGCCGGGTCAAGGATCACGGCATCTCCGAGGCGCGCCCGCTGGACTTTCACAGTCCGTACGGATGCTCGAAGGGCGCCGCCGAGCAGTACGTGCTCGACTACGCACGCACGTTCGCCATTCCAGCAACAGTCTTTCGTATGAGCTGCATCTACGGACCGCACCAGTTCGGCACCGAGGATCAGGGCTGGGTGGCGCACTTCATCATCCAGGCGCTGAAGCGCGCGCCGATCACGCTCTACGGCGACGGCATGCAGGTGCGGGACGTGCTGTTCGTCGGCGATCTCGTTGAGGCGATGATGCGCGCGCACGACTGCATCGACCAGATCACAGGCGAGGCATTCAACATCGGCGGCGGCCGTGCGAGCACGGTCAGCCTGCTCGAGTTGATCGATGTGATCGGCGATCTGCTGGGCCGACGGCTGGTCACTCGGCTCGAGCCGTGGCGCACAGCCGACCAGCGCTATTACGTGTCGGACACCTCGAAGTTTCAGCGCGCGACTGGATGGACGCCGCGTGTGTCTGTTGCCGAAGGCGTTGAGCGTCTGACCGCCTGGTTGGCGTCATGCGGCACCACGCCATCCGCGGCACTGGCCGGAACACAGGTCGCATCGTGAAGTTCGCCCTCGTCAATCCCCCGTGGACCTTCGACGGCAGCATCTACTTCGGCTGCCGCGAGTCGCATCTGCCGCTCGAATATGGCTACGCGCGAGCGCTGCTCGAAGGCGAGGGCCACGAGGTACTGCTGCTCGATGCGCACCTGTACGACCTCTCACTGCCGGAGGTCGTGCACCGTCTCGCCGCGTTCGCGCCGGATCGTCTGGTCATCACCACTGCGCCGAGCTATCTGTTCTGGCGGTGTCCGCCTCCTGAATTGCGCGTGCCACAGGAACTCCTCGCGGCCTGCGCTCACCTCTCCTCCCTCCGCGTCGTCGTCGGCCCCCATGCCTCGACCACGCCGACCACGACGCTGCACAAGCTCGGGGCCGACGTGGCCGTGCTGGGTGAATGCGAAGACCTGCTGCCGCGGCTGGCGGCC
This sequence comes from Vicinamibacterales bacterium, assembly GCA_036742665.1. Lineage (GTDB taxonomy): Bacteria > Acidobacteriota > Vicinamibacteria > Vicinamibacterales > UBA2999 > Gp6-AA40. The sequence continues at coordinate 2,205 of DAINQP010000233.1, read as the reverse complement.
GACCCGCGCGAGTGGGTTGATGTGCCATCGATCGCCTATGCGCGCGATGGTGAAACGCGTGTGCAGGGCACGCCGCACGCGTGCGACATGAGCGCGCTTCCGGCGCTTACGTGGTCGCGTGACGATGTGGCGCATCACCGGCATCATCACCATCGGTTTGAGGCCAGGTCATCGGGGCCCGGCGCGGAGATGGAAGTGTCGCGCGGGTGCCCCTACCACTGCACGTTCTGCGCGAAGGACAACTTCCGCGACGACTATCGGCGGCGTCCCCTCGACGTCATCCTCGCCGAGGTCGACGGGCTCCGCGCGAACGGCGTCGAGTACGTCTACTTCATCGACGAGATCTTCCTGCCGCAGCGTGAACTGCTCGAGGCGCTGGTGCCGCGCGGGATCGCGTTCGGCATCCAGACCCGAATCGATCTGTGGAGCCCGCCACATCTCGAGCTCCTCGGCCGGGCCGGATGCGTGTCGATCGAGGCCGGCGTCGAGAGCATCACGATCGAGGGTCGCAATCTCCTCGACAAGGGCAGCCGCCTGACAACAGAGCAGATCACGTCGCGACTCGTCGCCGCCAAGCAGCACGTGCCATTCGTGCAGGCCAATCTTCTCGAATCCGGAGCGGACGATCCGACGGAGGTCGAGCGCTGGCGCGAGCATCTTCGCGGGCACGGCGTATGGGCCAACAAACCCGTGCCGATGTTCTCCTACCCCGGCTCGCCGGGCTATGCGCGGCAGTGGGGCACGCCGGACGATCGCGCCTGGGAGCGGGCGATGGAGGAGTATCTCGCGCGATTCGACGAGTTCAGCGACATCCAGGACGCGCGGCCGCGGCCCTTGCACGCGCTCGAACGCGAACCAGCGGGTGCGGTGTCGCGCGGGGGCAACTCGAGGGCTTCGTGAGTAATCCGGCAACTATCCTGACGACCGCCGATGCGGTTGGCGGCGTGTGGCGGTACACGGTGGACCTCGGACGCGAACTGCGCGCGCGCGGCATACGGTCCACGGTCGCGGTGATGGGACCACCGCCGACGCCGACGCAGCGTCGCGAAGCGCGCGAGGCGGGTCTTGACGTCATCGATCGGCCGTATCGGCTCGAGTGGATGGACGATCCGTGGCGCGACGTCGATCAATCGGGCACGTGGCTGCTCGAACTCGAAGAACAGATCAAGCCGACCCTGGTGCACCTCAATGGGTATGCCCATGCCGCGCTGCCGTGGCGCACGCCCGTCGTCGTGGTGGCTCATTCGTGTGTGCGGAGCTGGTGGCGTGCGGTGCGCGGTGAGTCGGCGCCGTCCAGTGTCGATCGCTATAGCGCGGCGGTCAAAGCCGGATTGCTCGCGGCGCAGGCGGTTGTCGCGCCATCGGCAGCGATGGGCGCGGCACTCGAGGCCGAGTACGGCATGCCTCTGAATGTGCGCGTGATTCCCAATGGCCGCCGCGGCGGCGAGCGCGGGGCGTCGAATCGAGCGGTGGCAAAAGAGCGCATCGTTCTCGCGGCGGGGCGTATATGGGATGACGCCAAGAATGTGAAGGCGCTGTGCGCGATCGCCTCATCGCTCAAATGGCCGGTCTATATCGCCGGGGAACTTCGCGCGCCGTCCGGCGCCGTATGCGAGCTGCCGGTTGTCCATCTACTCGGCCATCGGGCGCCGCACGATTTATCCAACTGGGATCGACGGGCATCCATCCATGCGCTGCCGGCGCGGTACGAGCCGTTCGGCCTTTCGGTGCTCGAAGCCGCATCGGCCGGCTGTGCGCTGGTCCTGGGCGATATACCCAGCCTTCGTGAGTACTGGGACGGTGCGGCCCGTTTCGTGCCGCCGGACGATCACGCGGCGCTCTCCGTCGCGGTGCAGCGATTGATCGAACGCCCGGACGAACAACGTGCGGCGGCGCGGCTCGCTGTCGCACGGGCCGCCGATTTCGGCATCGACCGCACGGCCGATGCCTATCTGCAGGTCTACCAGACGCTCATCTCATGAAACCGACGATTGCCTTTTTCGGCTCGAGCCTCGTATCGGCATACTGGAACGGGGCGGCCACCTACTACCGCGGCATCATCCGCGCCCTCTTCAGTCTCGGCTACGACGTGACGTTCTACGAGCCCGATGCCTACGATCGACAGCGGCATCGCGACATCGAGGCCCCGCCGTGGGCCAGAGTCGTCGTCTATCCGGCAGACGAGACTCACGGCGAGGACGGGGT
>DAINQP010000232.1:0-8582 GCA_036742665.1 Vicinamibacterales bacterium | reverse complement strand
GCCGGCGAGGAGCTTGACCGTCATCGTGTTCGGGTGTTTGAAGTCGCCCTTGGTGGCATCGTAGATGACGTCCTTGAGGCTCACATCGATTGACTTGTTGCCAAGCTTCACCGGAAACACCTGGTTTGGATTGTCGCGCAGGCCGTCGAGAAACTTCGGGTCAACCGTTGCCGGTTCTTTCCCGACCAGCCCTGCGAGCGCGGCTCGTTCCGTGCCGTGTCCCTTGCCTGTCGCGCTGAGGCTTCCGAACAAGTTCACCTGAAGCCTCGTCGCCTTGGCGAGTGTGTCGGCCGGCAGTTTCGCGGCCTGCTGGTAGAAGTCGTAGGTAATGCGCATCGGACCAATCGTGTGCGAGCTGGAAGGGCCAGGGCCGACCTTGTAGAACTCGTCCACGGTCGTCATCACTGGTCCTTTTCCCTTCTTCACCACGTTCAGGTCTTTATCCAACGGGACAGCGGGCGCCGGCGCGAGCCCTTGTACGCGTGATTCGGATGCGGCTGCTGCTGGCGGCGGGGCGGTTCGTTCGGTCTCAGCTCGCGAACAGCCGTTCATGACCGCAGCCGCCGAGATCACAGCGCTGCGCATGATGAACTTGCGACGGTCGAGGCCGGCCGGAATCTCCGACGGCACCTGCGCAGATGGATCGTGCGGATCGCGGTCGTCGTGTTTGACCTCTTCTCTCGTGGACATGGTGCTCCTCTAGCTCAATTCCGTGAGGGAAGTGAGTGCTGACGCGTAGTGGTGACCGCGATTGAGCGGCCGGTTCGCTTGACGTGCGACTCATGAGGCAAGGCGTGGGCCATACAACGCAGACGAGGCAAACGGGGGAAATTGCCCGAAATCGGCCGACCGGCCCGCCGCACTTGGTGGTCAGCCGCTGCGGAGATCAGCTGAACGAGATGCACACCACGTGCGGTCAGTGTCGTCCACGATGTGTCGTGGGTACTGAGTCCTGCTGCTTCTCGCTGGTCGCCCACTCGTCCTCGGAGGACGAGAGTCACGGCAGTGTTGCGGTCAGACGCCATGGTTGGCGCGCCGAATGGAACTCGAGCCGGCCGATTTGGCCGACCGCCACTCAACTCTGATACGCGGCACGATCTCTGCCTCCATAAGCCGCGAGCAGGCCCCATCCAGGTTCTTTTGAGGGAATTACCTCGAATGCTCGCGACACCCACGGCATTCGGTGATGCGACGCGAAGCCATCGTGGGGGAGAACCCGGTGGATGCGCACGCGGGAGAGCCCGTTGCGAACTCGCAGCGGTTGCATGCGCGTCGTTGAGCGACGCATGGGAGATCGACATGTTGGACCAACTTACAGAACAGCAGGACTGGACGAAACCTGCCGCGATGGCGATCCCGAAGGACGGATTCTTCAAGCACGAACAAGGACGATTCGGCCCGATCTTTCCGAAGACTCCCGCGAACTACGGATTCTCAGTGGTCGCGAAGGTCAAGCCTGGTCGGGAGCAGGCGATTCGTGAATACGGCAAAAGCATTGAGGCGGCGGTGAAAGGAGATCCGCTCGTTCTGGCGCCGCTGAAGCTGCATTACCTGCGCTGGGTGCTGTTCGACGTTGGCTCAGGGCCGCACTTCATGTATCAGGGGATCTTCGACACCGATTTCGACAAGTACCTCGAGGACGCTGTGGCCCTCTTCCTCAAGACAGGCATCACCACAGTCTTCGTCAACCTCGAGGGATGGCCGGACGATTGGAAGACGAACCTGAACGCGGTCATCAAGTTCTTCCGCGACCATCAGTGCCCGAGCTTTCTCGAGTACGGAGAGTACCCGTACGTCAGTGCCGAGGAAGTCAAGAAGGCTCTGAAGCTGAAGGCAGCATTCTCGAGCATGCTGGATCTGATGCAGTGATTCGCGAAAGGCGTGAAGCGATGCTCGAGCTCGATGACATTCAGCACTTCCTGTTGACGCGGCCGCCCGCGTCTGCCGCCCACTACGCGTTCGTCACGTTGCGGGACGCCTCGCAGGGCCGTCGATGGCTTGCGGGCCTGATTGACAAAGTGGGCCACGGCACGTCCGTCGCGCTCACTGGGCCGGCTGACAGCCGATGGGTCACTGTCGCGTTCACCGTGAATGGACTCCACGCACTCGGCGTCGATGACGCGTCATTAACGACGTTCCCGGAGGAATTTCGTCAGGGCATGGTCGCTCGCGCCGAAGTGCTGGGCGATACAGGACAGAACCATCCCGATCACTGGGTCGATGGTTTGGCCAGTCCGGATCTCCACGCCATCGTCATTCTCTTCGCTCGCGATGTCGCCGAGCGCGAGCGATGCATTCGCGAATATGAGAAATACGCGTCGGCATTCAGTGGCGTAGAGCTGATCTCCACGCTTGATTTGGAAGCGACGCCGCCGTTCGAGTACGCCCACGACCACTTCGGCTACCGCGATCGACTCTCGCAGCCGGCGATTGAAGGAACCGGCGACGTGCCGACGCCCGGATCGGGCGCTCCGTTGAAACCGGGAGAATTCTTCCTCGGGTACCCCGATGAGGAAGGGCTGATCGTCCCGCTGCCGAAACCTGAAATCCTGTCGCACAACGGGAGTTTTCTCGCGTATCGCCGTCTCGAGGAGCACGTCGGCCGTTTCCGGGAATTCCTGCGGCAGAACGGCGACACACCCGAGGCGCAGGAGCTCGTCGCCGCGAAGTTGATGGGCCGTTGGCGCAGCGGCGCGCCCCTCGTGCTTGCACCCGACAAAGACGATCCGAGGCTCGGCGCAGATCCACAGCGCAATAACGATTTCAACTACGGAGAGACGGATCCGCACGGCTATGCCGTCCCGCTCGGCTCGCATTGCCGGAGGATGAACCCGCGCGATACGGCAGTGAACATGAATCGACGACGGATGCTCCGGCGCGGTGGGACCTACGGGCGGCCGCTGCCCGAAGGCGCACCGGACGACGGCGTTGAGCGTGGAATCGCGGCGTTTGTCGGGTGCGCGAGCCTCGTACGACAGTTTGAGTTCGCGCAAAACGTGTGGGCGAACGATCGGAGCTTCCACGAGCTCGGCAACGAGCGCGACCCCTTCGTCGGCTCGCACGACGGTTCCTTCGATATGACGATTCCGAAGCGCCCGATTCGCAAAAAGATCAAGGGCCTTCCGGCATTTACCACCGTGAGGGGCGGCGCCTACTTCTTCTTGCCTGGCATCAGAGCGCTCCGGTTCCTGGCGGGCTGCGCTTCGGAGTCGAGGTCACGCTAACTGCGTAACGTTTCCACGGACGAAAGGCGTGCACGACGTTGGGGTTGACCGAACTGGTGATTGCTGGCGCCAACATCTCCGTCGTCATCTTCGTGGTGTCGAGCACCCTCGGTGTCGGCTTGCGCCTCACCGTTGATGAAATCCAGAGGCCGTTGCGCAACGGTCGGCTGGTCGCGCTGTCGCTGCTCTGCAATTTCCTTCTGGCACCGTTCGTCGCCCTCGCGATCGCAACTGTGATGAGGCTCGACGAACCGTTGCGCGTGGGTCTGTTGTTGTGCGGGGTCGCGGCCGGCGCACCGTTTCTGCTCAAGCTGGCCGAGTTTGCCGAGGGCAGCATGGCGTTTGCCGTGGGACTCATGGTGCTGCTCATGGTGATCACGGTGGGCTATATGCCGCTGGTGCTGCCGCGGCTGCTCGCGGGAGTCTCCGTCGATCCTGGCAAGATCGCCCGCTCGCTCATTGTGCTCATGCTGATTCCTCTTGCCGTTGGTCTTACCGTGCGAGCTCGCTTTGAGAGCGTTGCCGTCCGTGTGTCGCCTTCAATCGGCAGGCTGTCGAGCCTGAGCATGATTCTCGTCGTGGCGTTGACGACAGCCGGGTACTTCACCAGTGTGGTGACTGTCTTCGGCACGTTCGGCATTCTCGCGGCCATTGTCTTCACCGCACTCTGCGTCGGTGGTGGGTGGCTTCTCGGAGGACCTCACAGGGACACGCGGGTAGTGCTGGCCCTGGGCACGGCGCAGCGGAACACGGCGGCTGCGCTGGTGGTTGCGGCACAGAACTTCAGCGATCCGAGAGTGACCGTGATGATCACCGTCGTCATGATCGTGTCATTTGCGATGCTGGTGCCGCTCTCGCGTGCCTTGAGCGGGCAGCGCCGAACTGCGCAGCGAGCCGCCTAGTGTGCTCCACGTGGTCACCAGGGCTACGTCACGGCACGTGACCGCGCAGGGAGGACTGTCATGACTGAAGCCAAGATCTACGTCCCGAAGACCGACGCCAAAGTTCCGCCGCGGACCTACAACCAGATCCATCCGCCGCGGAAATACACTGCCGGGCGGAGACGCGTCAGTGTCTATGTGTGCTGGAGTTTCCCGGGTGAAGCCAACCGCGATGTCACGGATCTCGACAACCGATTCTCAACGATGACGGAGGTTCGTCGCGTCGAATGGCCGTTCTGGGAAGCACCTGAATGGTCGGATCCGATGATGTTCCAGCAGGGCATCGCCGGAGCGCTCGAACTGTTTTTCAGGGCGTGGATGCCGTTTCAGCAGTTGGTCGGCGAGACGACCGGGCACGTCGTTCCGGTGTTCCAGCGCGTGGACCAGGCCGGGTACAAACTGCCCCTCGACGAGCGCATTCTTGATGATGCCGACACCCTGCTCGTGTTCGGACTCGATCACGTACTGACGGAGCAGGAAGCCTCGCCCGAGGAAATCGAGGCGGTGAGCCGATGGCTCGCTCAGGAAGGACACGTTCTCGTGCTCGGACCGCACCATGATGTGGGTATCTCCACAGATCTGGACGAACGAGCGATGGAGTACGCCCATCACGGTGATGCTTTGGTCCCGCGCCAACAGCGTTTTGGCAAATACACGCGCGCGCTGATGAAAGGCCTCGGCGTCCCCGTCGACAATCAATACGGCTTACGTCCGGGAGTCGTCATCGGAACGAGACAGATCGCCCCACTCACGATCAGCCGTGACCTGGACGTTCGCGGTTGGCTGAACGGGGTGACGAACTTCAGTTTTCACAAGCATCTTCCACACTATGCGATCACGGCGGACACGAAATCCGTTCACGTCCTCGGACGCCAGCCGATCGATCTGTCCAGGCCGCATCCGTTCACGGAAGCTGGCAATAGAGAATTCAATTCGTTTGTGTGGATGCCTGCCGACGGCGCGCGCGGCGGAGAGGTGCTCCTCGCCGATTCCACGGTCTTCAGCACGTTGTTCGGCGCCGACGACAGCCTGAAACGGTTCTGGAAGAATCTTTCGACGTGACGTGAGAAGGTACATCGTTCTTCTCGCGCTCTCGTCGCTTCTCACAGTGATCCACGTCGAGGCGCAGAACCGCGGCGTGTATCCGCTTGGAATGAGCGCCACCAACGCCGGCGTCACGCCGGAACCCGGGCTGACGTACGCAAATCAGCTCTTGTTCTACGCGCGTGACACATCGCGGGGCCCCGATGGCGAAACGGTCGCGACTGGAAACAATTCGGTGATTCTGGCGATGAACTCGTTCGTCTGGGTGAGCAGAACCGACATCCTCGGTCGAGCGAAGTTCTCGATGTCGGCCACACTGCCGATCAGCAACAACTCGCTCAGCTCCGACGCTGCGGGTGCGATCAGCGGCGGCGGCGGACTTGCCGATTCGTACTATCAGCCGTTTATCGCGGGCTGGGATCTGAAACGGCTGTCAGTGCGCACCATCTACGGATTCCTGGCGCCAACGGGCGAGTTCACACCCAGCGCTACCAGCAACGTCGGTTCAGGCTACTGGACGCACGTCGTGGCCTCAGGTCAGACGTTTTACCTCACGCGTAACAACGCGACCTCCGTCTCAGCCTTCCAGATGTACGAATTCCATACCACTCAGCAGGGCACTGCTGTCCGTCCTGGTGACACGCTTGATCTCGATTTTTCAGTGATGCACACGTTGTCGGCGCGCTCGGACATGCGCGTGCAAGTCGGGCTGGTCGGCTACGGTCAATGGCAGACTTCGGACAAGACCGGGCCGAACGTATCTCCTCTCCAGGCCGAGGCTCGTTACCGGGTCAACGCGCTCGGCTTCGGCGCGAACGTCCTCTGGCCAGAGCGAAAGGCAAGTCTCGGGTTCAAGTATTTCAAGGAGTTCTCAAACCGCTCGACGTTTGAGGGGTACTCCGCGCAAATTTCGGGCTCGATCGGTTTCTAACGAATGGCTATGTGAATGGCCGCGCCTGCAGAGGTGCGCATATGCACCGCGGGCTTCCGACAGACCTCGTGGCGGCTGGCAGCTTGTCTGCATCTGCATCGCCAGCGGGTGATCTCATGGCGTTCGAGTTATACCAGCAGAAACACATCGAAGACGAGCTCACGAAGATTGCGCGTCAACAGCTCCGGAACGCAGCCCATGCACTCACCACGAGCACGGACAGCCAGCTCGGGAGCGCTGTTTATGAATCGCGGAAGAGCGTCAAGAAGGTGCGGGCGGTCGCGGCGTTGTTGAAGCAAGCGGGCGCGAAGCTGCCACGCCGGGATCGCAGGCGCATGAAGTCGGCGGCCAGGGCACTCTCGGCAGTCCGTGACAGTGCCGCGATCATCGACATGTTCGATCGCGTTCGTCGCCGCTATCCCAAACAGCTACGCGAGCACGCCTACGGAATTCTCCGCCGTGGATTGGTCGCCGCCCGCGATCGAAGCGAAGCGGGCGCGCAGCATGACGGCGTTGTCGCCGAAGCAGCCGAGCGCTTGGAGAAGACGCGTACGTCGGCAAAGAAGTGGAAATCCGATGCAATCAAATCGCGTGACGTGATCGCGATTGTCACCGTCTCGTATCGTCGGAGTCGTACAGCGATGACACGGGCGCGCGTGACCGGGCAGTCGGCGACGCTGCACCGCTGGCGCAAAGAGGTGAAAACCCTCTGGTATCAGCTGCGCTTGATAAAGCCGCTGACAACCGGCGTGGCTCCGCTCATTGCCGAACTCAAGCGATTGGAAACCGCATTAGGTGATGACCACAATCTGGTCATCCTGGCGGCAACGCTGAGAGGCTGCCATGATCTGCAATCGATGCGCCCCGACATACGGCAGATCGATCGGCTGGCCAAGCGGATGCGTCAGCCACTCAGACGGCGTGCGTTCGCGCTCGGCCACCGGCTCCATGGCCGAAAGCCAAAGGCGTTCGCGCGATGGCTTCGTGCATCCCTGAAACAGTCGCGTCGTCAGCAGACGGCGGCGTGAGCGTCCTGTGGGTCGTCGGCCGAATGAGCGTTCCTCAGAGCACGCCGCGACGATTAATGGCTGGAGCGTCAGTCACGGCCCACTGGTGCGAGCAGGCCTCGCACCGATATGTGCGCGTGCGATTCTCGCGATCGATCTTCACACCACGAATCACGCCACGGCCGTCCTCGCAGGACGGACACTCGCCGACCCAACGCGCCGGGTCATGCCCCGGCAATTCCGGTGACTGAACGATCGTCCATTCATGCGTGCAGATCCCGCATGCGTACATCGCCGTCGATGTTCTTCCCGTGATGGTCAGCAGACGCCAGACGCCGTGCCCGTCCTCGCACAACGGGCAATGAGGCGCGAAACGCCGGCCGATCATTGAGTCACCGCGCCTAACGTATCAAGAGTTCATCGATGCATCTTCTGGGGAAAACCCGTACATGAGGTGCGTCGGCACTATTGACGAGCTATCAAATATTTGAATCACTCCAAGTATTCGATCTAGCATCCCGACGTGGCCATCGATCCGGCTGACGCCCTTCGACAACGTGGTATCCAAGTCACGGCGCAGCGATTGGCTGTCTTGCGCGCCGTCTCAGGTCAGCCTCACATCACGGCCGACGCGGTGGCGGACGTCGTCAGACGCGAGATCGGCGCCATCTCGCTTCAATCCGTATACGACGCGCTCGGGGTGCTGGTCGCCGAGCGCTTGATTCGTCGCATTCAGCCCGCTGGCTCACCGGCTCGCTACGAAGATCGAGTCGGCGACAACCACCATCACTTGATTTGCCGCATCTGCGGCCGCGTGGTCGATGTGGACTGCGCGGTTGGCGCCGCGCCCTGTCTCACCGCGGTGGACGAGATGGGATACGAGATCGATGAAGCCGAGATCGCGTACTGGGGGCGCTGTCCGGATTGCGTGGCGAAATCCGGCGGCCGGTCCCAAAGGACCGGCCCGGCGACGACGCAAGCGGCAGGGCGATCACGACAAGGAACGACAAACAAAATCTCCCGGAAGAAATAACCGGGCTGCATTTCAATCACAGTAGAGGTCAACGTCAATGAGTAATGAAAGCCAGTGCCCGTTCTCGGCCACAACCATCAGCGGCAGAACCAACCGCGACTGGTGGCCCAATCAGTTGAACCTGAACGCCCTCCACACGAACCATCCCGCCGGCGATCCGATGGGAGCGGAGTTCAACTACGCGGAAGAGTTCAAGACGCTGGACCTCCGTGGCGTGAAGAAGGACGTCGAGGCGGTCATGACGAATTCGCAGGCCTGGTGGCCCGCCGACTTCGGCCATTACGGCCCGCTCTTCATCCGCATGGCGTGGCACAGTGCCGGCACGTACCGCATTCATGACGGCCGCGGCGGCGCCGGGTCGGGCATGCTGCGCTTCGCGCCGCTCGGCAGCTGGCCCGACAA
>DAINQP010000231.1:0-8673 GCA_036742665.1 Vicinamibacterales bacterium | reverse complement strand
GATGATGGGCGCGACGCAGCCGTTCATCTCCGGCGCGATCAGCAAGACCGTCAACGTGCCGCGCGAAGCGACCGTCGAGGACATCGAGCGTGCCTACGTCGAGTCATGGCGTCTGGGCGCCAAGGCGATCTCGATCTATCGTGATGGCAGTAAGCGGACGCAGCCGCTCAACACGTCCAGGGCGCAGGTGGCCGACACGCGCAATGTAGGGGCTGGCTTCAGCCAGCCCGAAGTACGAGAAGTGGTGAAGGAAGTCGTCAAGATCGTCGAGACGCCGAAGCGGCGCAAGCTGCCCGACGAGCGCAACGCGATCACGCACAAGTTCGATATCGCCGGCCACGAGGGCTATATCACCGTCGGCCTGTTTGACGACGGGACGCCCGGAGAGATCTTCCTGACCATGGCCAAGGAAGGGTCGACGATCTCGGGCTTTGCCGACGCGTTCGCGCAGGCGATCTCCTACTCGCTGCAGTACGGCGTGCCTCTGCAGGTGCTGGTCGACAAGTTCAGCCACGCGCGGTTCGAGCCATCCGGGATGACCAAGAACCCCGAGGTCCGTTTCGCAAAGTCGATCGTCGACTACATCTTCCGATGGATGGCGACCAAGTTCCTGTCGCCCGAAGCGCAGTATCGCGCCGGCGTCAACATGCGCGAGGAACCCGAGACGGCCGACGAGGCGCCGGCGCCGGCCGCGGCGGCTCCTGTAGTGTCCGGCTTTAGCCGGACCGACGCGCCTGCAACGACGCCAGCGCCCACGGAACCGAAAGCGAAGAAGACCTCTGAGTTCGCGGCGATGCGCAATCAGGAAGACGCGCCGCCGTGCAGCACGTGCGGCTCGATCATGATCCGCAGCGGCAGCTGTTACAAATGTGCGAATTGTGGGACCACAAGCGGGTGTGCATGATGAAGACGCTGATTATCTGGGGCGAGTAGGCGGTCGGATCAAGCAAGTAGGCTTCGGGCATGAAAGGGCCGGTCCTCGGACCGGCCCTTTGTGTTTAGGTGAACGAATATGGCGATATCTGCAAGCGCAACACCACGGAATGGTGGCAACTTTCTCCTTTGCGTGTACCTAGGCCTGCATTCATGACCTTTGCCTGTTGCCGTTTGCCTTTGACCTTCTGAAGTCCGGCTGAAGCCGGACACTACGTCGTGTACCATCCCTGAGCTCATGAAACGACGGTCGTTCCTGCAGATCTCGGCCACCGCCCTGGCCGCGGTCGGTACAAGCCGCAGCGGCGCATGGGCGCAGTCGGGTGAGTCGTTCGACGTTGCCGAGAAGAGCATCACGCAATTGCAGGCGGCGATGGCTTCTGGCCAGGTCACGTCGGAGCAGTTGGTGTCGCGCTACATCACGCGCATCAAGGCCTACGACCAGGCGGGTCCGCGTTTGAACGCGGTGATCGTGATCAATCCACGCGCCGCTTCCGACGCGCGCGAGCTCGATCGCGAGCGCCGTGAGCGTGGGCCGCGCGGTCCGCTGCACGGCGTTCCGGTCCTCGTGAAAGACAACTTCGACACCGCCGACTTGCCGACCACCGGTGGATCGCTTGCGCTCGTGGGCATCGTGCCCTCGCAGGACGCATATCAGGTGCGGATGCTGCGCCGAGCCGGAGCCGTGCTGCTCGGCAAGGTGAACCTGCACGAGCTTGCCCTCGGTCTGACCAGCGTCAGTTCGTACGGCGGTCAGACGTTGAATCCGTATGACCTGACGCGAGCGCCTGGCGGATCGAGTGGTGGATCCGCTGTCGCCGCATCCGCGTGCTTCGCGGCGTTCACGATGGGTACCGACACGAGCGGATCGATCCGCATCCCGAGCTCTCACAACTCGATCGTCGGCCTTCGTCCGTCGCTCGGTTTGTCGAGCCGCGCCGGCATCATTCCGTTCGGCCACACCCAGGACACCGGCGGCCCGATGGCGCGAACCGTCGAGGACATCGCGCTCATTCTCGACGCGACCGTCGGCTACGACGTCGCGGATCCGTCAACCGCAGCGAGCAGTGGACGGATACCACGAACCTATCTCGCGTCGCTCAAGACCGGTGCGTTGAAGCGCGCGCGCATCGGCGTGCTCACCGAGTTCTTCGGTACCGCACCAGAGGATGGAGAGGTGGCGACGGTCGTTCGTCGAGCGATCGAGGAGATGAAGGCACGCGGCGCGACGGCGATCGATGTCGAAGTGCCCGACTTGGCGAAGCTGGTGGCGGCGGCAAACCTGCTCACGCAGGAGCTGAAGTTTTATCTCGGAGACTATCTCAAGAGCGCCGGTGGGTATGCCTCGTCGGTGGACGACCTGCTCGACTGCGGGCTGCACTCTTCGTCGCTCCAGGGCATCCTCGATATCGCCAGCGCCATCCCCGACGATTACCTCTCGACCGCAGACTACAAAGCCAGGCTCGCAGCCCGCGCGACGCTCGGCAAGGCCCTGACGTCGGCCATGGACGCCAATCGCCTCGACGCGATCGCCTACCCGACGGTCCGCCGTATCGCTCCAGCGGTCGGCGGTGCGCAGGTCGGCAGTAACGCGGCGCTTTCCGCGAACAGCGGGTTCCCGGCGGTCTCTGTGCCGGCCGGTTTCACGGCCGGTGGATTTCCGGTCGGCGTTGAACTGATTGGCCGTGCGTTTGCCGAGCCGACACTGTTGGCGCTGGCGTTCGACTACGAGCAAGCCACGCATCATCGACGTCCGCCAGTGCTGGACGTCATGGCCCGACCGTCGTCTTCTGCGCGCGATGGCGAGTCCGCCGTGGCGCGAGTGGACGTCACGGCGACTGGCGCGCGCTCGTTGCCTCCGTCGACAGTGGGTTTTCAGGCGACGGCGCGATTCATGTTCGTCGATCAGAGACGCGAATTGACATACGACATCCGGATATCGGGTACGGTGGCCGACGTGGGCGGCGTCTATCTGCATCGCCGCGCGAATCGACAGAATGGCGGTGTGGCGTACGTGCTGGCCAAGACGTCCATGCCGCGTGTCACGGGAGTGGTCACACTCACCGATGCCGAAGCCGCGGACCTGAAAGCTGGAAAGTGCTACCTCGCTGTTATCAGCGCAAAAAGCCCGCGACTGAGCGCGCGAGGCGATCTCGTGTTTTCATAGACGCGCGCGATGGGACTGCTTCAGTTCTTCCAGTGGGGAATCCTGCTGCAGGTGTTGGCGGTTCTGCACTTCCTTCGCAGGCGTCCTGACACATTCTGGCTCTGGATCATCATCTTCTTCGGTGCGCCGGGCGCCTTCATCTACATCGTGATGGAGGTCGTGCCGGACCTCGGGTTGCTCCGCCACTCGTTTGAAGGGTTCGGCCGGCGCAAGCGAATCACGTACCTCGAAGCGCTCGTGCAGCAGAATCCGGCCGCCGGCAACTACGAGGAGCTCGGCGATCTCTATCTCGACGAAGGCCAGTACGCGAAGGCGCGCGACTGCTACGACAAGGCCATCACACCGCGGACGACGCATGCCGATCCGTACTATCGGCGCGGTGTGACCGCCATCCACATGGGAGATTTCCCGGCTGCCGCCGCGGATCTCGAGCACGTCACGTCGAAAGATCCGAAGTACGACTCGAATCGCGCGCTGGGTCTGCTCGCACACGCGTACGCCAACACCGGACAGCCTGCCGACGCCGAGACGTATTTCCAGCGGGCGCTCGAGTTTTCCACGCTGTCCGAGACGTACGTGAACTACGCGACGTTCCTCGCTGCGCAAAACCGCCCCGCGGAAGCGCGCGAGTGGGCCCAGCGCGTACTTGCGAACAAGGCGGCGATGCCGCGCTATTTGCAGCGCCGCGAGCGGTCGTGGTTCCGCAAGGCCAAAGCGTTATTGAAGCGCCTCCCTAAGGTCGGCTAAGGTAAAACTGCGTGAAGAAGCTCAGGCTGTGTGGGTGCGCGGTGCTATGTGCGACGGCTGCGCTCGTCGTCGCGCGCGGCGCGGTGGCCGCCCCCGGCGCGGTGGCCGCGCAGGAGCCTGCCTGGAACGCCGCGGCAATCAAGGAATGCGATCGCGCCTGTCTGGTCGCCATTCTCGACCGCTACATGACGGCGATCTTCACGCACGATCCGACAGCCGTGCCGGCGCTGGCCGCCGATGTCCGCATGACTGAGAACACCGGACAGATTGACGTCGGCGAAGGCCTGCTGTGGCGATCGAAAGTCGAGCCGACGACATTCAAGATCTACGTCGCCGATCCCGTGGCCGGTCAGGTCGCCTTGCAGACGCGTCTCAAGATACAAGGGCGCGACACGCTTGCAGCGATCCGCCTGAAGATCGAGCGCGGCACGATCAGCGAGATCGAACAGCTTCACGCCGGCAACATCGCGCCGCAGGCGATCGAACTCCTGACGACGCCACGCACGATCCTCACCGAAGATGTGCCCGCCAATCAGCGCGTCTCCCGTGAAGTGATGTTCCGCGTCGCCAACTCATACTTCGACGCGCTCGAAGGCGACAGCGGCAAGATCGGGGCATTTGCCGACAATTGTGTGCGCCATGAGAACGGCTACCGCACAGTCAGCAACCCGCCGCCCGGCGGACGCATGATGCCCGGACCGCAGTTGCCGGATCCGAACACCGAGCAGGGCAAGTCGCAGTTGGCGTTCAGCATGCTGACGTGCTCGCAGCAGATCGACACCAAGATCTTTGCCTACATGAAACGCATCCGTCCGCGCCGCGCCCTGATCCTCGACGAGCAGAAGCAAACGGTCGGTACGTTCCCGCTTTTCGTCCACGACGGCACGCGCCGCGGCGCCGCGCCTGATGCACCTCCCGGCATGCTGCAGAATCTCGTGACGATGGAGACATTCTCGGTGCGAGGCGGACAGATTCATCACGTCGAGGCGGCACCGTTCGTCACCATCCCCTACGGCGTGGGCAACGGATGGACAGCTGGCTCCGGACGCTGATCGCGCTCGTCCTCGTCGCTCTGGGTGTGCAGGCCGAGGAGCGTTTCAGGATCATGCCGGACGCGTCCGGGGAGATCACCTTCTTCATCGCTGATGCCGCCGACAAATCCGGCTATCGATCGGGCGACTCCGATCTCATCGTGTGGGCCCTTCAGGAATGGCAGCGGCGCGTCGAAACAATTCGCTTTCGTCGCGTCAACGAACAGCCGCGTGCGCGACTTCGTGTCCGGTGGCTGCCATGGTCGGAGGATGCGGCGCTCGGACGCATGCAGCCGTCGATGGAGGACGGTCATGCCGTCGTATCAGTCGACATCCGACCGGATGCAAACCGGTTCCGCCCAACTGTCTGGCGCCGCGTCAGAGAAGATCCGCTCATGCGCGACGTGGTGATTTACTACGTCTGCCTTCATGAGATTGGCCATGCCCTTGGCCTGAGTCACAGCGACAATCCGCGCGATGTGATGTGGCCAGGTACCAACGGTGTCACGTTGCCAATCTACGAGCGCTATCGCCATCACCTGATGACCAGGGACGACATTCCGCACGCGGAGTGGCTGTCCGATCACGACGTCGCCCGTGTAAAAGATCTCTATTGAATGTTCGCCTGCGGATCGTTGTTGGGCGTGGTACGGTATCAGTAGAGCCCGTCCTTTTCGACGGGCCATGAATACCAATGTGCCGGAACATCAGGACGCTCGCCAATTTCGATCCGCCCGCGACCGACGATGAGATTCGCGCGTCGGCCTTACAGTTCGTCCGTAAGCTGAGCGGGTCTACGCATCCCTCTCGCGCCAACGAGGCCGCATTCACTCAAGCTGTGGAAGAGGTCACCGCGGCCGCCGAGCGGTTGATTCATTCGTTCAAGACGAACGCGCCTCCGCGTAACCGCGACGAAGAAGTGCGGAAGGCCAAGGAGCGCGCACAGAAGCGCTACGCGTAATGGTCGCGCGCGGAGCGCCGCCTCGTAGATGTCGCACGCACTTCCAAAGTGCCGGAGCCGCACCAGCGACGACGTGCGCCAGCGGCGGTGTGCCGAGTCGAGCAGTATTTGATCTGCTTTACCCGCACTCCTCCCGGCCACCGAAGCTCGTCGATCAGTCTGGAATACTCCTGAACGTAGCTGTCACCCGAGTCGGGTGGGATCTGCCGCCACCACCGAATCGCTTCCGCCGTGTCACCTTGCTCGAAATGTATCGCCCCCGCAAGGAAGCGAGCATCTGCCGTGCGGTAACGACCGCAGACCTCAGGTTGCGGATGGTGAGTTGTGCCGGTGCGTACTTCCTGCCCCAGGGACGCGATGAATGATTCGACCGCTTCGTGGTTAATCGTGGCGGAGGGCAACAATCGGATTGACCGCAGTCGCTCGGCGTGCCGGGATCACGGAAGCCATCAGCGCAATTACAATCAGCAGCACTGACACCGTCACGTACGTCGCTGGATCCGTGCGAGTGACCTCGAACAGCGACGCCTGAAGCAATCGGCTGACCATCAGCGCTGCCGCAAAACCGATCGCCAATCCGGCGGCGACGATGCGCGCCGCGTGGCCCAGCACCATGGTCAGGACGTCTGTGGCGCGCGCGCCGAGCGCCATGCGGAGGCCGAACTCGCGGGTGCGCTCTGCCACCGAGTACGCCATCACGCCGTAGATGCCCACCGCCGCGAGCACGGTTGCGACTGCGCCGAAGGCGCCAAGCAGCAGCATGTAGAGTCGAAGATGACGCACGGAGTCATCGAGTGATTGTTCGACCGTCCTCACTGTGGCGATGGGGGTCGTGGGATCGACCTCCGCGACCGCACGTTTGACGGCCGGCACCAGCGCCATCGGATCTCCACCTGTGCGCACCACGAACGACATCCCGTTGCGCAGGTACACGAACGGACCGGCAAACGTCGGACCCTGCTGCAGGTGAGGTACGTACACGGCAGGTGAGCTCGAGGTCTGTAATGGACCAACCAGCGTGTCGCCGACGACCCCGACGATCTGCCGCGGACGCTCGTTGGGTACGAAATCGAACCGGAGGTATTGGCCGATCGGATCCTCGTTCGCGAAATATTTGCGCGCCATCGCCGCGCTGATGATCGCGACGTACGGCGCGTCGGCGCGATCGTGGTCATCGAAGTCGCGACCTCGTTGAAGCGGGATACGCATTACGGTGAAGTAGTCGGGCGACACGGCAACATAGCCGGCGCGCTGCTGGTCCGAGATCGAGGCACCCGCGGTGGCGGAGGGCGGCAGCGGCCGGCCGTCGATGACGAATGGAATGTCGAGCGTGAGGCCTGTGCTGAATGGAGCTGTCGTCACGGCCGCCACCGACTGTACGCCCGGCACAGTGCGCAGCCGCTGACGGACGCGCTCGACGGTGTCCGCGGGCACCGGGCTGATCTCGAACAGGCCCGAGCCGCGGAAGATCCCCGCGGGCTTGAACGAATCACGCGGCGGCAGCCGGAAGTCGAAGGTCAGAACGTTGGTCGGATCGGCGCCAAGCTCGTTCTGCAGTGCGCGCATGAAGCTGTGAATCATCAGGCCGGCGCCCACGAGCAGGACGAGAGCGAGCGCGATTTGACCGCAGACGAGCAGACTCCGCATGCGCCGCCGTTCGACGCTGCTGGTTGCGCTGCGATTCGACTCGGCTGAAACATCGACCACGGTGACGCGCGACGCCTGCAAGGCCGGGACGAGGGCAAACAGCGCGGCGGTCACCAGGACGACGACGGCCGTGAAGCCGAGCACGCGAAGGTTGATGGCGGCCTCACTGAGACGAGGAAAATCGTAGGGCGCGAGCGCGACGAACATCTTCAGCCCGGTCCACGCGATCAGGACGCCGACCGTCGAGCCGACCACGGCCAGCGGCACACCTTCGGTGAGCACTTGCCGCGTGACGCGCCAGCGTCCGGCGCCAAGCGTCATGCGGAGCGCGATTTCTGTACGCCGGCTCGCGCCGCGCGCAAGCAGCAGTCCGGCGACATTTGCGCAGGCGATCAACAGGACGAGTCCCACGGCGCCTTGCAGGATCGACAACGACGAGGCATAGTCGCCGGACGGCTGCCCGATCGAATCGACGGTCCGTGCGTTGGCGCGGTTCAACGATTCCACTCGGACGCCGAACCCCTGGTGGCGGCGTGGATCGCTCGACGCGAGCTGCGTCGACAGTGCGTCGAGCTCCGATTGTGCCTGCGCGATCGACACGCCTGGCTTGAGGCGGGCGATGATCCCATTGCCGCCGGTTCGGCCTTCCAGCTGTGCACGCGTCAGGCACAGCGGGGCAAAAAACTCGCGATCCTTCCCGAAGTACTCGAAGCCGTCCGGCATGACGCCGATGATCGTGGTCCGCGTGCGATCGAGCGTGATGACTCTGCCGACGATCGCCGGATCGCCGAGGAACCGGTGCTGCCACATCCGATGGCTGATGACGACGACGGGCGCGACTTGATCGACGACGTCCTCGAAGTCGGTAAACGCGCGGCCGATCGCCGGCTGCACGCCAAGGGTCCGAAACATGCTGGGCGAGACGGTCTGGCCGAGGATGCGCTCCGGCGCGACCCCGTCCTGCTCGAAGCCGAGCGTCTTGACGCCGCAGGCGAGGCCGTTATACGCCGCGACGGATTCAAATGAACGCGTGAGATCTCTGAACGAGGTATATCGTGTGATGCTCGACGTGCCCAGTTGGTCGGGCCGATCGGGAGGGGTAGTCCAGATCGCGACCAGTCGCTCGGGTTCCGGGAGCGCGAGCGGTTTCAACAGCGTCGAGTCGAGCAGGCTGAACACGAGGGTGT
>DAINQP010000230.1:0-8824 GCA_036742665.1 Vicinamibacterales bacterium | reverse complement strand
AGTGCGTTAGACTCACGGCGCGATGGCCAAGAAGAAGAAAGCCGTGCGGCGGAAGAAGACCGCGCCGAAGTCAGTGGGCCTGTCTACCGGCGAGGTGAGCAAGACCGGCGACACACGCGACGTTCGCGATCTGACCTCCCGCGTCGAAGACGATGGCGGCGCGGTGCTCGGCAGCTACAGCGATCCATTTGGCGGCACACCGGTTCTCCTCGTCGCGCTGCCCATCGATGCGGTCGAACCGACGCCTTATCAGCGCGATCCTTCTGAGCCCCACGTCAAACGCCTGATGACCGTCATCGAGAAAGTCGGTCGCTTCCTCGATCCGGTCGTGATCGTGCGCAACGACGAAGGGTACTGGACGCCGAACGGCAACCATCGTCTGCAGGCGATGCGGAAGCTTGGCGCCAGGACTATCACGGGCTTGCTCGTGCCGGAGTCCGACGTGGCGTTCAAGATTCTGGCGCTCAACACCGAGAAGGCGCACAACGTGAAAGAGAAGTCGCTCGAGACGATCCGGATGGCGCGCGCACTGGCGGCGCGCGGCGACGGACGTGAGAGCGACTATGCCTTCGAGTTCGAGCAGGCGCTCTTTCTGACGCTCGGCGCCGCCTACGAGCAACGTCGCAGCTTGAGCGGCGGCGCGTACAGTTCGCTGCTGCGCCGCATCGAAGACTTCCTCGACGACTCGCTTCCAAAAGCGGTCCGCGAGCGCGAGCGGCGCGCCACAAAGTTGCTGAAGCTCGACGATGCCGTGTCGAGTGTGGTTGCGGCGCTCAAGGAGCGCGGCCTGACGAGTCCGTACCTCAAGCCGTTCGTCATCGCACGCGTGAACCCGATTCGATTCTCCAAGGCCACCGAGTTCGATTTCGACGAGGTGATGGACAAGACGATTGCCGCCGCCACTCGCTTCAAGGTTGACCGTGTGAAGCAGGAGGACGTGGCCAGGATCGGCGGCGCCCCGCCTGACGAGGAGTAAATCACTCGGTGAGTCGAGTGGTGAGGCGCGCACCGTGCGTCGTGAGCGTGGCTGAACACACCGGGTGGGCTCACCTGGTGTGCGTGGCAGCGCTCGGGCGTGTGCCGGCAGTAATCGAGCGCCGGCGGGTGACACTCATCGATCCTGGATTGCCCACGCAGCCGTACGAGCACGACACGATGGCGATGCGAGAAGATGAGGCCGAGGACCTCATCGCGCGCGTCCAGAAGTCGGTGTCGGCGTGCAGCGTCCGGGTGCTCGAGCGGCTCGTTGGCGAGCTCGCGCCAGTGTCTCCGGTTGTGGCACTCGCGATCCGCGAGCCACCGTTTCCGTCGATCCCGGCGAGCGTCGCAGCGGTGCACGCTTCGTATCAACTGCGGTGTTCTGCCGACGGCATGATGTATCAGCAGGCGATCTGCCGCGCCGCTACTCGACTGAGGCTCCCCGTGCAGTTGTGCAAGCGCGGAGAGGAATTCGCCCGCGCCGCCGAGCAGCTCGGCGTGACGCCCGGCGACGTAGCGGACTTCGTTGCCCGTACGGGCCGTCCCGCAGGTCCGCCGTGGAACGAGGAGCATCGGCGCGGATTCGCAGCTGGCATCGCCGCACTGGCGCGGCATGAACGGGGTCGTCTCTTGCTCGAGGTTGCGAGCGGCTGAGGTTCGGTTCGACAGTACGGCTCTTGCATTTCACAGAGCCATGGCCATCGCTGACCTCTGGTACAAGAACGCCATCATCTACTGCCTCGATGTCGAGAAATACCAGGACGCCAATGGGGATGGCGTCGGCGACTTCGAAGGCCTGATGCGCCGGCTTGATTACCTGCAGGGGCTCGGCGTGACCTGTCTGTGGCTTCAGCCGTTCTATCCTTCGCCCAACCGCGACAACGGGTATGACGTCGCCGACTTCTTCGGCGTGCACGAGAAGCACGGGTCGCTCGGCGATTTTGTCGCCTTCATGCGTCACGCCGAGGCGCTCGGCGTTCGCGTCATCATCGATCTCGTCGTCAACCACACCTCGACTGATTCGCCGTGGTTCAAGCGCGCGCGAACAAGTCCCGACGATTTCTTCCGCGAGTGGTACGTGTGGTCAGACATCCGCCCCAAGAACCACAAAGACGGCATTGTGTTTCCCGGCGAACAGACGACGACCTGGACGTGGGATCGCAAGGCGAAGCAGTTCTACTTCCATCGCTTCTACAACCATCAGCCCGATCTGAACACCTGGCATCCCTACGTCCGCGCCGAAATCCAGAAGATCATGGGCTTCTGGCTGCAGTTGGGCGTGTCCGGGTTTCGCATGGACGCGGTGCCGTTTCTGATTGAAAAGAAAGGTGCCGGTATCGAGCACCAGATGGACTTCAACCTGCTGAAAGAGATGCGCGACTTTCTGCAGTGGCGTTCGTCGGAGGCCATCATGCTCGCCGAGGCCAACGTCCCTCCCGATGAAAGCCTCGAGTACTTCGGCGCCGAAGGCGATCGGCTGCAGATGATGTTGAACTTCCCGGTGAACCAGCGACTGTTTTACGCGCTCGCGACCGGCGACATCGATCCGCTGGTTCGCGCACTCGAGGACACGAGACGCCGCCCGTCAAACGCGCAATGGGTGCAGTTTCTGCGTAGCCACGATGAACTCGACCTCGGACGTCTCACGCCAGAGCAGCGGCAGAAGGTGTTCGATGCGTTCGGCTCCGAGAAGCGGATGCAGTTGTACAACCGCGGCATCAGACGACGGCTGACGCCGATGCTCGGCAACGACCGGAAGAAGATGGAACTCGCGTTCAGCCTGCTGTTCTCGCTGCCCGGCACACCGATGATGCAGTACGGTGACGAGATCGGCATCGGCGACGACTTGCGTTTGCCAGAGCGAGAGTGCGCGCGCACGCCGATGCAGTGGACCTCCGATCGCCACGCCGGGTTCTCGCGCGCGAAGAAAGTGGTCAGGCCCGTCATCAGCGATCCCGTGTACGGCTACAAGAAGGTGAACGTCGCCGATCAGCGCCGCGATCCGCAATCAATGCTGAACTGGACCGAGCGGATGATACGGGCGCGGAAGGAGTGCCCTGAGATCAGCTGGGGCAATTTCGTGGTCCTGCGGAGCAATGTTCCCGAGGTGCTGGTGATCCGCTATGACTGGCGCAATACCTCACTGCTGACGCTGCACAACTTCAGCAGCGCGAAGCAGACGGTGAAGGTGAAGGTGGATACAGGCAACGATGGACTGCTCGTCGAAGTGTTCGACGGCCATCACAGCAAAGCCCACAACGACGGCCTGCATCGTGTGGCGATGGACCCGCATGCGTGGCGGTGGTATCGCGTCGGTGGACCCGACAACGCGCTCGATCGATCGGATCTCGATATCACCAGTCCGCGGCGTTAACCGCATCGAAGACCGCCCAACGCTGGTGTTGGACGTTGGCCCGGTCCTTTCGGACCGGCCTACATCGGCCGAATTGTGTGGAATGCCCGGCTGGTACAGGCAATGCTCCGACGATTGCTCTCAGAACTGAGTAGTTCGCCGCATGCTTGAGGATCTTCGCTTCAGCGTCCGCCAGCTCCGTCATCATGCCGCGCTGACCAGTGCCGTCGTCTGTACGCTGGCGATGGCGACCGGCGTGAACACCGCGGTGTTCAGTGTCGTGGATCACGTCCTGCTGCGGCCGCTGCCGATCCAGACCCCCGACCGCGTTGCCGTGATCTGGCCGCGGGAGCGCGCGAATCCCGCAACAATCGGTGAAGTCTCGTACGCCACGTTCAGGTCCTGGCAGGGCGAGCTTCGATCGTTTCGCGGTTTCGCCGCGATAGGGTCAGCCAACTGGAGCCTGATTCTGCACGAGGGCGACCCCGCCACCCTGCCGGTGGCAGCCGTGTCTGACTCGTTCTTTCGTCTGCTCGGCACGTCGGCGGCTATGGGTCGAACGTTCGTTCCAGAAGACGATCGCCGCGGCGTGGCACGTGTGGCTGTCATCAGTCACGCAAGTTGGACGGCGCGCTTCGGAGCGGACCCGGGAATTATTGGACGCCCGCTTCGGTTCAAGGACGCGGTGTACACGATCGTCGGGGTGATGCCGCAGGAGTTCGACTATCCGCGAGGCGCGGAGTTGTGGGTGCCGCTCGTGCCTCAGCTCGTTGATGCGAGCGCGAAGTGGAAGACCGACGTCATCGGCGATCCGGGGTTCGGTGTGCTGTTCGTTCTGGGACGACTCAAAG
Organism: Vicinamibacterales bacterium; assembly: GCA_036742665.1. Taxonomy (GTDB): domain Bacteria; phylum Acidobacteriota; class Vicinamibacteria; order Vicinamibacterales; family UBA2999; genus Gp6-AA40. The sequence goes on along the minus strand of DAINQP010000230.1, from coordinate 4,642 downwards.
ACGGAGTCTCATTCGAGGCGGCGCGGCACGAAGTGTCCGACGTCATCGCGCGAGACGCGGGGCAGGGTTTTCGTCCTGGCATGGAGGCCGCCCTCACTCCACTCGATACGCATATCTACGGTACCACGCGTCCGGCGCTGATTGCGCTCGCTGTCTGTGTCGCATTCGTGCTGCTGATTGGCTGCGCCAATGTTGCCGTGTTGTTACTGGCCAGGGCTGCGGCGCGCGCGCATGAGACAGCCGTTCGCGTCGCGATCGGTGCGTCGCGCCTCCGCATCGCGCGGCAGTCATTGAGCGATGCATTCGTCCTGGCTGCCCTCGGGACTGCGGCCGGCCTGCTCCTGGCGTACTGGGGCGTCACTGCACTGGTCGCGATGGCGCCGGACAACGTGCCTCGTCTGGACGCCGTTCAGTTTGACATCCGAGTGTTTGGGTACGCGGTGGTCGTTTGTGTGCTCACGACCCTGCTGGTCGGACTCGGGCCCGGTCTACAGGCGTCGCGCTGGACGCTGCAGACAGTACTCAATCCGGATGGCGGCCGCGGCGGGCGATCGAATCGCCTCCGCCATGCCTTCGTCGTCGCTCAGGTCGGGTTGGCGCTGGTTCTCCTTGTGAGTGCCGGTCTGGTAGGGCGGAGCTTCGCCAATCTGCTGCGGCTCGACATCGGCTTCGATCCGGTGAATGTGTTGACGCTGGACGTCAGCGTGCCGGATGTGACATCGGTGCGTCACAATCAGTTCTACACCGCACTGCTCGCCCGAGTGACCGACATCCCAGGCGTCGAATCCGCGGGCGCCGTCTTCCAACGGCCGCTCGAACACACCGGCATCGGCATGGATGCGCCGATCCTGATTGAAGGTCAGCGTGTCGCGCTCGAATTCCGGGATTGGGAACGTAATCCGACGGTGAACTTCGAATCGGTGACGCCCGGCTACTTTCGCGCGATCGGCACGGGCGTACTCCGCGGACGGTCGTTCACGCGCCGCGACGACGACCGCGCGCCACTCGTGGCCATTGTCAGCGATGGGTTGGCGCGCCGGCTCTGGCCTGGCCAGGATCCGATCGGCCGCCGCATCCACGCTCCTGGCGTCGTCCCCGTAGACGACGCGGTCGTGCAGGAACGATGGCCGCTGGTCGTCGGGGTGGTCGAGGATGCGCGATATCGTGGGCTGTCGGATCCTCGCTTCGATCTCTACGTGCCGTACCTGCAGCACAGCGAAGTGCTCGTCAAGCACCTGATGGTGCGGACGCGACAGGAACCGCTCACCGTCGTGAACGCCATCCGACACACAGCCCGGACGCTCGAGGCCACGGCACTCATCGAGAACGTCAGGACGATGGAGGGAATCGTCGGTGCCGCGATGGCGACATGGCGCTTCAGTGCATCGACGCTGGGGCTGCTCGGCATCCTTGCGCTCGCGCTCGCGTCGCTGGGCGTCTACGCGATCGTCAATCAGTCGGTCGTGGGGCGGACACGCGAGATTGGCGTTCGGATCGCCGTCGGCGCACGTCCGCGTCAGATTGCGACGCTGGTGATCGGCGATGGCCTCCGCCTGACGATGGTTGGTATCGCCCTCGGATTGGCAGCCGCGGTGTTCGCGAGCCGTCTCCTGACCAGCCTGCTGTACAACGTCCAGCCGCGCGATCCGATGACGCTGATTGGAATGGCGCTGCTGTTTGCGTGCGTCAGCACCGCGGCCATGCTCGTACCTATGTGGCGGGCGATTCGCGTGGATGCCATCGCCGCATTAAGGCGCGAGTAAGTGAGCGTCGAGATTCCATCAGGGCACGTTTGTGAGCCGGCCCGCTCGTGCGAAGCTGCGCCGTTCATATTGGCTGAATGCTTGCAGCACGTCGCAGAGCATGCTGGCGTACTTCGATTCCACGCTCGGCTGGGGTGAACTGCTCAAGCGCACAGTCAAAGAGACGCAAGCAGACAAGGGCTTCGGTCTTGCCGCCCAGCTCGCCTATTACTTTTTCCTCGCACTCTTCCCGGCGCTCCTCTTTCTGATTGCGCTTGCCGGCGTGTTCGCCGATGCCGGAATGGTCGAGAAGCTGGTCACCATGATGAGCGGGGCCGTGCCGCCCGACGTCGTCTCGATCATTCGCGATCAGTTGATCAGGATCTCGCAGGGCGAGCAGGGCGGAATATTGACGTTCGGCGTGCTTGCGGCCCTGTGGAGCAGCTCTGCCGCGATGGTGTCGCTGATTGATTCGCTGAATGAGGCCTATGACGTCGAAGATTCGCGGGCGTGGTGGAAGCAGCGGCTTGTCGCCATCGGCCTGACTGTTGGCATCGCCGTCTTCATCATCGCGTCATTTGCGCTCGTGCTGGCCGGCCCGGAACTCGCCGATTGGCTCGCTGGGCGGTTCGGACTGGGCAGCGCCTTCGTGTGGACCTGGAAGATCCTCCAGTGGCCGATCGTGTTCGCGCTCGTGGCGCTGGCATTTTGTGTCGTTTACTACTTTGGCCCGGATGTCGAGCAGGACTTCGTGTACCTGACGCCCGGCTCGTTGCTCGCTACCGTGCTCTGGCTGCTGGGTTCGCTGGCGTTCCGTTTCTATGTCGTCAATTTCGCTTCCTATAACGAAACCTACGGCGCCATCGGCGGCGCCATGGTGCTGCTGCTGTGGCTCTACCTCTCGGGTCTTGTCGTCATCGTCGGTGCGGAGATGAACGCCGAGATCGAGCATGCATCTCCGCATGGCAAGGCGCCAGGCGAGAAGGTGCCCGGCGAGCGGAAGACGATCGGGGCGCGCGCAGCGCGGGAGTTCCGCGACCGGCAGCGGTGGGGTGGCGAGCGGCAGCCGGCGCCTGTGCTCAGCCCGGGCCGCGCTTGGGGAACCGCCGCCTTCGCCAAGGCGGGAGTCCTGTTGAGCGGCGCGGTGTCTGCATTGTTTGCCCGCCGGATCAGAGAGTAAGTAAACGCTCGGGGGATTACATGGACACACAAGAGCCGTCGATCGCAGACGTGATCAAGAACGCCATCCGAGATGCTCAGGATCTGGTGCGCAGCGAAGTCGCGTTGGCCAAGGCGGAGGTCCGCGAGGAAGTGCGCCGTGTCAGCGTAGGCGCCGGCCTCCTGGCCGGTGCGGCGCTGGCGGTGATGATCGCCGTCATCTTCCTGATGACCACCATCGCCCTGGCGATCGCCGACCTGCTCGACTGGCCCGTGTGGAGTGGCTTCGGGATCGTCACGGTGCTGGTGGCGATCGCCGCCGGAATCGTTGGCTACGTCGGCAAGAATCGGATCATGGCAGCCCGCCACATGCCGCGGACTGTGGACACGCTGAAGGAGAACATCGAATGGATGCGAACCCGGACGTCTTAGCCGACACCATTCGTGCCAAGCGTGCGGCGATCGATCAGGATCTCAAACAGCTGCGCGGGAAGCTTGCGAGTGTTGACCCGCGGCGCCGGATCGACGCGCGACAGCTGGCGAAGAGGGCGCTGCCGGTTGTCGCCGGGACCGCCGCCCTGTGGCTGTGGAGAACACGACGCCGCCGCGTCCGCTCGCTCGGTCAGCTGCTGAATCACGGTCTCCTGGATCTCTACCGGACCGAAACTCAATTGGTACCGGTACTGGACCGCATGTCCAAGCAGGCGTGGAACGACGACCTGGCCCACGCGTTTACCCAGCATCGCGTCGAGACCGAAGGACACATCGACCGGCTCCATCGCATCTTCAGGGCCATCGGTACAAAGCCGGCGCGCGGATCATCGGCTGCTGTCGAGGCGCTTGTCGCAGAAGGGCAGCGGCTGATGGCGCGTCACATGGATCGCGACGTACGGGATGCGTGGCTCATCGCCACGGCGCAGCGCGTCGAACATCTCGAAATCGCGAACTATGGCACGGTGCGAACCTACGCCGAGTTGCTCGGGTTCACCTACGCCGCGCAGTTGCTGCAGCAGACGCTCGATGAGGAACGGGCTGCCGACGCACGGCTCACGCAATTGGCAGAACGCTTCGTGAACCCGCAGTCACTTCACGAATCGCCCGCACTGTAGTCGAAGAGCAGTCGCCTGACAGGGCGCACTGGAGGACCGATGGCATCGGCGCGAACTGTGGCTTTGGGAATAGTCGGTGCAGCAGTCACGATGTTCGCCCGGACCGCGACGCGGCGTGCGATGCACGATGAGCGCGGGGCGCCCAAGCTGCCGCGCGCGGCGCGCAGGACAGATAGCGTGACGATGCTGCTGATCGTCGCCGCTGCGACGGGCGCGTTGCTGGCGCTGGCTGAGGTGCTGCAGGAGCAGCGGAAGTACCTCGCGGATACGACCTGACGTGCTATTCGGTCGCGAGACGTCGATGCGCGCGAGCACGCTGTCGGGCGCCGTCGCGGCCGAAGAATCGTGAGGTCATCAGCTCATTCGCAGCCCGGTGGGAAGAGTCGAAGAGACGGCCAGACATCGAAAGCACGATGATGCCCACCGGTTTTCGCCGGAGCCACCACGCGAGGAGCAGTGCGCCTGCATCAATCCGGTGAGTGCGACAACGCGCTGGGATAAAAGACCACCAGCCCAGAACTGGAGTGGGTGTGAGACAGCATCGTCGGTGAAGAAGTCGAGATTGGCCCAACCGACGGCCGCGACAGTGCCGGCGACGAGAGCAGCGAATGATCGAGCAACGAACTTGACCCG
>DAINQP010000229.1:0-8961 GCA_036742665.1 Vicinamibacterales bacterium | reverse complement strand
AGATACGCCAGCGGATCGTGCCGCGCCGTGCCGGGCAGCTCATGCTCGCAGAGCACCACCTGCTTCTTCCAGGCATTGAGCTGATTGGCCGGCTTCGCTGACGGCTTCCCGTCGATCCAGTCCCCGCGCTCCATCGTCTGGCCGCCGTAGCCCCAGGCGGCGACCCCCTTGCTGTCGATCACCTGGCCCTTCACATGAAAGCCGCCGATGAGGAACGCGTAGCCGCTGTCCTTGAGGAACTGGAAGACCGAGCGCGTATCCTGGCCCATGAGGATCGCGTGCGAGGGGTCGTAGTGGATGCGGAACTGATCGGCGACGCCGTGCTTCTCGCAGATACGGTGCAGCGCGATCCACGCGCCCGGCGTGTAGGCGATGTTGTTGTGCCAGTTGTCGCCGATGGTCCAGCCAGGCATCGGACACTGCTCAACGCGATAGGTGAGTCCGCGCTCCTTCACCGCCTTGAGAATCGGGACGAAATGCTCCTCGAAGTCGACCAGGTTCTCGTCCATGCTGCGCTGCTGATTGCGCCCGACGAACCCGCAGACGGCGTTCACGCCCATCCGCACCGCGGCATCGAGGACGTTTACGAGGAAGTGGCGCTTCTTGTCACGCGTGGCGCGATCGTGATGCAGCAGGTTGTCGAAATAGGCCAGGTCAGAGATGCCGACGCCACTCGATCGCATGGCCGCGCTCACCCGCGTCGCGCGTGCCGCATCGAACGGTTGACGCAGGTCGAGCGTGTTGGCCACCGGATCGAGCATCGCCTCAGGCGGCACATCGGCCTCCGACGGGTGCAGTGCCGCTGACAGTTGAATGTGGCTGGCACCCAGCTCGCGGCCGAAGATCAACCAGTCCTCGATGGCACGGTCAGGATCGGCATCACGCACGTCACGCGGCGTCAGTTCCTGGAGCGCCGCGGTGAGCACACCGACCTGCATGAATTTCGGTGCAAACGCGGTGATCGACATTGGACTGATAATAACCGCCGTTATGCGCTTCATTGCCGGCCGGTCCAAAAGGACTGGCCCTACTGTCGCGATTGCGTGTGCATCGCTCCTTTTCCTGGGCTCATTCCTGCACGCGCAGGGACGAGGACAGGCGAGCCCCGCGTCGATGCCGCCGCCGCGATCGACGACGGCGCAGACGTATCCGGCCGATCAGATCGCGACGGGGCAGCGAGTGTTCACCGCGCAATGCGGCTTCTGTCATGGCCGCGACGCGATGGGCGGCGAGTCGGGGCCCGACCTGACGCGCGCCCCCGTTATCGCCGAAGACGTGCGCGGCGACAAGCTGGGGCCATTCCTTCGCGCCGGACGCGTGGACAAGGGAATGCCGGCGTTTACGCTGAGCGCCCCCGACCTCGGCGCGATCGTCGCGTTTGTCCACGACCAGAAGACCAGGGCGGAATCGTTGACGGGCGGCCGCCGCACGGTGGATGTTACCGACCTGCAGACGGGCAATCCTGAGGCCGGCCGCAAGTACTTCGCTGGCGCTTGTGTGAGATGCCATTCGGCCACGGGCGATCTCGCCGGCGTGGGCACGCGGCTGCAAGGTCTCGCGCTGCTGCAGCGCATGCTCTATCCAGCGCCTGGCCGCGATGGATCGAGGGCGACAGTTACGGTGACGACGCAGACAGGACAAACCGTCACAGGCCGACTCGCCTATCGCGACGAGTTCACGATCGCGCTCACCGACGCGAACGGCTGGTATCGCGCCTGGCCGACGCGGCAGGTGACGTTCCTCGTCAATGATCCGGTCCAGGCCCATATCGATCAGCTAGGCAAATACACCGATGGGGATATGCATGACGTGCTCGCTTACTTGCAGACACTTCGCTAGCGGGGTGCTGGCGCTGCTGCTTGGCGCCGGCGTGATTGCGCAGTCGCTGGATCCCACCGCACTCCTCAAGCCGGCGATCGACAACTGGTCGACGTATCACGGCGACTACAGCGGCCGGCGGCACAGCGTGCTCACGCAGATCACACCCGCCAACGTGCACCAGTTGACGCTTGCCTGGGCCTTCCAGACCAACCAGCCGCAGCAGATCAAAGCGACGCCGATCCTCGTCAACGGCGTGATCTACGTCACGACGCCAGACAATCTGTGGGCAGTCGATGCGCGATCGGGTCGGCAGATCTGGCGCTACACGTATCCCGCGAACGACGGCTTTCACATCGGCCATCGCGGTGTGGCCGCCTACAAGGACTTCGTCTACATGACGACGCCCGACGCGCACCTCGTTGCGCTCGACGCACGTGACGGCAAGGTCCGTTGGAACGTGGAGATCGCCGATGCGCGGCGCGGCTTCTGGTCCACGAACGCGCCGCTGATTGTCGGCAATCATCTGCTGGTCGGTGTGGCCGGGGACTTCGACAACCTGCCCGGCACGCTGAAGTCCTTCGACCCTGAAACCGGCACAGTGCAATGGACGTTCTACAGCACGTCTCCGCCGGGCACACCCGGAGCGCAGAGCGGCGGCGCCACCGGCGGGCAGATGTGGATGACGGGGACCTACGATCCCGAGCTCAATCTCGTCTTCGTTGGCACTGGCAATCCGACGCCGGTTCTGAACGGAGCTGCCCGGCCTGGCGACAACCCCTGGACCTGCAGCATCCTCGCGCTCAATCCTGACACGGGAAAACTGGTGTGGGGTTTCCAGGCCTCGCCGCATGACACGCACGATTGGGACGCTGCAGAAGTGCCAGTGCTCGTCGACGGTACTATCACTGGCGCGCCCCGGAAGCTGCTGCTGCAGGCCTCACGCAACGGCTACTACTTCGTCCTCGATCGCACGACGGGTAAGAGTCTCGTGACGACGCCGTTCGCGACGGTGAACTGGGCGAAGGGTGTGGACAAGGACGGCCGGCCCGCACCGGATCCGGCGAAGGAACCTGCGCGCGACGGACGCCTCGTTGCGCCCAACGAGGCCGGTGGTACCAACTATCGATCACCAAGCTTCGATCCGGCGACTGGCCTGCTTCTCGTCAGTGCGCATGACGCATATGGCCTCTATTTCTTCAAGCCCGAGCATGGTGCCTACGGGTGGGCGGGCGCGAATTACAGCGTGTGGGGCAAAGGCGTGCTGCGCGCGATCGAGTATCAGACCGGCAAGATTCGCTGGAGCCACGACATCGGCGAGGGCGCCGGCGGCGCCGGCGTACTCACCACGGCCAGCGGCCTCGCGTTCAGCGGCGATTCCGCCGGCAATGCACTGGCGCTGCGCACGCGCGACGGGGCGACACTGTGGCATGCGGGCGTCGGCCGGGTCGGCAACTCCCCGATCAGCTACGCGCTCGACGGTCGTCAGTACGTCACCCTTGGTGGAGGCAGCGCACTTTACGCGTTCGCGCTGCCTGAACGGCCATGAGGTTCAAAGCGAACGCGATCGTTTTTCTCATCCTGGCGACGGCCTGCAGTCGGACGCCCGCTGAATCCCCGACCTCGAGGACGCCCGTGCTCACTGTGCCCAAGGACTCATCCACCCTCGCCAACGTTGGCGCCTTCGTCGCCAAGCACCTTGTGCTCGACCTCAGTGCCGACTTCGCCGCCAAGACACTGTCGGGCACTGCCGAACTGAGATTCGATCGGCGCGATCGGGACGCCTCGGAAGTGGTCCTCGACACCCGCGACCTGACGATTCAGAAGGTCGAGGCTGCAGCCGGCTCCGGCGCATGGATGGCGACCACGCACCGGCTCGACGCGGCCACGCCGGCGTTTGGCAGCGCGCTGCACATCGCGATGCCCTCCGGCGCTGACCGTGTCCGCGTCACCTATTCCACGTCGCCTTCAGCGCGAGGTCTTCAGTGGCTGGCGCCGAGCCAGACGGCCGGCAAGAAGCAGCCGTTTCTCTTCAGCCAGGCGCAGGCGATTCAGGCGCGGTCGTTCATCCCGCTGCAGGACACACCGGGCGTACGCATGACGTATGAGGCGACGATCGGTACACCGAAGGATCTGGTGGCGGTGATGGCCGCGGAGATGGATCCCGCAAACGTAGGGCCGGTCCTTTCGGACCGGCCAGGCACTGCGACGGACGGGCCTACGCGCACGTTCAAATTCAAGATGCCGCAGGCGATCCCGTCGTACCTGATCGCGATTGCCATCGGCGATCTCGCCTTCAGGAAAATGAGCGATCGCACCGGTGTGTGGGCCGAACCTTCAGTCGTGGACGCCGCGGCCCGCGAGTTCGAAGACACCGAGAAGATGATCGTCACCACGGAGAAGCTCTATGGCCCCTACCGTTGGGGTCGCTACGACCTGCTGGTGCTTCCGCCGTCGTTCCCCTTCGGCGGCATGGAGAACCCGCGGCTCACGTTCGCCACGCCGACGGTGATCGCGGGCGATAAGTCGCTCGTCTCGCTCGTCGCACACGAGCTCGCGCATTCGTGGTCTGGCAATCTCGTCACCAACGGCACGTGGCGCGACTTCTGGCTGAACGAGGGCATCACCACCTACGTCGAGCGCCGCATCGTCGAGGCCTTATACGGGAAGCACACGGCCGACATGCAGGCGGCGATTGGCGTCAGCGATCTCGCCGAATCGCGCAAGACGCTCGAAGTGGCCGGCGATCGCACGCTGTTGCCGGATCTCGAAGGCCGCGATCCCGACGATGCGTTGTCAAACGTGCCGTACGAGCAAGGCCGCTTGTTCCTCGTATTCCTCGAGTCGAAATTCGGCCGCGACGCATTCGACCAGTTCCTGCGCAAGTGGTTCGACGAGCATGCGTTCCAGAGTGCGACGACCGAGCAGTTCCTCGCCTTCTTGAAAACGAATCTGCTCGACACGAAGCCCGGTGCGGTAACCGACGCGCAGATCCAGGAGTGGCTGCACACCGAAGGCATTCCGGCCTTTGCCGTTCTGCCGATGTCGGATGCGTTTGCGAAAGTGGAACAGGCGCGAGATGAGTGGTTGAAGGGCGGCTCGATGGACGCGCTCGCCAGAACGGCGTCGGCATGGTCCACGCAGGAGTGGATCCATTTCGTGGACTCGCTGCCGCGGACGATGGAAGCGAGCCGCCTCGCGGCGCTCGATCAACGGTTCAAGCTGACCCAGTCGATGAACTCGGAGATCGCGCACGTCTGGTATCGCCTTGCGATCGCCAACCACTATACGGCGGCGTATCCAGCGATGGAGCGCTACATGATTCGCATCGGGCGGCGGAAGCTGATCGTGCCGCTCTATCGCGATCTCGCCAGCTATCCCGAAGGCCTCAAGCTCGCGAACAAAATATTCGCAGAAGCACGCGACGGCTATCACCCGCTTGCGCAGACGACGGTGGCTGACATCCTGAAGAAGACGTAGTCCTTGGTCCTCGGTCGCCCAAAAGGACGCACCAAGAACTGAGCACCAAGGACCAAGGACGGCAGTGTTCAAACCGACGCGGGTTGGGATACCCTCTCCTCCATGCGCATACTCGTTTTCTCCATCTGTCTTTGCGCGTCGGTTCCTGCCTTCGCGCAGCCGTTCGCTAACTCCAAAACCTCTCTCTCGAATTACTCGATCGCGGACACGATGCCGGGGAAGCCGTGCGAGAGCCTGTCGGCGTACAAAGGCGAAGGCATCGTCTCGATCAACGCTCGCGTGGTGCCGGCGACAGCAGACACGCCGCAGCATTGCCGCGTGACCGGCATCATCACGCCCGAGGTGGCGTTCGAGATCAACCTTCCCGATCGCTGGAACCGTCGCTTCTACATGACCGGCAACGGCGGGCTCGCTGGCGACGCGCTCGATGGTCCGACAAATCCGGATCGGATAGCGGCGCTGACCAACGGCTTCGTGATGGCGCGGACCAATACCGGCCACGATGCGCGCAAGGAGCCAAGCGGTTCGTTCATCCTGAGCAACAAGCAGAAGGCGATCGACTACGCGTATCGCGCGGTGCATGTGACCGCTGAGACCGCGAAGAAAGTCGCGACCGATTACTACTCGCAGCCGATCCGCTTCTCCTACTGGAACTCGTGCTCGAACGGCGGCCGTCAGGGGTTGCTCGAAGCGCAGCGCTATCCCGACGACTTCGACGGCATTGTGGCCAACGCGCCATGGGTCGATCAGACCGGCTTCACGATCGGCGCGATGTGGAACCAGAAGGCGCTGACCGAAGCGCCGATCACGCCGGCGGTCCTGACGCTCGTCGCGCAGAAGGTGATGGACAAGTGCGACGCCGTGGACGGTCTGAAGGACGGCCTCATCGACGATCCGCGCGCGTGCCGTTTCGATGCCGCGCGTGATGTGCCGGCCTGCAGCGCGAGCGCAACTGCCGCCGATTGCCTGACGCCGGCACAAGCGGCCGCGATCAACAAGGTCTATAGCGGACCGATCAGCAAGGGCAAGCCGTTCATTGCCGGCTACATGCCCGGCAGCGAAGCGGTGAACACGGCGCCCAACGGCGCGATGAACAGCGGGTGGGTCGGCGCGATCGTCGCTCCACAGGCCGGCGCGAAACCAGCGGACTTCAACCTCGCCGAAGGCGTGATGCGCTACCTGATCCTCGACCCGCCGCAGCCAGAGTACGACTCGCTGCAGTTCGACTACGACACCGCCGCATCGGTCGTCGAGCGATGGAGCAAGCTCGCCGACGCGAAGGACACTGACTTGTCGAAATTCCGCAAACGCGGCGGCAAGCTGATCATGACCTACGGATGGGCCGACCAGATCCTGCAGCCGTTGATGGGCGTGAACTACTACGAGGGTGTGGTCGCCAGGAACGGTAAAGACACGGGAAACTTCGCGCGTCTGTTCATGATGCCCGGCGTGGCGCACTGCGGCGGCGGTATCGGACCGGATCGCACCGACGCGGTAACCGCCGTGATCGACTGGGTCGAGAAAGGCAAGGCGCCCGACTCTCTGCTGGCGAGCAAGGTCACCGATAACACGGTGGTTCGCACGCGGCCGCTGTGCCCGTATCCACAGGTCGCGCGCTACAAGGGACAGGGCAGCATTGACGATGCAGCGAATTTCAGCTGCGTCGCGCCAAAATAAGGCACCGTTGCCTAGAACGTGAGCCTGATGCCGAGCTGCGCCTGGCGGGGTGGCGCCGCGCGCAGGAATTGACCGTAGGTCGGTAGTGGCGCGGACGGAAAGGTGCCAGTGCCGAACACATTGTTCACGTCGGTGAAGTTCGCGCGATTCAGCAGGTTGAACACCTCGGCGATCGGTTGTACCGCCATGCCACTCCACCTGAACGGCCGGCTGACGCGTAGATCGATCGTCGCCTCGGTCGGGAAGTGTCCCGCGTTTCTCGGCAGCGAAGAGGAAGGATCCGCAGGAGTCCGCCGCGCGCGATCAGAGGGAAAGTTGCCGCCATCGCCATCACCGTTCAAGTCGGTACCCGCGAGAATGTTGAACGGTACGCCCGACGCGATTGTCACGATGGCCGATAACTGAATGCCCGCCGGTGCCTCGTACCAACCACTGACCACGAACCGGTGACGCTGGTCCTGCCCCGAAGGCCCTCGTTCCGCGTTCGGATCGAAGCCGATCGGCAGCCCCTGCAGATCGTTCGGGTCACGCCCGCGTCCGTTGTCCTGAGGAATGAACCCGCTTTGGAAATCGGCGCTGATGTCCTCCGCCTTCGAGAGGACATAGCTCGCTTGGAGCTGTGTGCGGGCCGCGAACCGCTTGCGCGCCGAGACGGTCAATCCGCGATACCACGTGCCGGCATAGGACGTGTACTGAAGAATCGACGCCGACGTGCCAGCGCGTCCGTCGACGTCCGCGGGTCGGCGGCCTGGCCCGAGATCTGGCAGGACCGGGTTGTAGTCGATCGTACCGAGCTGGTTCAGCCCGCGCACGTACGCCGCGACCGCCGACAGCGTCCACGTGCCGATCACCCGATCGATTCCGGCTGAGAACTGGTGTGCGTACGAAGTCTTCAGATTGGGATCGATCGAGATGATCAGGCTTGGAAAGGGGCCGAGTGCTCCCTCGGCGAGGCGCCGTCCGGGCGCATTCCACGCGGCTACCGACTGCGGAAAGCGAGCGACCAGCGTCCGCACACCGTCGGCAGCCCCGTCGACGATATCTGCTACGCCGAAAGCCCCCACGATGATGTTGTCATGGTAGATCCCGTAGGCGGCGTGGATCGACGTGTCCGCCGTGTTCGGCACCGCCCAATTGAGACCCACCCGCGGCGCGAAGTCGTTGCGGTCGTGCGCCAGGTCATATGTCCCGTACCCGGGAACGGCAAAGGATCGTTCGGGCCAGAACTGTGTTTGGTACCGCACGCCTGCCTGCAGTGTGAGGCGCGGGTGCAGGCGCCAGCTGTCCTGCACGAACAGGCCGAGGTCGCCGGTTGTGTAGTTGGTTTCCGGATCGCCATACCCCTGGACGTACGCCGCAGGAAGACCGAGCGCGAACGCCTGGATGGCACTGACCGGAGCGGGTAGGAGACCCGGGATGGCCGGCAGCGGCGCGAAGATGTAGCGGCCGCCGAAGTGCAGCGGCACCGTCGAATCGGGATGTGTGATGACGTTGAAGTCCACGCCGGCTTTCCACAGGTGCTCGCCGCGCTGATAGCTCAATGTGTCGAGGACCTGGTAGCGGGTGCTGCTGCGCAGCTGCGGGTTGACGCGATGACGGCCTGCGTTGGCCACGCCGCCGATCTCGACCGTCGGTCCGCCTTCGTCCGCGCGATCGCACAATCCCGAGCACGTCGGGTCGAGCGGGAGCACCTTCTGATCCCGACTGGCGATCTGGAAGCGCAACTCGTTCACGGCCCGCGGCGAAGGGATCGCCTGATGCGACACCGTGAACATGTTGTCGCGATTGTCGAGGAGCGCCCCGCGACTTTTCGCAACGAGACCGCCCCACGATTCGAGGTTCTCGTTGTACCCGTCGGCATAGCTATAGCGGAACGAGAGGCTTTGCCCTCGTCCCAGACGGTGATCGAGCTTCGCCATCAGCTGATTCGCCGTCACGTCGAACGGCACATGCCCCGTCTCGACAGGAAAACCAGCCGCCCTCCGT
>DAINQP010000228.1:0-9202 GCA_036742665.1 Vicinamibacterales bacterium | reverse complement strand
CGCCGAGCCCGGTCTGGGCGCGATGGTGCTCGGCCAGGATGAGCTCGTGATGCTCGTGCACCCGTCGCACGCACTGGCCCATAGCAAGGAAGTCACGCTGTCGGAATGCGCCCGGCAGACCGTCATCGCGCACAACGATCCATCGCACGTCCGCGACCGTGTCCTCCGGCTGTTCGAGCAACATCACATCCCGGCGAACATCCTCGTCTCGCTGCCGAGCCTCGAAGGCATCAAGCGCGCGGTCGCGATGCAGATGGGCGTCGCGCTGTTGCCACGGCGCTGCGCCGAATCTGAAATCGCGCGCGGCGATCTCGTCGCCCTCGCGATGCCCGAGATCCGGCTCCGTCGTCAGGTGCGATTGATCTTCCGAAAGGCCGGCGAACGGTCGCACGCCTCGACCGCGTTCCTCGGATTGCTCGAAGACAAGCACCTGGCGAAGGCGACGCTGGAGACGCGCAAGCGCGAGGTTTCCGCGTGAACTTCGTAGGGCGGGTCTTGCTTTGTAGACCCGCCTGGGAGCCGGTCCACAAAACAAGACCCGGCCTACGGCGTCAAAATCCCGCGACGTACGGCAGTCGTTTCGACGCCGCATCAACCTCATCGTATCGATCCAGCAATAGGCCCGTGGTATCCCACGCACCGGTGGCCAGCGCGTCGCGGACGTTCGGAGGGATCGACACGTTCATGCGCAGGTCCCCGGCGACGCACGTACCCGCGACGAGGTCGATGCGAACCTCGGTCTCCGGACTTCGCTCGATGAGATCCTGTAGCCGCTGCACCTCCTCCGGAGAGGCGGTCACGCACGGCAGGCCAATCATCACCGAGTTACCGAAGAAGATCTCGGCGAACGACTCACCGACGAGAGCGTTGATCCCCCATCGCTGAAGCCCTTGCGGCGCGTGCTCGCGCGACGATCCGCACCCGAAATTGGCGTTCACCACGAGGACCGATGCCCCCTGAAAACTGGAGACGTCGAACGGATGCCGGTTATACGGATGCGCACCACCGCCCTTGCGATCATCCTCGAAGACGTGCGTCTCGAGCCCTTCGAACGTGATCGCACGGAGAAACCGCGCCGGCATGATGCGATCGGTATCGATGTCGTTGCCGCGCAGCGGTAGGGCGCGCCCGGATACATCAGTGATCTTCCGCATCAGTTGACAACCTTCCGCACGTCGGTGACCTCGCCAGCGAGGGCTGCGGCTGCGACCATCGCCGGACTCATCAGCAGCGTCCGGCCGGTCGGACTTCCCTGCCGTCCCTTGAAGTTGCGATTCGAGGAGGCCGCGCACACCTGATTGCCTTCGAGCTTGTCCGGATTCATGCCGAGGCACATTGAGCAGCCGGCGCCACGCCACTCAAATCCTGCGGCGCGGAAGATCTCGGCGATCCCTTCCTGCTCTGCGGCACGGCTGACCGACACGGATCCCGGCACGACCAGCGCCTTGACGTGCGACGCGACGTGATGACCGCGAACGATGCGCGCCGCTTCCCGCAGGTCCGACAGGCGGCTATTCGTGCACGACCCGATAAACGCGACGTCCACTTTCATGCCCGCAATCGACTGACCCGGCCGCAAGCCCATGTAGTCGAGCGCGTCGGTGACCGCCTGCTTCTCGTAGCCCGCGCTCTCGGGCGACGGCACGCATTGGTCGATGCCGATTGATTGCCCCGGATTCACACCCCAGGTCACGACCGGCGTCAGCTCCTCGGCGCGTATCTCCACATCGTCATCAAATGACGCGTTTCGATCGGACGCCATCGAGAGCCACCACTCTTTGGCGCGCTCGAAGGCGTCTCCGCTCGGCGCGAACGGCCGGCCCTTCATATATTCGAACGTCGTCTCATCGGGATTGACGTAGCCAACCCGTGCGCCACCTTCAATCGACATGTTGCAGATGGTCATGCGCTCATCCATCGACATGCGCTCGATGGCATCGCCCGCGTACTCATACGCGTAACCGGTGCCGCCGCGAACGCCCAGTCGCTGGATGATCGTCAGCACGACGTCCTTGGCATACACACCCTTGGCGAGGTTGCCGCTGACACGGATTCGCCGCACCTTCATTGGCTCCAGGGCCAGGCACTGCGACGCGAGCACGTCGCGCACCTGCGAAGTGCCGATGCCGAAGGCGACTGCACCAAACGCGCCGTGCGTCGAGGTGTGACTGTCGCCGCAGGCGATCGTCATGCCCGGCTGCGTGAGGCCAAGCTCGGGACCGATTACGTGGACGATGCCCTGGCGGTCGTCGTCGAGGCCGGCGAAACGGATGCCGAAGTCGCGGACGTTGCGCTCGAGTGATACCAGCATGTCCTCGGCCATCACATCGAGAAACGGGCGTTGCCGGCTCAGTGTCGGGATGATGTGGTCCGTCGTCGCGAAGGTGCGGTCCGGCCGCGCCACTGTCCAGCCGCGGGCGCGCAACTCGTCGAAGGCCTGCGGCGTCGTCACCTCGTGCACGAGATGCAGGCCGATGAAGAGCTGGGTCTGCCCGGTCGGCAGTTGCCGGACGGTATGGAGATCCCACACCTTCTGCAGGAGTGTTTTTCCCATGTGAGCCTTCTATTTTATTACGCGCGTCGCCCTGACACTGAAGCGTGGCCCTCCGCCCAGCATCGCCAGGGCCGCTCGGCGCCTCTGGTGATACCGATGCGCGTGCCCCAACTCAGTCGCCCAGGCTCGAGGCCACGATCCTCTATCCATAAACGGCTGCTGGTGAGATCGAGCCGATTTTCTTTGAGCGTGATACCCAGCGCCTTCGTCAGGTTGCCGGGTCCGCGACAGAGTTCGGCCTCGTGAACGGGTTTGCCATTCACTCGTCTCTTGAGCATCAACGGAATGCCATCGACCGGCGCGAGCGCCCGAATCAGCACCGCTGCCGGCGCACCCTTCGCTTCGGTCACGGCATTCACGAGGTAGTGCATGCCGTAATTGAGATAGACGTAGGCGACGCCGGGCGGTCCATAGAGCGGCTCATTGCGTGTCGTCGGGCCGGGCGCCGCGTGGCACGCGGGATCGTCTTCGCCGATGTAGGCTTCCGCTTCGACGATCATCCCGGCAGCGAGACCGGCCCGCGTCTGATGAACCAGCACTTTTCCGATCAGATCGGCCGTGACGTCGAGCGTCGGACGATTGTAGAAGGCAGCCGGCAGCGCGTCATCGCGCGGCATATGCATTCGAGCGGCCGGTGGCCAGCACGAGCCTGAGTGCCTGCCCGGTGTACGACGCATCGACCTGCGCCAACTGCTCGGGGGTGCCGGCAGCGACCAATCGGCCGCCGGCTTCGCCGCCCTCCGGACCGAGATCGATGACGTAGTCGGCGGTCTTGATCACATCGAGGTTGTGCTCGATGACGAGCAGCGAGTGTCCCGCTTCGACGAGCTTGCGGAACGCGGCGAGGAGCTTGGCAATGTCGTCGAAGTGAAGCCCTGTCGTCGGCTCGTCGAGGATGTAGAGCACGCGCTCGCCGCCGAACGACGCCAGATGCGCAGCAATCTTGATGCGCTGCGCTTCCCCGCCAGACAACGTCGTTGCCGGCTGCCCCAGGCGCAGATACCCGAGGCCGATCTCGTCGAGCACCTGCAGACGGCGAAGCACCTTCGGCGATTGGCTGAAAAATGTGAGCGCTTCGCGCACCGTCATCTCGAGCACCTGGTGCACCGACTTACCCCGATAGCGCACCTCGAGGATCTGCGGCTTGAACCGCATGCTGTCGCACTGGTCGCAGGGGACGAAGACGTCGGCGAGGAACTGCATCTCGACGCGGACCACCCCCTCCCCCTGGCAGGCCTCGCATCGGCCACCCGGCACGTTGAACGAGAAGTGACTGGCGGTCAGACCGCGCGCCTTGGCGTCCTTGGTCAGCGAGAACAGCTCGCGAATCGGATCGAACGCCTTGAGATACGTGACCGGATTCGAACGCGGCGTCCGGCCGATCGGCGTCTGATCCACGAGCGCCACATCGGTGATGTACTCGAGGCCCGCAAGATCGCGATACGTGCCGACGCGGCGATCCCAATCGCCCTTCGCACGTTTGATCGCTGCATAGAGCACGTCGTGCACCAGCGTGGACTTGCCTGATCCGCTCACCCCGGTCACGCAGGTCAGGGTGTTCAGGGGAATTTCAATGTCGACGCTCTTGAGATTGTGTTCAGCCGCGCCCTTGAGTTTGATCTTCTGCCCCGTCCCTCGCCGCCTCGGTGAGGGCACCGGAATCGCAAGCTCGTTGCGCAGGTACTTCGCGGTCAGCGACCTCGTTTCCTGAAGGAGCCCCGCCATGTCGCCTGAATACACGACACGGCCGCCCTGCTCTCCGGCGCCGAGCCCGATATCGACGATGTGGTCGGCGACGCGGATCATGTCTTCATCGTGCTCGACGACGAGGACCGTGTTGCCCTGATCGCGGAGCTGTTGAAGGATGTCGATGAGCCGCTGGTTGTCGCGCGCGTGCAAGCCGATCGACGGCTCGTCCAGGACGTAGAGCGTCCCGACGAGCGCCGAGCCGAGCGACGTCGCCAGATTGATGCGCTGCGATTCGCCGCCTGACAGCGTTGACGACAGCCGGTCGAGTGTCAGGTAGTCGAGCCCGACGTTGCTGAGGAACGTGAGCCGCCGGCGAATCTCACGGAGCACTTTGTCAGCGACGGCAGAATCTTTCTCGCTCAGCTGCAGGTCGGCAAAGAATTTGTGCGCGTTGACGACGGTCAGTGCCGAGACTTCGTCTACCGTGCGGCCACCGACGCGGACGTTGCGCGCTTCGCGCCGCAGCCGTGCACCACCGCAGTCGGGACAGGCGAGATAGCCGCGATACCGGCTCAGGAACACACGGACGTGTACCTTGTATTTCTTTCGCTCGAGCCATCGAAAGAACCCGCGAATGCCCTCGTAATCCGTTTGCCCTGAGTCCGCCGAAGGGTCGCCATCGACAACGAACGTCCGTTCATCGTCGGTGAGGTCGCTCCACGGCACATCCAGGCGGATCGAGTTCTTGCGCGCTGCACGTTTCAACTCGGCGAGCTGCGCACGATAGTGCGGCTTGCTCCACGGCTCGATCGCGCCCTGATTGATCGACTTCGATGGATCGGGCACGACGAGTTCCATGTCGAGCTCGATGATGTTGCCGAAGCCGTGACAGGTCGGGCACGCGCCGAACGGGTTGTTGAACGAGAACAGTCGCGGTTGCGGCGTTTCATAGGCAATGCCGCAGGTGCGGCATTCGAAACGCTCGGAAAACTCCATGCGCGCGCCGGTGTCAGCGTTGACGGCGAATGCTGCCCCGCCGCCTTCGCGATAGCTCGTCTCGATCGAGTCGGTGAGCCGGCTGCGCAGGTCGCCTTCGATACGCAGTCGATCGACGACCACCTCGAGCGTCGCGCGCGACTTGAGGACCGCGCGTTCGATTTCGTCGAACGCGACTGCCTTGCCGTCAAGGAGGAGGCGCGCGAAGCCGCGGCGGCGCAGCCCCTCGACCGTTTCAGTGATCGGATCGGTTAGCGGCAGCTCGACCTCGGACTCGGTCTCGTCACCGTTTTCCGCTTCAGCCCCTGCCTTCGGTGAGGCCATGGCAACAACCGGCAGGGAGAATCCCAGAAGCAGTCGCGTACCCGCCGGCAGTTCGGCGAGGCGCTTCGCGACGACCTCGGCCGTCTCACGAATCACTTCCTGTCCGCACTGACGGCAGAACGTCCTGCCGACGCGCGCGAACAACAGCCGCATGTAGTCGTGGATCTCGGTCGTCGTGCCGACGGTCGAGCGCGGGTTGCGAACGCTGTTCTTCTGGCGGATCGCGATGGCCGGGCAGATGCCTTCAATGCGATCGACGTCCGGCTTCTCCATCCGCTCGAGAAACTGGCGGGCGTAGGCCGACAACGACTCTACGTAGCGCCGCTGCCCTTCCGCATAGATCGTGTCGAAGGCGAGCGACGACTTTCCCGAGCCGCTGACACCGGTGACGATGATCAGCTTGCCCGCCGGCAGCGTGACGTCGATGTTCTTCAGGTTGTGGGTCCGCGCGCCGCGCACGACGAGCGGACTTCGAGCCTTCTGCGGCTTGGTTGCGTCAGGCATGCCCACTGTGGCGAATTCCCCCGGAACCCTAAAAGGGGAATCGTACTACGCGGACGGGTTTGCGCAAAACGCTTAAAACCGCGCCACCAACACTGTCGGCTTGCGCGGGATCACGCGCTCAGTCGGCGGCCGCGGCTCGGATCGCGGCTCGAGTCGCGCCAGCGCGCCGGTGTTCTGCACGATCGCCCAGCCGAGCGCGATCAACAGGCCAACGATCGCCACCACCCCGCCGACGTCGAACAACTGTGCGCGTCCGAGGGCGCCGAAAGTGACTTGCGGATTGCCGCGCAGTGCGATCGCGCCAATCGACAGCACGATTCGCAATTCGGTCGGGCCGATGCCGAGAAACGACATGCGGAAGACGCCGCGCACGGCGGTGGCGAGAAACACCTCGCCCGAGACCAGCAGATAGGCCACGAGCAGCGACAGCGCGATCACGGGATTCATGAACCCCGAGCACGCCAGCCCCGTCAGCAGCAACGTGATGCCGACAATGTCGACGACGTGATCGACGTAAAAGCCGTAACGCGGCCGCTCGGTGCGGCGGACGCGCGCCAGCGTGCCGTCGAGGCTGTCGCCGAACCAGTTGATCGCCAACGCGCCGACGACGACCCAGAGCCAGTTGCTGTCCCATTGTGCGAGCCAGAAGCCAAGCCCGGCCAGCGCCATCGCGGCAAGCGCGAGCACCGTCAGATGGTCCGAATGAATCGGCGGCGGCAGATGGCTGGCAATCCGGATCAGCAATCGTTTCTCAGCGACGGCCAGCAGACTGCGATGTTCACGCATGTGTTCGGACATACCCGAAATCCTCCTGTTCCGTAATGTGCGGAACCGTGGAGGAAGGGCTCACTACGGATACCATCAGTTTCGTGCCGGAATCAGCCATCATCCTGACCCTTGCCAGCGGCTTCGTTGCAGCGCTTCTCTTTGGCTACGTCACGCACCGTCTCGGCCTGTCGCCGATCGTCGGCTATCTGCTGGCCGGCGTCATTGTCGGCCCCAACACGCCCGTGCTCATGGCCGACCCCCATAGCGCCGAGCAGTTTGCAGACATCGGCATCATCTTGCTGATGTTCGGTGTCGGGCTGCAGTTTCACCTCGATGAACTGCTGGCGGTCCGTCGCATCGCGATTCCTGGTGCGGTCACGCAAAGCGCAATCGCGACCGTGGTTGGCGCGATCGCCGCGCATATTTTTGGATGGACGTGGCCGGCGTCGATCGTGTTTGGTCTGTCGCTGTCGGTGGCCAGCACCGTCGTCCTGGTCCGCGTGCTGTCAGATCGGCGGCAGCTGCACACACCTCCCGGCCACATTGCCGTCGGCTGGCTCGTCGTCCAGGACGTGCTGACCGTCATAGTCCTGGTGCTGCTGCCGTCGCTCAAGGACGGCCTCACACCTGCTGTCCTGGCGACGAGCATCGGCTTGACGGTGTTGAAGGTCGCCGGACTCGTTGCGGTCGCAGGTTTTGGTGGACGCCGCGTGATCCCCGCGATCCTCGATCGCATCGCGGCGACCCGATCGCGCGAGTTGTTCACGCTTACCGTGCTCGCGCTGGCGATCGGGCTCGCGGTCGGATCCGCTGCGGTGTTTGGCGTCTCGATCGCGCTCGGCGCTTTCCTCGCCGGAATGGTCGTCGGCAGCTCAGACTACAGCCTGCGTGCAGCGACCGACGCGCTGCCGATGCGCGACGCGTTCGCCGTACTGTTCTTCGTGTCGGTTGGCATGCTGCTGCGGCCGTCGGCGCTGCTCGAGCAACCCGCCTTTATCCTCACCGCGCTCGCCATCGTGCTGGTGGCGAACCCTGCTATCGCGCTCACGTTTGCATGGTTGCTGGGCTACCCGATTCGTACCGCAGTCACACTGGCGGTGTCACTCGCGCAGATCGGCGAGTTCTCGTTCATCCTCATCACACTCGGCCGTGACATTGGAATCGTTCCAGCCGCAGCCGTCGACATCGTTGTGGCGACAGCCATCATCTCCATCACGCTCAACCCGCTGGCCTTCACCGCCATCAATCCGGTTGATCGATGGGTCGCACGCATGCGACCAGCCCGCGAAATTGCCGAGGATGGCATGGAAATCGGGGCGTCTTCGACACTCGACCCGCTGAGCCGCGCGATCGTCGTCGGGTATGGCCCGACCGGACGCACCGTCACGCGGCTGCTGCGCGAGAACGGAGTGTCCCCCACCGTGGTGGACTTGAATGTCGACGTCGTCCGACAGCTGCGGGACGAGGGCCAGTCGGCGGTGTACGGCGACGCGCGTCACGCGGACACGCTGATCCATGCCGGCCTGCCGCATGCCGGAACGCTGATCGTGAGCGGCGCAGACACGGGTTCGCCCGAGGTGATCAAGGGCGCCCGAGGGATCAACCCCAACGTGCACATCTTCGTACGCGGGAACTATCTGCGCGATGTGCCGCCATTGCGCAGTGCGGGCGCCGAAGAGGTGTTCGCTGGCGAGGGCGAGGTGGCGATGGCGATGACCGAGGCCGTGCTCCGGCGTCTCGGGGCGACGCCGGATCAGATCGATCGCGAACGCGCCCGCGTGAGGAGTGAACTCTTTAGTTCGTAGTGTCCGGCTTCAGCCGGACGTCACACGTTCTTTAACCCCTCGCGCACGCTGAGCGGATTCATTCTCGCCTTGTTCGCCTTGACGTAGCGCCGCACTTCCCTCGAATCCGTCCAGGCATACTGCCGCAGCGCCCAGCCGATCGCTTTGCGAATGAAGAAATCCGTATGAGAGAGATTCGGCTCGATGCAGTCGTAGAGCAGTCGAAGATCTGTTTCGCGCTTGAACCCGAGCTGACACAGAATCGCGCTGCGCCGTTTCCACATGTCGGCGGCGCGCGCCCAGCGCCGCATGAGCGGCTTCATCTTTCGCGGATTCGCGCGTAGGATGTCGCCGAGGTTGTGCCCGGCGAGCGTGTCCACGAAGTCCCACCAGGCGCCGGTGACGATCATCTCCTCGAGCATCGGCACGGTCGAATACGTCTGGAACTCCCGATATGAGCGGGCCTGCGTCAGAAGCACCGCTGCGTAGCGCTCCTCGCGGAACTTCGCGCTTCGCCACAGCTCGAGGGCGACGCGCTGCCATTCGGCGACTGTAAGGAGGGGATGGACCTTGAACGCGTCGC
>DAINQP010000227.1:0-9266 GCA_036742665.1 Vicinamibacterales bacterium | reverse complement strand
CACCTTCAATGCGGTCGAAGGCTTGTCGATGGTGAAACCGCCGTACGGAGTGATGGCGGCGATAGATCTTGCGCGCGGCACGCTGAAGTGGCAGGTGCCGCACGGCGACACTCCCGACGTCGTGCGCAATCATCCCAAGCTTAAAGGGATGCCGATCCCGAAGACGGGGCAAGGCGGCAGCGTCGGCGTGCTGGTCACGAAGACCCTGGTCATTGCCGGCGACCCGCTGGTGACGACGACGCCCGACCACCCACGCGGCGCGATGATGCGCGCCTATGACAAGCAGACCGGCACCGAAGTCGGCGCCGTCTGGATGCCGGCGCCAGTCAGCGGATCACCGATGACCTACCGCGTCGGCGGCCGGCAGTTCATCGTCATTGCGGTGAGCGGTGGCAACTACTCTGGCGAATACATCGCGTTCGGCTTGCCTGCCGCAGAACGGGACACCGGTGGAGGCACGCGCTAGGTGAACAACGGGTATGTGGTGGTGATAACCGCTCTGTGCTCACTCACGATCGCCGGCGTCGCAGCGGCGCGACAGGACACGGCGGCCTCGGTATGGGATGGTGTGTATTCCGAGGCACAGGCACAGCGCGGCGAGACCGCCTACCGGCAGGCATGCGTGAACTGTCACGGTCCCGAACTCGAAGGAGCCGACATGACTCCTCCGCTCACCGGTGGCACGTTCACGGCAAATTGGAATGACTTGAGTCTGGGCGATCTGTTCGAGCGGATCCGTGCGACCATGCCGCTCGATAAGCCCGGGACGTTGTCGCGGCAGCAGAACGCCGACCTCGTCGCGTTCCTGCTCAAGGCCAACCAGTGGCCGGCCGGCACCACCGAGCTCTCACGCGAGCTTGGCGCCTTGAAGCAGATCCGGATTCAGTCCAGCAAACCGTAGGGACCGAACCAATGTAGGGGCCACGTTCAGGCGGCCCTGTGGGGAAACGAGTTGAACGGGATACCCATCGAACGGAAGTAAACGCGGGGACGCGGAGCGGAAACCTAGAACGGATGGAGGATGGCGATGCGAACGTCCGCCCTCGGGTTCATGTTGGTGCTCGCTTGTCTCGTACTATGGCCGGTAGATGCGCTCGCGCAGAGCGAGATCGCCGGCGTCGTGAAGGATGCATCGGGTTCAGTGCTACCCGGCGTCACCGTTGAAGCGTCAAGTCCCGCGCTCATCGAGAAAACCCGCGCCGCCGTCAGCGATGGCGACGGCAATTACCGCATCATCAGCCTGCGTCCGGGCACCTACACCGTCACGTTCTCGCTAGCCGGCTTCTCCACTGTCGTTCGCGAGGGCATCGAGCTCACGTCGAACTTCGCAGCGACGGTTGACGCGGAAATGAAGATCGGTGCACTCAACGAGACGATCACCGTCACCGGCGAATCGCCGATCGTCGACACGCAGAGCATCACGACACGCACGGTGATGACTCGCGAAGTGATGGACGTACTGCCAACCGGCCGGAACATCCAGGCGATCGGGATCATGATTCCCGGCACGCAGCTGAGTCTCGGCGGCGGCGGCGCATTGTCGCGCGACGTCGGCGGTTCGGGCTCGCTGCAGCAGTCACCCCTGCAATACCGCGGCTCGGGCGACACCGTGCAGACGATCGAAGGTCTACGACTCAACAACCTCGAAGCGCAGGGTCAGTTCAGCGGCGTCTACTGGAACGACGCCAGCTTCGAAGAATTGAGCTACATCACCGGCGCCGATTCCGCCGAGATGGGCCAGGGCGGGCTTCGCGTGAACATGGTGCCGCGCGACGGCGGCAATTCGTTTCGCGGTCAGGCATTCGGCAACTTCACCGACGCCAGCTGGGCGTCCGACAACTGCAAATCGTCTGGTATCGGTCAGCCCTGCGCACGCTCGAACCTGACCGGCAGCACGACGTTCAATCCGAATAATCGGCTGACCAACGTCTCTGAGATCCAGCGCATCTGGGACGTCAATCCGTCGATTGGCGGTCCCGTCTTCCGCGACAGGGTGTGGTTCCACTACACGTTCAGACATCAGGGCGTCGAAAAGACGGTCCCCGACAGCTATTTCGATCGGAACGCGTCGCAGTTCGTCTACGATGCCGACACCGATCGCAAGGGCGTTGACGACGGCCACATCGTCAGTAATGCGGCGCGCGTCTCGTGGCAGGCGAGCAGCAGGGACAAGTTCTCGGTCTACCACGACAACCAGCGGAAGTATCGCGATCACTGGGGCATCAGCTCCACGGTGCCACCGGAAGCGGCGGCCATCCAGGTCACGCCTACGAGCTTCGTGAACGTCACCAAGTGGACGCGCACGCACACCAACCGGCTACTGCTCGAAGGCGGTTTCGGCTACTACAACCAGGAATACACCGAGCTCTATCAAGGGTCGGTCACCGGCCTCAGTGACAAAGTCTGGGATCCCGCGGCGATCCGCGACGCGCGCGTCTACACGGTGCTCGATCAGTCGAATAACAAGATCGCCAATGCCTGGAACGCGCCGGCCGATCACTTCTCCAAGCTCCGAACGTATATGGGCGCCGCGTCGTACGTGACCGGATCGCATTCCTTCAGGCTCGGCGCTTCGATCAGTCAGGGTGACTGGCGGCTGCTGGAGCAGTGGTCGGGCGACATGCAGCCGATCACCTACAACGCCGGACGGCCGGTCCAGACGATACTCCGCCTGCCGACCGATCGCCGCAACGGCATCAAGGCCGACACCGGCATCTTCCTGCAGGACCGCTGGACGATGAGCCGGCTCACGTGGAACCTGGGCCTGCGCTATGACCAGTTCATCGGCGAAACGCGCGAAAGCGAAGTGACCCCGAGCCGTTTCAACAACGGAATTACGTTCGGCAAGTGCGCCGACGGAAAGAACGACACACGCGCCGGCTGCGTCGGCACCGTCCAGAATTGGAAGGACATTTCTCCACGCGTCGGTGTTGCGATCGATCTGTTCGGCACCGGCCGCACGGCAATCAAAGCCAGCGTCGCGAAATACGTCGCCGGTCAGCAGATCGCTGCGGCAAACGCCGCCAACCCGGTAACGGTGCTCGGACTGACTGACACGCGGCCGTGGACCGATATCGATGGCAATGGCCTGCCGCTCGACGCGGACGGCAACATCCAGTTCAACGAACTGGCCCCCTCACCAGCGACACCCACGTTCGGACGAAACGTCTCGACAACCACCACCGACCCTGGCGTGCTGAATGGGTGGGGCAAGCGGGGCTACAACTGGGAATACACCGTCGGCGCGCAGCATCAGATTGCCGAGCGAATGTCGCTCAACGGCGGCTACTATCGACGGTCGTTCGGGAACCAGACGTTCACCGACGATCTGCGCTACGACGCCAATAGCTACGACTCGTTCTGCATCAGGGCGCCTGCTGATCCCGACCTGCCCGGCGGTGGTGGCTACGACGTGTGTGGCGTCATGGATCTGAAGCCGGCCGTGTTCGCCCAGAATTTGCCGGCCAACAATCTGATTCGTTTTTCCGACGACTTCGGCGGCGAGACGAACGTATATCAAGGCTTCGACGTCAATCTCGAGGCTCGATTCAGAAACGGCGCGTTCCTGAAGGGCGGCGTGGCCGCAGGGAAAAGGCTCTTCGACAATTGCAACCTGCTCACCGCCGGTCTCGACGCTGTCATCGGGCCAAATCTCCTGGCGCCGACCTTCCAGGGCACCGAGCGCTACCCCGACGGTACGACGATGTGCCGTCGCGAGTACCCCTACCGTCCGGACGTGAAGGTCTCGGGCTCCTACACACTGCCGTTCGACGTCCTGATTTCCGGCACGTATCAATTCAGCCGCGGCGTGCAGACCGGCGGCGCAGGTCCAAGCATCCAGGCGAACTGGGCCGTGGTCAGCACGCCTACGGCAGTGAATCCTCTCGTCGGTCGCGCCTGGACCGGCGTGAACTCCCGCACGATCCAGTTGATCCGTGAAGGTCTCGAGTATGGCGACCACAATCTGAACCAGCTCGATTTGCGCGCCAGCAAACGCATCCCGTTCGGACGATACCGGCTGCGGGCGGACTTCGACGTCTACAACGTGTTCAACAGCAGCTGGCCGTTCACCGTCAGCTCGACCTACTCGACGGCGACCTCCTCCGCGTGGCAACGCCCGACCAACGTGCTGCAGAGCCGCTTCTTCAAACTGGGAGCGCAATTGTCGTTCTGACGTGGGTCAACTCCCAACAACCAACCACCGACTTCCAACCACTCCCAACTCCCAACTCTCAACGGCCGAAGGGAGTTGGGAGCCTCGTGACCGATAATGCGACAACTATGAAGACCATCATCATGCGCGCCTGCGTGCTCGCCGCCGTCTGGGGGATTCTGGCCGCCCAGACAACGCGAGCGGCTGCAAGCGACTGCGACCGCGAATGTCTTCGCGGATTCATCACGCGATATCTGAACGCCATGGTGGCTCATGCGCCTGGCACGCTGCCGCTGGCGCCGAATGTTCGCTTCACTGAGGACACCGTCGAGACGAAACTCGGTGACGGGTTGTGGAAAAGCGCATCGAAGATCAGGCCCTATCGCCTCGACATCCTCGACGTGACGCAAGGCGTAGCGGCATCGCAGGTTGTCGTCGAAGAAGCCGGCGCTCCGGTGATGCTGGCGTTGCGACTGAAAGTGGTGAACAACGCGATCGCTGAAGTGGAAACACAGGTCACGCGAAATCAAAAGGAAGGAGCGATCTTCGCGATCGAGGCACTGCAATCCACGAATCCGGTGATGACGATGCCGGTCGATCCCACAAAACGGAGCTCACGCGCGGACGCCATCACGCTTGCGGAGTACTATCCTGCCGGTCTCGAGATCGGAAGCTTCGTCAGCGTCAACGCTCCCTTCGCGCCTGATGCGTATCGCTTCGAGAACGGACGACTCATGGCGGGTAAGGGTTGCACGCTGAACCCACCGTCCTGCGAGGACATCAAGGGCCAGGCGATCTCGACCCATCCTGGCCTGAGCTATCGCGTGCTGGCAGTGGACGAGCAGCTTGGTCTCACTCTGCTTCGCATCAACTTCGGACGCGCCGATCGCTACGGCGTCGGCAATGCGCTCATGGTGTGGGAAGCGTTCAAGGTCTACGGAGGCCAGATACACGCGGTCGAGGCGTTCATGAAGATCATGCCGGCCGACGCGGGCTCCGGATGGGACGCCGACGTGCGCCGGCCGGTCCACTGATACGATCGCCCGATGGCGATCAGCGAAGAATTGGTCGAGCGGGCGACTTCCCTCATCCCGCTCCTCCGCAAAGCCGCACCAGCCGCGGAGAAAGCGCGCCGCGTTCCACCCGAGAGCCTTGATGCGTTGAGCGCGGCCGGCATCTTCATGATGACCGCGCCGAAAGCCTACGGAGGCGTCGAGGCGGATTTTCAGACGCAGTGCGACGTGCTCGCCGAGGTCGCGCGCGGGTGTCCATCGACGTCATGGGTGGCAACCATCTACAGCGCGATGTCGTGGATGGTGGGTGTCTTCCCCGATGAGACGCAGGAAGAAATCTACGCCAATCGTGATCCACGCATCGCCGGTGTCTTCTCCCCCACCGGCACCGCGGTGCGCACAGACGAGGGCTATGTCGCCAATGGTCGCTGGCCGTTCAATACCGGCTGCCATGGCGCCACGTGGACAGTGCTCAACGTGCTCGTCGGCGAGATGCCGACGTGCATGATCGCGAAGAGCGCCGACCTGAAGATCCTCGACGACTGGTACGCGACCGGCATGTCGGCAACCGGCAGCAACACCGTCGTCGCTGAGAACGTGTTCGTGCCGGCCCGCCGCACGATGCCACTGCCCGATATGCTGGCGGGCAAGTATCCAGCCCGCCACAACGCCGACAACCCATATTTCAAATATCCGCTCGCGCCAGTGCTCACCGTCAACGCCGGCGGCACGCCGCTCGGGATCGCCCGCGGTGCGTGGGACATGTTCATCGAACGTCTTCCCGGCCGCGGCATCACCTACACGACGTACACGAACAAGGCAGAGGCGCCGGTCACGCATCTGCAGATGGCCGAAGCGTCGCTGAAGATCGATTCGTCGAACGCGCATGTCCGTCTGGCGACGTCGCTGCTGGACAGCGCCCGGAACGGGTCAATGACGATGCAGGAGCGCGTGAAGGCGCGAGCCCATGTCGCGTATTCGACCGGGCTGGCGAGAGAGGCGACCGACATCCTCTTCTATGCGAGCGGTGCGTCATCGATTCAGGAGCACATGGCTATCCAGCGCTATCAGCGCGATATTCAGGCGCTGGCGAATCACGCCATCATGCACCCACAGACTGGCCTCGAGCTGTACGGCCGGATCCTGTGCGGACTACAACCCAATACGCTGCTCTATTGAGTAAGCAGGCCCGTCCAGAAAGACGTGCCCTACGCGCGTTCGCGCTTCTCAATGCGCGGGTCCGGGACGAGCCACATCAGCGCGACCGCGACGTAGAGCGCCAGCGATACCCAGCGATTGGCGAACGACACCACAATCGCGACCGCGTAGATCAGCACCGACATCATTCCCTTGACGTCGCTCCCGACCGCGGCACGGAGTGTTGACTCCGGTCCGTGGTGCCGAATCAGAATGATGGTCAGGATGTAGTACGCGACGCCCGCCATCAGCATCACGATGCCCCAGAGCGCCACCGGTGGCTGATCGAAGGCGTTCTCCCCCATCCACGCCGTGACGAATGGCACCAGTGACAGCCAGAAGAGCAGATGCAGGTTGGCCCACAGGATTCCGCCAGTCACATGCCGCGCCGTGTGCAGCAGGTGATGATGGTTGTTCCAGTAGATGCCGATGTGGATGAAGCTCAGAACGTAACTGAGAAACACCGGGAGCAGCGGCCTCAGAGAGGCCAGGTCGGTGTCGTGTGGTGCCCGCATTTCGAGCACCATGATGGTGATGATGATGGCGACGACGCCGTCGCTGAACGCCTCGAGCCGGGTTTTGCCCATGGCTCGAAATTATCCGCGATTGTTCGTCTACGGGACGGGCGCGAGCCTTGCCTCCGCGTTGTAGGCATCCCTACGGAGCCTTGCACACAAAGTTCGCAGCGTCATTCGTACTGCCGACGCCCTTGTACTGCGCCACTTGCGGATACGGACACAGCGGCCGTGTCATGTCCACGCGGTTGTTGGTGACGTGAGCCGCGTCGAGACGATCCGGCGCCGTGCCCGACTCGCGCCAGCGCTCGAGGGCCGCCATCCAGTTCACCTGGTTCGGGCCCGGGCCACCGCCGCAGTGCTGCATGCCTGGCGCCATGTACAAGCGGATGAAGTCATCCTGCTTGCCGCCCATCTTCGAGAGCACGCTCTGGTAATAGTTGATGGTGTTGCCGGCGGAGATCGCCGTGTCGTTCCAGCCGTGATACAGAATCAACTTGCCACCGCGCGCCTTGAACGCGCGCAGGTCCGGGTTCGTCGCGTTGACGATCGACCCGACCTTCTCGTCAACTGATTTGAGATCTTTGTCGAGGTCGAAGGTCTTCGGGTCCCAATTCGCATCCTGGTAGGCCACCTGGAACGAACCTACAGACACACCCGGCGCCTGCTGCCCGCCGACGAACCCGCCCCAGCCGGTCTCGCTGCCAGGATCCTTGCCGGGGAACACGACCTCGCCACTGCCTGTCTTCGCGGCCGAATACGCGCGTTTCGCCGCGGCCACTTGCGGCGCGGTGAGACAGTCTTCACCGTCGCCGGCCTTGCATTGCAGCTTCGCGACGTCGAATGAGCACGTTCGCGGGTCGTTGATGAGACCGTCGGTGACGCCGTCACGCGCGTCACAGGCATTCAGCGCTGCACGGTTGATCATCGCCAGCTTCGACGCCGGTATCGCCGCACCGGGGTCCTTCAGCACGGGAATGGCGACCGACAGATCCCAGGCGTGCAGATGCGTTTGAAAGTTGGCTGGCGCGCCGGCGAGGACCGCGTCGAAGTCCTCCGGATACTTTTGCGCCGACATGAGACCTTGACGTCCACCAGTCGAGCAGCCGTTCCAGTACGACAGCCGCGCCGAACGACCGTAGTACGACGAGACGATCGACTTCGACTGCACCACCATCTCGTGAACGGCGCGATACGCGAAGTCGGTCAGCTTCTCGGGATGCCCGATCGCAAACAATGCGTTGCCGCCCTTATGACCCGTGTCGTTCGATGCGGCGGCGTAGCCTTCCTGCAGCGCCGACGCCAGCGCGGGATAGCTGATGTTGCCCGCCCATCCACCGTTGCCGACTGCCTGGAACTTGCCGTTCCAGTTCTCCGCCGGCAGCCACACCTCCATCTCGATATGTGAATCAGAGGACGGCTTCAGCACCGCCTGTACTCGGCAATGCGCGGGCAGCATGGTCTGCGGAGCCGCCGGGCCCTGTCCGCGCCCACCGGCGGCCGCGCCGCGGCCTCCCGCCTGCGCGTTTGGTGCAACGGGACCTCCGGGCGGTCCTTGCTGCGCCGGCGGCGTGAACGGGCCTGCCGGTACGAGTTGCGCTGACATGATCGTCGTGTTCGGCAGCGCGAGCGACGCGAGCTTTTCACAGGATGGCGGCGCGGTCTGCGCGGCGAGAAGCATGACGCTGAGGATGCTGAACATGGGCGGCAGTGTACCCTAAGCACGCCATGTTCACTCGTCTCGCGCTCATCGGTTCGCTCACGGCGCTCCTCGGGTCCGCCTCGCTCGCACAGTCGCCCGCGCGCGAAGCGTCGGCCGATCTACCCGGTGTGCATCTCTTCTTCACCGATAGCGGCGGCAACGGCGAGCCAGTGGTGTTCGTGCACGCCGCAACCGGCAGCAGCCGGGTCTGGGAGTATCAGCGCCCGGTGTTCGCATCGCGCGGTTATCGCGTAATCACCTACGACCGGCGCGGCTACGGACGATCGGTCGTCGATCCGTCAGGCCCGCAGCCGGGAACTGGTGCGGATGATCTGAAGGCGCTGATCGACTACCTGAAGATCGATCGCTTCCATCTGGTCGGCACCGCGGCGGGCGGATTCGTGGCGTGGGACTACGCGCTCTCCTTCCCCAAGCGGCTGCGCAGTCTCGTCGTCGCCAACAGTATTGGCGGCGTTCAGGATCCTGAATATCAGGCAGCGATGCAGAGACTCAGAACGCCAGACTTCCTCGCGATGTCTGCAGACATGCGCGAGCTGGGACCAGCGTATCGCGTGTCGAATCCGGCCGGCGCTGAACGATGGCGAGAGCTGGAGCGAAGCGCGCGTCCGACCGGCGCGCAGCCGCCGCCGCAGACCTTCCGCAATCGCGTGACGTTTGCGCTGCTC
>DAINQP010000226.1:0-9322 GCA_036742665.1 Vicinamibacterales bacterium | reverse complement strand
CGAAGGCGGCAGGTTTACAGCCTGCTGCGATTGACCGCTCTGCCACCTCCCCGAAACACATCTCGTGCGACATTCAGGGCACGACTGCTTTGGATCTCAGCTCCTGTATCCTCTGAGACCGTGGGCTGCTGCCCTCAAGCCTGCACATGTCATTGGAGTCCGCGTGTCCGATGTATCCCTGAAGAGCGGCGTGATCCGTCCATGGAGCTGGCGGAGGGATTTGAACCCCCGACCGGCTGATTACAAATCAGCTGCTCTACCGGACTGAGCTACGCCAGCCAGACAAAGAGCAGATAATAGCACTTCCCGTGCCAGACGAGCAACTCGACCGCTTGTCAAGGCAAATGTGGCTGGAATCACGCGACCGCGTGGGCCCACCTGAGCCAACCCCAACGGCCTCAATCATTTGACTCTCGCGGCGGGCGGTTGGATCCCGACCCGATCGACCCACTTATTCAGCCGCTGATTTTGCCCTTCGCCGCTGGCGGACGGCTTCAAACAATACAACACCCGCCGCAACCGACACGTTGATGCTGCCGACGTGGCCGTGCATCGGGATCGACGCCATCAGATCGCACTTGTCGCGCACCAGGCGCCGCAGTCCGGGGCCTTCTGCGCCCAGCACGATCGCCGTCGGCGAGCAAAAATCCACATCGTCGTATGGCAGCGACGCCTCGCCCGCGAGACCGACCGTCCATACGCCTAGATCCTTCAACTCCTCCAGGGCACGCGCGATGTTGACGACCTCAGCGATCTTCACGTGCGCCATGGCACCAGCCGATGCCTTGGCCGCGACACCCGATCGCGCCGCCGAGCGTCGCGCCTGCACGATTACGCCATCGACCCCCGTCGCATCGGCCGAACGAAGAATAGCCCCGAGGTTGTGTGGATCCTCGATGCCGTCGAGGACGAGGATCAGCGCTTCGGCTCTCGCGCCGCGCACCAGGTCCTCGACGCTGTAATCGCTGGCGTCATCGACGTCGGCAACGACGCCCTGATGGACGCCGCCTTTCGCCTGTCTTGTGAGCACATCGTTGGTGACTCGCTCCGGGGCGATCCCGTGGGTGGACGCGAATGCCAGCAGCTCGCGCATGCGTTCATCGTCTCGCCGAGCGATACGAAGCGCCTTCACGCGTCCGGCCCGAAGCGCCTCGAGGACCGGGTTGATTCCGTAGACGATCATCGCGCCACGCCAAGCGCTGACGCGAACGCGGCCGCGCGCTCGCGCGCGCTGGGAATCCTCCGAATACCCGACGAACCATCAAGGGCGGTTCCCCGCTCAATCGCCGGGACAGCGAGGTCGAGCTCGAGCCCTTCGGCTTCCCCGGTCAAGGCCAGCCTGATCGGATGAAAGAGTGACTTACCCTTCTGCCCCGTCTTCTCCCGCACGCGTGTCGCGGCGGCGCGGAAAGCCTCGCGATCGAGCAGCGGCCCACTCGTCGCAAGCTCGGTGGCAAGCGCATCGATGACGGCGCGCGCGTCGTTCGCCTCGTCACGGATTTGCGGCGTCTCCAGCGCGCGTTCCGCCGAGTAGTCGAAGAGAAACGCGAGCCGCTTCGGCACCTGCTCGAGTCGATCGACGGACGCGGCCGCTGCGGGCACGATCTGCGTGAGGAATTCGAGACCGGCTGTCGTCGGGGTCGAGATCCATCCAGCCTGCTGCAGATACGGCAGCGCAAGGTCCGCGAGCCGGCGATGATCGGCGGCCTTCAGGTAATGGCGGTTCGCCCACGCCAGCTTCTCGGGGTCGAACACGCCAGCGCTATGCCCGACGTTCTCGAGCCGGAACCGCCTCGCCAACTCGTCGAGCGGCAGCAGTTCCTCTCCTTCACCGGGCGACCAGCCGATCAACGCAAGGTAGTTGGTGAGCGCTTCGGGAAGGTAGCCTCGATCGCGAAACTCCTTGACCGATGTTGCCCCATGCCGCTTCGACAGCGGAGCGTGATCCGGCCCGAGCACGTACGGCACGTGCGCGAAGATCGGCGGCGTCCAGCCGAACGCCTGATACAACAGCACCTGCCGCGGTGTGTTGGAGATGTGATCCTCTCCGCGCACGATGTGCGTGATGTGCATCAGCGCATCGTCAATGACGACGGCAAAGTTGTAGGCGGGCACACCGGTCGAACGGAGCAACACGAAGTCGCCGATGACGTCCATGTCGAACGACAGCGGGCCGCGGACGATGTCGTCAAACCTCACGCTGCCGGTGTCGGGGACTCGAAAGCGAATGACCGCCGGTTCGCCGTTCTCGATTCGTTTGCGCGCACCGTCGCGCGAGATGGCCCGGCATCGGCCTGTGTACTTCGGCGGCTCGCCTGATTGCAACGCGTCCTGTCGATCGGCGTCGAGCTGCTCGGCGGAGCAAAAACAGTGATACGCCTTACCCGACGACATCAGCTCGATCGCGTGCGCGCGATAGATGTGCAGCCGTTCCGTCTGACGATACGGTCCATCCTCTCCACCTGCCTCAACCCCTTCGCTCCACTCGAGTCCGAGCCAGTGAAGGTCATCGAGGATCGCCTGTTCCGACTCGCGCGTCGATCGCTCGACGTCGGTGTCCTCGATGCGGACGATGAACGTACCGCCCTGCCCGCGCGCCAGGAGCCAGTTGAAGAGCGCCGTGCGCGCATTGCCCACATGAAGCTGGCCGGTCGGACTTGGAGCGAATCGCAGTCTCATGGGGTCGGGAGTCATTTTACGAGCCGTGTCAGCCACTCAGCCCTTCGACAAATGACTCCCGACCCGATGAAGCAACGCGATCGCGTGGACCGCAATCGACTCACCTGCGCCCATAGAATCCACACCCTCGTTGGTCTTGCCCTTGACGCTAATCTGTGACGCCTCGCAGCCCAGCGCACCGGCGAGGTTCGCGCGCACCGCGTCCACATGCGGCGCGAGCTTTGGCTTCTGTGCGATGACCACCACGTCGACGTTGACGATCGCGTAGCCGGCTTCCCCCACGATCGCCGAGGCGCGGCGCAGCAACTCGATGCTATCCGCGTTCTTCCAGGTCGAATCGCTGTCGGGGAAATGACCGCCGATATCGCCGGCACCGGCAGCGCCGAGCACCGCATCGGTCACGGCGTGACAGATCACGTCGCCGTCAGAGTGCGCCTCCAGCCCCTTTTCAAATGGAATACGCACACCGCCAAGGATCAGCGGCCGTCCCGGCACGAGCCGGTGCAGGTCGTATCCATTGCCAATGCGCAGCACCGGCGCTCGCGCCGAGGCCGTGGTGAGATGCTCCGCCATCGTCAAATCGTCCGGGGTCGTGATCTTGAGATTTCGCGCATCGCCGTCCACGATGCGAACCGTGTGACCTGCCCGCTCCGCAAGCATGGCTTCATCTGTGGCCTCGCCAACGACACGCAGCGCGTCGCGCAGCACGGGGACGCGAAACGCCTGCGGCGTCTGCGCGAGATAGATGCGTTCGCGCGGTAACGTCGCGGTGATCGCCCCCTCGCCGTTCGTCTGCTTCACCGTGTCATGCGCGCGCAGCGCCGCAATCGCCGCTCCGGTTTCAGCGGCCGCCGCCACGGTGCGGCGGATCAGATCGACGCTCACCAACGGCCGTGCGGCGTCGTGAATGACCACGATCTCCGCCAACGCCGAGATGCGCGCGAAGGCGTTGGCGACCGATGCGCGACGCTGATCGCCGCCGCTCACGACGGTCACCGGCTTGCCGCGCTGCTCGAGATAGGACGGCGGCGCTGCGGCCAGATCAGCGGGCAGCGCGACGACGATCTCAGAGATCACGTCGCACGCCATGAAGGCATCCACGCTCCTCGC
Organism: Vicinamibacterales bacterium; assembly: GCA_036742665.1. Classification (GTDB taxonomy): domain Bacteria; phylum Acidobacteriota; class Vicinamibacteria; order Vicinamibacterales; family UBA2999; genus Gp6-AA40. The sequence continues at coordinate 5,533 of DAINQP010000226.1, read as the reverse complement.
CAGAATCGGCCGTCCGCCGATCGTCAGCAGCTGCTTCGGAGAGGATCCGCCAACGCGCAGGCCGCGCCCACCCGCGGCAATGATGGCTGAGACGAACACAACACCTCAGTCTACCCGTCTGGCGCCGACTTGGACTTGGTCAGCTTGTGAAAGACTGCGCGGGCGAGATGTACCCGCGTCTGAGGCGGAACGTCGATGAACTTCACCGCATACCCGAAGTCGGGTCTCGAATAGACCGACTCGGCCGATACGCTCACGGTGCCTTCTTCCGGCAGATCGATCTCGATCGTCATCCGGCGGCCTGCCGGCATCTCGTGAAACGACTCGATCAAGCAGCCGGTGATACTCAGGTCGTGAATGGTCAGATCGAAATCGACCGTGCCGCGCCAACGCCCCTGAAATGGTCCGTTGATGCGCGGAGCTCGTTTCGGTTTCTTCCCGGGTGGTGGATCGCCGAGGCCGGACACGTGAATCCCCAAATTGTACCCCGAGGTCACGGCCTTCGGTGGACTCAATCCACCGAGCGTGCGACCTCACGGCAGCCGGTCAAGTCGATCATACGGCTCGCTGTGGCGTCGAGGACGGCATCGAGTCGAAGCCGCTCGACCTCGCGCGGCGCGAATACGACGAGCATCGCCTGTGTCGTGGCCGTCGTCACCATCGTTCGTGCCGAGTCCGACGTCGGGTTACCGAATGGGCCGAGGCGATCGGCGAGCGCAATCCGCCCCTCCACATGCACCGCATCTTTCCTTATGCCGGGATACGACTCGCCGGCGCGACCGATGCGGAGCTCGACGTCACCTTCAATCTGCGCCGCGTCATAGAGGCCGTACGGCAGTTGAAACTCGAGCGAGCACCAGTTGCACACGTCCACCATCGAGTTGATGCGCGGCAGCGAGTCGCCTTTGCGAACGCGACGTAATAGCGCTTCAGACGAGGGGCGCGTCTTCGTCGGATCCAAACCGACGCGTTTGTACATCGTGCGGACGGCGGTGATTTCGGCAGGCGGATGCGCACGCACTGCGTCTTCGGCCGCGGCGAGTGGAGCATTCAGACGCGCGTCGCGCTCGACGACGGTCGCGCCGTCGAGCCAGAGCACGCCGGGACGGACGATGGGCGTCAGCTCAGGCGCGAGCGTGAACCGCATCGACATCGGGCGGTGCCGATCCGAGATCGGACTCGGCGTCGGGTGCGATGAGCCGCCGCACGCGTTCGCCGAATTCCTTTGCGTCCGCGCCGACCATCCCGCTCGTATCAATCGGCTCGTGGACAACGAGCCGGACCTCGCCGGGATAGCTCGTGAGCCGTCCCTTCAACATCACATGACGGCTGCCGATCACGGAAAGCGGCACGACGGGCAGCCCGGCTTCGAGTGCGACGTAGAAGCTGCCGCCCTTGAACCGCGCGACGCGGCCGTCTCGGCTGCGAGTGCCCTCGGGAAACACGATGAGTGAGAGGCCCTTCGCGGTGAGCCGCTCCGCCCAATGAATCACACGGGTCGAGTCCGGACGCTTGCGATCGACGAGCATGTGGCCGGTCCGACGAAGGTGCCAGCCCATGAACGGGACGTTTCCCAGCGATTCCTTGGCGATGATCCGCAACTGGTATGGGAGCGACCAGAAGAGGATCGGGATGTCGTAGATGCTCTGATGGTTTGCGACGAACACGTAGGTGCGTCCGGGCTCCAGGCGCTCGAGTCCGCGTGTAGTGACGCGTACACCCGATGTGGCCAGAATCAGACGCGACCACGTGCGCGCGCACCAGTGCGCGAAATATCCGTTGCGATCGAAAAGACTCGACACGAGCGACAGCGTGCCGAGCACGATCGTGTAGACCGCAATGCACGGGATCAGAAAGAAAACCGTGCGCCACCAGTGAAACGGAGGCATGTGTTACTTGCCCGCGGCAGCGGCGGGTGGCGTGATCGCAGGACGGGAGCCGGTGGCCGGCGCTGGCGCCGAGGTCGGCTGCGCGGCGGCGGACGGCTCGATGAATCGTCCGAAGATCATCTTCCCGGCCGTGGTCTGCAGCACGCTCGTCACGACCACGTCGATGGTCTTGCCGATCATCTTGCGCGCATTATCCACAACGACCATCGTCCCGTCGTCGAGATAGGCGACGCCCTGGTTGTATTCCTTCCCTTCCTTGAGGATGAATACCTTCATGATCTCGCCAGGCAGCACGACCGGCTTGAGCGAATTGGCGAGCTCGTTGATATTCAACACCTCGACGCCGCGCAGTTGCGCAACTTTGTTCAGGTTGAAATCGTTGGTGACGATCTTGCCCTGCAGCGTACGCGCCAGCTCGATCAGCTTCAGATCGACTTCGCGCACGTCAGGGAAGTCCATGTCGGAGATGGTGACTTCCACGCCCGCCATCTTCTGGACCTTCTGCAGAATATCGAGCCCGCGCCGTCCGCGATTGCGCTTCATCGAATCCGACGAATCCGCCACGAGCTGCAGCTCTTTCAGAACGAACTGCGGGATCACGATGGTTCCGTCCATGAAACCGGTTTCGCAGATGTCGGCGATGCGGCCGTCGATGATGACGCTCGTGTCGAGGATCTTGTAACGCTTGCGCGGACCCGCCGAACGGAACAGCGAGATGAGGTTCTGAGGTTCCAACCATTCGCCGCGACGAGCCCCAAGCACCAGACCCAAATATGGGAGCGCGAGCAGGATGAAACTGTGCAGGAACACCACGCGCTCGTTGCCGAGATTCGCCCAGTAGAGCGCGGCGCCGATTGTCCGCGCGGCGAGCAGACCGATGGCGCCGCCGAGCAGCGCACCGATCATGTGCGTGACTGACGTCCCCTTCAGCCTGAGCTCGAGGACGACGATCAACAGTCCGAGGAGGGCTCCGAAAGCGACGTTGAGGAAGGCAGAGTCAGGGCCGAGGGGCTCGAGCTGAAATGCCGAATAACCAACCGCCGCTACGAACAGAACACGCGCGAGTGCGAACCACGCCATTGCGAACTCCCAGGGGCAGCGGGTGATGAGAGAGATGTGTATGAATCAGTGAACCTTAGAACTGCCGAGCCCGAAAATCAAGCAATCAGCTCGTCCAGCGCCTCCCCCACGGTCCGTACACCAACCAGCTCTATTTTGCCGTCTCCCGAGCCCTCGAGATTGGCAGCTGGCAGGACAATTCGCGTGAATCCCATTTGCGCAGCCTCGCGCACGCGCAGCGCCGCCTGCGGAATGCCCCTGATCTCGCCGCTCAAACCGACTTCTCCACAGAGCGCGGTGGACGGCGCAAGGCTCCGATTACGTACGCTCGACGCGACGGCAGCCACGACGCTCAGATCGGCGGCGGGTTCGTCGATAGTCATGCCGCCGGCGATATTCACGTACACGTCGTCGCCGGCGAGGCTCAGCCCGGCCCGCTTCTCGAGCACGGCGAGCAACAGCGACAGCCGGTTCTGGTCGATCCCAATCGCCATTCGACGCGCGTTCCCGTATGTGCTGGTGCTGACCAGCGCTTGCACCTCGACGAGGATCGGCCGCGATCCCTCGACGCAGCACAGCACGGCGGATCCGGGCGTGCCCGATGCACGCTCGGACAGAAACAGCTTCGAGGGATTCGGCACCGGGCGCAGCCCTGCGCCCGTCATCTCGAATACACCCAGCTCGCTCACCGCACCGAACCGGTTCTTCACCGCGCGGACGACGCGGTGCGCGTGATGGCGCTCGCCTTCGAAGTAGAGCACCGTGTCCACGACGTGCTCGAGGACTTTGGGTCCGGCAAGATTGCCGTCCTTCGTCACGTGACCGACCAGGACGGTTGGAACGTTCTGACCTTTCGCAGCGAAGAGAAACTGTGTCGCGGCCTCCCGCACCTGACCGATGCTCCCTGGCGCCGACTGAAACTTGCTCGACCAGACGGTCTGCACCGAGTCGACGATCACCAGCGCGGGTTTGAGACGCGCCTCCTCTTCGAGAATTCTTTCGATGCAGGTTTCAGACAGGAGATATAACGGTGCCGCGCCGACGCCGAGGCGATCACCACGGCTCTTGATCTGATGCTCGGACTCTTCGCCCGAGGCATACAGTACTGGTCCAATCTCTCGCGCGAAGTGGGCGGCGGCCTGTAGAAGCAGCGTGCTCTTGCCAATGCCAGGCTCACCGCCAAGCAGCACGAGCGAACCCGGTACGACTCCACCGCCAAGGACACGATCGAATTCGTCGATCCCCGTCGAGAGGCGCACGCCCTGTGCCGTTTCAACTTCTGCGTACAGCTTGGCAGCCGATGTTGTGGAGAACTGCGCGTAGCGGCTGCTGCCGGCGGCGGGAGCGCCCTCGGCGACGCGCTCCTCGACGAGGGAGTTCCACGCGCCGCAGTCGTTGCAGCGCCCCATCCACTTGGGCGCTTGTGCACCGCATTCCTGGCAAACGAACACAGCCTTCGGCGACTTCATGACTTTGGCTTAAGGCGGTTTTGGGCGCTGGGCTTTCGGTTCAGGGCCTAGTCATATTGTCGTTCAATACGCGTACCGAGACGACAGACGATCTCCCAGGGAATCGTTCCGATTGCAGCCGCCACTTCGCGCGCGTCGATCTGCTGCCAGCTCTCGCTTCCCTGACGCCCAAGCAGCACCACTTCATCGCCAGGCTCGATGTCCCCGAGTTTCGTCACGTCCACGGTGATCATGTCCATCGACACGGCGCCGACAATCGGCGCTCGCTGGCCTCGGATCAAGACGTGACCACGGCCGCACAGTCGAGTGTCGAGGCCATCGGCGTAGCCGGCGGGAATTACCGCAACTGTCCGCGGCGCATCGGCGTGATAGCGCCAGCCATAGCCGACACCTTCGCCGGGACGCAGCCCTTTGACAGCGACGACACGGCTGGTCAACGACATCACCGGTGTGAGCTGAATCGTTGATGCCAACGGCGGCGGGACGATGCCGTAGAGAAGCAGCCCGGGGCGGACGGCGTCGTACCACACGCGCGAGTCGCGAAGCAGCGCCGCGCTGTTGCACGCATGGCGAAGTATCCGAGCTTTTGACGGAATCAACCCGTTGATCACCGACCAGGCGCTTTCGAACCGGTCGCGCTGGTCGTTGAACACAGGGCTCTCGGGGATGTCGGCGGATGCGAAATGCGTGTACACCGCCTCGAGACGAAGGTTGGCGCCCGAGAGCAGATCGGGCAATGTCCGCCGCAGATTGTCGTGCCGGAATCCGAGACGATTCATGCCGGTATCGATCTTCAGGTGATAGCCGATCGTCGTCTTGTGACGCGCGGCGGCCGCTTGCACGGCGCGCGCGGCACCTGGCGTCGAGATCGTCGGCGTCAGGGCGAACTCGAACAGCCCATCGAGGTCACTCACGCTCAAGGCGCCGAACACGAGAATCGGCACACGCACGCCAGCCTGGCGAATGGCGATCCCTTCTTCGATGTCGGCGCACGCAAGCATCGTCGCGCCGGCCTGCTCGAGCGCGAGCGCGACGCGCGCCGAGCCGTGCCCATATGCGTTGGCCTTTACGACCGCGATGATGCCGGTGGCGATCGCCGGGTCTGAGGACCCGGCG
>DAINQP010000225.1:0-9369 GCA_036742665.1 Vicinamibacterales bacterium | reverse complement strand
AGCGTGCCGTCGTAGCGAAGGAGAAACTCCTCGAGCCAATGGATCGAGTCGAGGTCCAGATGGTTCGTCGGCTCGTCGAGCAGCAGCGCTTCGGGATGGCCGAACAGCGCCTGCGCGAGCAGCACACGCACCTTCTGGCCGCCCTGCAGTTCGGCCATCGTCCTCTCGTGTAGGGCGTCGGCGATGTCGAGGCCTTGCAACAGCACCGCCGCATCGCTCTCGGCTGAGTACCCATCCTCTTCACCGACGATGCCCTCGAGCTCGCCGAGACGCATGCCGTCTTCATTCGACATCTCGGGACGCGCATACAGGGCGTCGCGCTCAGCCAAGGCGTCCCACAGCCGTTTGTTCCCCATGATCACGGTGTCGATCACGCGATAGCTGTCGAAGGCGTACTGATCCTGGCGCAGCACGCCGAGCTTCCGAGGACGGACAACGGTCCCTCGCTGGGGCTCCGATTCGCCGGTCAGAAGCTTCATAAAGGTGGACTTGCCCGACCCGTTGGGGCCGGTGAGCCCGTATCGTCTGGCCGAGGAAAACGTCGTCGAGACGTCCTCGAACAGCACTTTGGAGCCGAACCGCATGGAGACGCCGCTGACTGAGATCATGAACCTTCTATTGTAACCCGAGAGGCCTTGCCGACCGCCTTGGCGCCCTCGACCGCGCCACTCTAACGCGCGCGCGTCATCGCTGGGGCAAGTCGAACACGACGATATCCGACTCCTCTCGCGCACGATCGAAGATGATTTCGCGACCGTCCCCGGACAGGTCGAAGTCGCCGATCGCAAACTCGCGACCGAGGTTGGTCAGTTGCCGCTCGCGTCCGGTCTTGAGATCGACAAGCCAGAACTCTTTGTGCGAGACGTCTCCTTTCAGGATGACCAGCGCATCATTCCCGCCGAGAAAGGCCATGCGCCGCGCACCACGGGTCAGGATCAGTTTCGGTAAGTCGTGTGGTGTGCCGTCCGCATTCACGGCTTTCACGGAAAAAGTCGTACCGACATCCGCGCCGGAATAGGCGAGAAACTCTCCACTTGGGGACCAGATCGGATCGGTCGAGTACTCCTTCACGAGCAGAAGGGGCGTCCCACCCCCGACCGGGATCTTGAACAGCTGCGGCTCGCCGTCCCGAATGGCGGCGACCGCCAACCATTGTCCATCTGGCGACCAGGCGGGCGCGCCTCGCACGTTGAGGTCCTCGGCGACCCTGCGCGCCCCGGTTCCATCGGCGTTAATCACATACAGGTGCGTGAGTCCCCGTCGTTGCACCGAAAACACGAGGCGTTGACCGTCGGGGGCAATGGCCGGTCCGGCCGACGCGCGCCATCAGCGATGCGGTCGGCGAGCGGATTGCCGACTACGTCAATCGACACTCCATGCAGCGGACCCACGGCGGGCAGTGATTGTTGATTAGCGATTCTTGATCTTTGATTGGTTGTTGACTGTCGATTTCCGATTGGTGATTGAAACTACGATGGGTCTTCAATCACCAATCGACAATCGCCAATCAACAAGGAATCAACAATCAAAGATCGTCAGATTAAGAATTGGAGTGCCGATGGCTGTCCGGCATGCCCAGCCGATTCGTGGTCTCACGTTCGAAATCGAACTCGATCATCACCACCGGTTCATTGCCGACGACCCAGCCGTCGTGTCCTGGCTCGATCGCGACGATCTGCGGGGCGCGATGCTCGATGACGCATCCGTCCGGATACTCGATGTGAATCTCGCCATGGACCAGAAAGCCCACGTGCGCGTGCATGCACAACTCCGTGCCGACCACGGGCTTCATATCCACTGACCACCGAAACCCGACTGGATACACCATTCGCTTGACCCTGGCGGCGCCGGCCCTGCCGACCTCGAGCAGCACGTGGCCGATCTCGCGACGCTCGGCGCCAACAACCGGCGCGAAAATTTCGCTGGGCCGGGCCAGGCGAGCCGATGCCCCTCGCGTCGGAGCCTTTCGTCGAGCTGCCTTGCGTGGCACCGCCTTTCGCGCGGCCACTTTTCGCGGGGTCTTCTTCGCTGCTCTCTTCGGGGCGGACCGGCGTGAGGTAGGACGCGTCACTCGTTTCTTGGCCATGTGTCCTCGCAAACGATGGGCACAGCATTCGCGTGGCTGATCACCGATCAGCCAATCAACAATCCTAGCGCGCCGCGAGCTCTTTCAGCAGCGCAATGGTCGCCTGATTGGGCTGGCGGGCGCGTGTCGCCGCATCGAGCGGCGTGCGATCGGATTTGTTCTTCACGTCGAGGCGTGCGCCGCGCTCGACGAGCAGCCTGATGATCGCCGGCTGACCACCGCCGGACGTCGTGGCGGTGTGCAGTGCTGTATCGCCGGTGGTGTTCTGCGCGTTGACGTCCACGCCGGCTTCGAGCGCGAGACGGATCGCGGCGAGCGCTTCGTCTTCGCTGACCCGTTCGGGGGTGTCCTCACTGTTCCCGCCTGACACCGCCCCGGCACATAACATCACTGGCGTATTGCCGCTTTTCTGCGTCAGCGTGACGTCGGCCTTCGCATCGAGCAACAGGCGCATCATCTCGACATCGCACTTGCGTGCGGCGCGCATGAACGGCGTCGCGCCCTCGCCAAGACGGTTGTCTCCAGCATCATAGACACGCTTGAGGATCGGCGCCTTCAGCTGCGCGTTGACGTTGGCGCCGCCCTTGATGAGCACACGCGCCGCATTGAGACTGCCGTCAATCACGTCCTTCGGCGGATACGGTCGCCCGAACGTATCGCCGATCGTGTGCATGTCTACCGCCGCATAAAGTGGCGTCATGCCCTTGACGTCCGCGAGGTTGGGATTCGCGTCCTTTTCGACGAGCACTGCAGCGACGTCGTAGTGTCCGTTGATGATCGCGATGATGAGCGCAGTGGTGCCTTCGGGGTCGGCAAAATCGAGGTTCGCACCCGATTTGGCGAGCGCACGCGCCGCGTCCGCCGCGCCTTCACGCGCTGCAAACATCGCCGCCGACCAGCCGCCACGCGGCAGGACCGTCTGCCCGACGTACGAGTAGCCTTCTTCGAGACCACTGAGCAGCACGCCATTCTGCGTGTGCGGATAGGACGTGACCTTCGACACGACGTTCAGATCCGCGCCGGCTTCGGCCAGCACGCGAACGGCGTCGGCGCGATTGCCGATCGCGGCCCAGATCACCGCCGCCGTTCCGGTGCGAGTCTCTCGCGCGTTGACGTTGGAGCCCGCGGCGATGAGGGCTTTGAGGGACGCGATGTCACCGGTCCGTGCCGCGTGCATCACCAGCGTCTGACCTTCCGGCAGCTTTGCTTCAGCGGTCTTGACGCTGGCGCCGGCCTTGAGGAGTCCATCAATCAGGTCGCCGCGCCCGCGCTGCGCGGCAAGCAACAGCGGCGTGACCCCGTACCGGTTCGCCGCGTTGACGTCGGCACCCGAACGAATCAGGCGCTGCACGGCCGCACCATCACCCGACAACACCGCCTGATGCAGCGGGGTGGTCGGCGTTTGCCCCGAGAGAGTCTGGGCCAACGCCAGCACGCAGGCGGTGAGGGCGAAGGTCTGCCTCGAGACGGACCCTACGTGTGCGGGTCTCATCCGAACAGCTCGATCGTGCCGGTGCTCTGCCCGAACGTTTTCTGTTCGCTGCCAAAGCGATTGGCCACGGTCAGCCAGAGGTTGCCGATCTGCGTGTCTTTCGGCAGCACCAGATGTCGATTGCCGCGACCCAGCCCGCCGCCCACCGCCACCATCGGCAGCGGATCGGTCGCGTGCACATTGGAGTTGGCCATGCCGCTGCCGTAGAAGATCAGCGAGTGGTCGAGCACCGAGCCGTCGCCATCGGGCAGGCCCTGCAACTTGTCGAGCAGTCGTCCGACCATCTGCAGACAGAACACGTTGATCTTGGCGTTGTGCGCGATCTTCTCGGCCTTGTCGCCATGATGCGAGGTGACGTGCCACGGGTCGGGAACGCCAATCGTGCCGAACGTCCGCTGGCTTCCCTCGCGCGACATCATGAAGGTGAAGACGTGCGTCAGCTCGGTCTGATACGCCAGCGCGAGCAGGTCGGTCATCAGCGCGGCGTGCGCCTCGAATGAATCGGGAATGCCCAGCGGCTTCTCGACCGTGACGTCGGCGCGCTGCTGCGCCTCGTTGCGCTGAATGCGCCGCTCGATCTCGCGCAGGTCCTGCAGATAGGTGTCCACGCGCGCGCGATCGTGCGCGCCGAGCCGCGTCTGCAGCGCACGCATGTCGTTCAGAATGCCGTCGAGGATGCTGCGATCCTCGCGCAGGTTGTCGCGACGCTGCGCGTCGCTTCCACCGTCGCCGAACAGCCGCTCGAAGGCACCACGCGGGTTGATCTCCATCGGGAGCGGCCGCGTCGGCGATGCCCAGGCGATCGCGTCGTGATACGCGCAGCTGTACCCCGGCGTGCATCCACCGACGTAGCCGGTAAAATCTTCAGTGCCGAACTCCAAAGAGGGGAACGGCGACGATTGTCCGACCTGCTGCGCCAACACCTGATCGATCGATGTGCCGCAGGCGAGGTCTTCGGCCTCGGTACGCTTCGGAACGGCGCCGCTCAGCCAGCCGCTTGCCGCAGCGGCATGCATCTCGGCTTGCCCCCCGGCGCGCTTCAGATTGCTGATGACGACCATCTGACGCTTGAACGCCTCGAGCGTCTTCAGCGTGGGCGAGAGCTCCACGTCAGCACCCGCAGCCGCCGGCGTCCACGACGCCATGTCGGCACCGTGTGGCACGTAGATGAACCCGAAGCGGGATGGACGTGTGGCGGCGGTCTGCGCGAGCGCAGTAGCGGCGGGAACCATGGCATCGAGCAATGGCAGCGCCAGAGTGGCGCCGACTCCCCGAAGAAACGTGCGGCGTGGCAGCGAGACTTTGGAGATGAACATATGAGTTCTCGTCCGGCTAAAGCCGGACACTACGACTACCAGCTACCAGCTACCGACTACCGCCTACCCGCTTCCCGCATCGTAAAGGGCACGCTTTCGACGATGCCCTGGATGAGGGCTGAGAAACGATAGCCCTTGCGGGCGGCGCCGCGCACTACCTTTCTGACCTCAGGCATGTCCTCGAACGTGAGGCCGCGACCGAGCGCGTAGACCATCAGTTTCTCGGCCAAGGTCTGCACAAACACGTCCGGCCGGCGCACGAGTGCCTGCCGGAGCGAAGCTACTCCGTCGATCTTCGTCCCATCGGTCAGCACGTCCGCCGTGTTGAGCGGCAGGCCGTTCGCGTCCCTGGTCCGCCAACCGCCGACCAGGTCGAAATTCTCGAGGGCAAAGCCGATCGGATCCATGACTTGATGGCAGTTCGCGCAGACCGGATTCGCACGATGGTGCTCCATCTGCTCGCGCATCGTCTTCGGCGCGGAGCCCGGCGGATCGGTCTTGAGCGCTGTATCGAGATTCGCGGGCGGCGGCGGTGGCGGCGCGCCGACCAGATTCTCGAGCACCCACTTGCCGCGCAACACCGGAGAGGTCGTCGTCGGATGCGACGTCACGAGCAGCACCGCACCCTTGCCGAGGAGGCCGCGGCGTGAGTCATCGGCAAGCGACACGCGACGAAAGTCACTGCCGAAAACATTCGGGATCCCGTAGTGACGTGCGAGCCGCTCGTTGACGAACGTATAGTCGGCGTTCATCAAGTCGAGCACGCTGCGGTCCTCACGGAGGACGCTCTCGAAAAACAGCTCGGCCTCGCGTTGGAAGGCCTGCCGAAGGTTGTCGTCGAAATCAGGGAACAACTCGGAGTTCGGCACCTTGCCTTTGAGGTTGCGCAGGTGCAGCCACTGCCCGGCGAAGTTGCTGACGAAGGCCGATGAGCGACCGTCGGCAAGCATCCGCGTGATCTGCGATGCCAGCACGTCCGGGTTTTTCAGACGTCCTTCGCGCGCTGCGCGCATCAGCGCCTCGTCGGGCAGGCTGCTCCAGAAGAAGAACGAGAGCCGCGTCGCCAGCTCAGTGTCCGTAATGCGATACGACGTGCCCGCGGGGATCGCTGTTGGCTCGGCTTCCGGACGGAACACGAACGAAGGACTCGCGAGGATGCGGCGGAGACCGAACTGAATGCCGTCAGCGAATGAGCCGCCGGTCTTCGCCTGCGAGTAGTAATGCAGCAGATCAGTGAGCTCCGCATCCGAGATCGGACGGCGATAGGCCTTCGTCGCCAGTGTGGAAAGAATCCGTCGCGCGCATGCATCTTCGGAGAGTCCGCGGCCCGCCCTGCAGATGAACACTCGCGGACTTGGCGGCGCTCCAACCGTCTTGGTGCCAAACGGCCCTTGAATGGTGATTGACTGGACGTGCGGCGCGCCTTCGGCATCGAACGGGTTCGAGAAATCGCGGATGAATCGCTGCAGCCGATTGGTCTCGAAGAGCGGCGGCGTCGCGTCGAGAAACGCCGCAGCAACGTCGCGCTGACCGGCCTTGACCACGCGGCGCACGCGGAGGCGCGAGGCCTCGAGCGCATCGGAGGTGTCGGTCGGATTCGTCTGCAGCCCGATCAGATCCTTCTCGCCACCAATCGACGCGCGAAGAATCGGCTCTTCGTCCAATGTCAACTCGAGGTCATGTGGATCCTCGAGGCCGCGAATCGCGCTCAGGTTGGTGCGATAGAGCCTGACCTGAAACTCGTATTCGCCCTCGACCGGAAACGTGTGCCTGGCGCGCATACCGCCGACCGTGCCAAGCGGTTGTCCCTCGAGGTGCACGTCCTGCGACAAGTCTTGCCGCACCGAATACGTGTCGCTGCCCGTTGCGATGCGCGGATCGCCGACGGCAGATGCGCTGATCTTGCGCGCCGCGGCCAGATAGGCCTGCAGCAACGCTGGCGAACTGCCCTGCGCATCCGAGACATTGTCGAAGCCAAAGGCTGACACATCCGGCGGCAGCAGCGCGGCGACGTCTACCTCGAGCCCGAGCAGATCGCGGATTGCGTTGGCATATTCGGCGCGGTTGAGTCGTCTGAGCACCGGACGGCCGGGCGAACGCGCACTGGTGCGATCCAGCTCGCTTTCGAGCCACCTGATGAGACTGTCCGTGGTCTTCTGATCGGGCCGGCGAACGCCGTGCGGTGGCATGGCGCCGACGCGCACCTTGCGGACCACGTTCTCCCAGGTCTCCGCGCTGGCCTGCACGTTGGCGATGTCGAGGGTGTCGAGTGACAGTCCGCCGGTCTTCAGCCGCTGGTTGTGGCACGTGACGCAGTACTGATCAATCGTCGCCTTGTGCTGCGCCGGCGAACTTTGAGCCGACACGACGCCGACGATCGCGCAGCCGATGACGACACCCAGCGCCCCGAATGTTTTCATCCCCGAGCCCTTGACGTGACCCTTTGACCTGATTCCTTCGACCTAGCTTTTGCCCTTTGCCTTTTGCCTTTTGCCCTGATTCTCGACGTGCTCCTCGATCCAGTCGATGATCAGATCCGCCAGCTGCAAGCTGTTACGATCCTGCATCAGCATGTGGCTGTTGCCCTTGATGCCCATCTGCGGCAGGTGCATCATCACCGCGTCGCCGCCGGCATCCTTCACCTTCTTGACGTAGGCATTGCAGGACTCGAGTGACTGCGCCCAGTTGGCCGGCCCGCCCTGCACGTCACCGAGATGATCGCCGAACATCACCAGCGTCGGAATCTTCGCGAGCGTGGCAATCTGATCCGCGGATAGATCCGGACACGGCATCTCGATCGAGATCATCCCGCGGATGCCTGACGGATTCAGCAACGCCGCCTGTTGCGGGAAGAAGCCCGACTCTGAATGCCCCATCAGAATCGCGCCCCTCAACTGCACGGCGATCGCTGCCATGTTCTTCCACGTCGGGTTGGGATTGGGCAACAGCGCGTTGAAATCCGGAATCATCTGCTTGTAGAGCTCATCGACCGATTCGATCGGGAACTGGCCGTCGGGAAACGCCTTCCCAAATGCCGGACCGAAGCGAAACACGGTCCACGCGACCTGCTGGCTGGCGTAGATGATGTTCGGCAGCGCGCTCGGCGGCTGCGTGCCGGCTTTCACCTCGCTGATCACCGACGAATCGAACCCTGAGCGCGCGCGCGAGACCTGATCGGCAAGATACACCGGCCGATCGCGGCGCACGAAGTATTCATCCCATCCCATCCGTCCATCGGGCGTCGTCTCCCAGGTTTTGCTGCTCAGACAACACCCGTGCACCATCACCACGGGCAGATGACGGCTGCCGTTCGGCGGTATCCGGTACTGCACGTACATCTGGTTGACGGTGACGTCGCCGCCGCCGAACCCGCCGCGCCCACCAGACGGCGGAGCCGGCGGCGCAGGCAGCGCTTTCTTCTCACCGCCAACGAAGAAGCTGCCCTGGCTGGCGATCACGAGAGGTTTCTTGAGATCGACGCGACTCTTCTCCTGCGCCGAGCCCGATACCCCGGCCATCACGAGCACCGTCACGGCGACACGCAAGCCTGCCTGCTTCATAGTCCTGCTCCAGTCGGCAGATGGTACACCGGACGTAGAATGCTCTGTGACTCACGAGCGCGAGCCGGAGATTGCCACGGCAGCGCCGACGAGACTCTCCGCGCCGCAGCCTCCCGGCGACCCGGGCCGTCCGCTGGCCGAGCACGGCCCACTTGACGATGCGCGCTTTGCGCCTGGACACATCTTTGCCTCCCGCTATCGCATCGTCAGCCTGCTCGGACGAGGGGCAATGGGCGAGGCCTATCGCGCCGAAGACCTGAAGCTTGGACAGCCCGTTGCAGTCAAGCTGCTCGGCGTGGGAGGCGCACGCCGCTCGCAAGTGCAGCGGTTCATCAGCGAGGTGCGACTCGCTCGGACGATCAGCCATCCGAATGTGTGTCGCGTGTACGACATCGGAGAGGCGGATGGCTGGTGGTACGTCCCGATGGAGCTGGTTGACGGCGAGACGCTCGCATCGCTGCTGCGCCGCATCGGTCGACTGCCTTCCGAGAAGGCGCTCGACATCGCCCGGCAGCTCTGCACCGGTTTGGCGGCCGCGCACGACCGCGGCGTGCTGCATCGCGATCTCAAACCGTCGAACATCATGGTCGACGGGCGCGGGCGGATCCGAATCATGGATTTCGGTCTGGCGCTTCCAAACGGCGAGTGGACGATCGGCGAGATCGCCGGCACGCCGGCGTACATGGCGCCGGAACAGATGGCCGGCGAGAGAGTCACCGAGCAAACCGACGTGTATGCGCTGGGTCTCGTGCTCTACGAGCTCTACGCAGGACGCCGGCTCTTTCCGGTTCAGACGTTTGAAGAACGCCATCGCATCGCTCATGACACGCCGATCGCGCAATTGCTACCGGGCACCAACCCGGAGATTCAGCGAATCATTGACGCGTGTCTCGAGAGCGATCCGCCAAGACGACC
>DAINQP010000224.1:0-9467 GCA_036742665.1 Vicinamibacterales bacterium | reverse complement strand
CGATCTGCTCGTGATCGACGAGGCTCACTGCATCAGCCAATGGGGCCACGACTTCCGGCCCGCCTACCTGGAAGCCATCACTGCCGTGCGCACGCTCGGGACGCCCACTGTGCTTGCGCTGACCGCCACCGCACCGCAGGAAGTCGTCAACGACATCACACGTCATCTCGACGTCGGTCCGCTCCACATCGTCAACACCGGGGCACATCGTCCGAACCTGTCGTATCGAGTGCATCCCGTGGCGAACGACACCGAGAAGCAGCGCCAGCTCCTCGACACCGTTCGGCATCTGCATGGAGCGGCGATCATCTATGCAGCGACGATACGGCACGTTGACGACATCGCCACGCTGCTTCGGCAGGAGAACGTCGCGGCCGTGTCGTATCACGGACGCATGCGCGCCGCTGATCGCACCACGGCACAGAACGCGTTCATGAGCGGCGAGATGCCGGTGATCGTCGCGACGAACGCGTTCGGCATGGGTATCGATCGGCCTGACATCCGCGCGGTCATCCATTACGACATGCCGGGCTCGCTCGAGGTGTACTCGCAGGAGTCGGGCCGTGCCGGGCGCGACGGTCAGCCAGCGGAGTGCCTGTTGTTCTTTCAGCGCAGCGATCGACGGCTCCATACGTTCTTCATGGCCGGCCGCTATCCGACGCTCGATGACTTCAACACCCTTGTGGCAACGCTCCAGTCGATGACCGAGCGCAGCGCAGTGAGAGGTGAAGAGATCCGCAGCGCTTCGCCAGCGCTCTCCGCCGGCAAGATTCGCGTCATGCTCACCGAGCTCAAGAACGCAGGTCTCATTCGTGAACGGCGTGGCGGGCAGTACGAGTTGCGGCCGCCACTCTTCAGCGGGCCGCTCGAGCCCCTTGCCACCGCGTACGACCAGCGCCGCGAACGCGACCGCGCCAAACTCGAACAGATGGTCGTCTACGCACAGACCGCACTGTGCAGGACGCGGCTGTTGCTCTCGGCGCTTGGCGAGGAACCCGAGTGGAGCGAGTGCGGCACGTGCGACAACTGCCTCGGTAAAACCGTCCGGCCGGTCGGCGTCGCTCAGGGGGCGGCGTGATCGCGTCCCGTTGATCTAGCTGTTTCATCGACACCACGGGCCGGTGCGAACGTGTGCGTCGCCCGTGGCTCGCCTGGCGGACGATCGCCTGGTGGCGTATTGCCGCCGCCACAACTCGCCGTGACGACAACACTGAGCGCTGCGGCGATCACGCGCACACGTTGAAGCCGTTCTCTAGCCGCGAGTGGGATGCTCGACATAGCGCCCATGCTCAGGCCGCGCGACTTCGTCGAAGTCGTCGGCCAACCGCATCAACGCGCGCAGCGCGTCTTGTCCGGCCATCGGCTGTCCGTGTCCGGGCGCGATTACGACGGGCTGAAGCGCGGCGAGCCGGCGCACTGAATCGCGCGCGGCGTTCCAGTCCGTCGTGAAGTACGACGGCGGGCCGTGCAGTTCCGGTCTCTGCGTCGCCACGGCGAGGAACGACTCCTGCTTCGTCGTGCAGAAGGCGTCGCCGACCAGCAGTGTGTGATCGGCGTCTCGAAATAACGAGACATGTCCGGCCGTATGCCCAGGCGTGTGAATCCACCGCCAGCCAAGCAGCGCAGGAATGACGCCTTCGCCCGGTAGCTCGCGGACGCGCGTCCCGAGGTTGATCGGCCCGCGTGGATACATCGCCGCCATGCGCGCCATGAGACCGCCGCCGACCGACGGGTCCGGCGGTGGATAGGATCGCTCGCCGGTGAGATACGGGAGTTCGTCTCGATGCGCGTACACCGGAACGCTCCATGACTCGAGCAAATCGTCAATCGCGCCGACGTGATCGAAGTGGGCGTGCGTCAGCACGATCGCCTGGGGCGGCGTATCACCGAAATGCTTTGACGCCCACCGCCGTATCCACGCGGCTGACCCGTTCAAGCCGGCATCGATCAGCATCCAGCCAGTTTCGCTCGACAACGCGAAGACATTCGCAAACAGCACGCGCAGTCCGACGACACCAGGAGCAATCGCCTCCAGAGGGACCGTCAGCTCATCCGGCACTTCAATCTTCTTCTCCATGGTGTACCTCGTGCGGCGACTTTTCTTCCCGTGTGTGGTTGTGCTTCGCGACGCCGTTTCGCACGTGCGACTTGCGGATGCAAGACGAGGGACCTGATCAGATCACGTACTCGCCTCGGATCACGCCACCATCTGCGCTGAGATCGCGACCGTGCCGTGAAGGGCGGCCCACGGTCGGCGTAAAGGGTTGAACCCACCCTGCAGTCATTCACGAACAACCTTCTGATTCCTCGCCCCACATGCGGACCACGGGCGGTACGACAGGGTGCGTCCCTTTCGCAGGATAGGAAGGTCTCGGTGCGTGAGCCCATACTTCCCGACCATCCAAGCCTCGACTGGCTTCGCAAGGAGGCGAAGACTCGCCTCGCCGAGCTGCGACACAACAATCCGGGCGCGAAGCTTGCCGATGCGCAATTCGATCTCGCGAAGCAGTACGGGTTTGCCAGCTGGCGCGCGCTCAAAGCCCACATCGATGCGCTGACCATTGACGGTCAACTCATCGAGTCCGCACGCACCGGCAACGTCGAACGCCTGAGAGCGCTGCTGAACAAATATCCAGACAAGCTGCGGATGAAAGTGCCACGCTATGAGGCATCGCTGCTTTTTCCCGCGGCGCAGAGCGGCAGTATCGACGCGGTGGACCTGCTCCTCGAGCGCGGTCTGGATGTGAACTATCGCGAGAGCGGTGACAACACGTATGGCCTCCACTGGGTCGCCGCCAAGGGTGATCGCGCAATTCTTCAACCGGCCGGAGATGGTGCGGATCCTTCAATCTTTCGGCGGCTCGCATTCGTCTCAGAACAGCTGACGAGAGGAATCCGCCTTCGGCTCGGGCTTCGGCGGACGAGCCAAACGATTTGGATAGCGGGGGCGTCCTATGTGTGCGCGATGCGGATTGCACTCGTCCATCTCGTGCGAGTCCTTCGCCGGTCGCCGGCGAGCGCTGTCGCCGCGATCCTCACACTCGCGCTGACTCTCGGGGCCGGCGCGTCGATCTTTGCAGTGGTCGATGCAGTCCTCACGCCACCGCCATTCGACGACCCTGCCGCGCTGGTCACCCTTGGCGAAACACCACGCGAGGCGAAGACGGATGCACCGCGCGCCGTCGGCTACGCGACGCTCGACGCCTGGCGCGAACGCGCACGATCACTCGCCACAATCGAAGCGTTCGATCCGACGAACCTGACGCTCACCGGCCTCGGCCCCGCGGAGCGCACGCGAGCCACTGACGTCACCCCGGGATTTCTGCCACTCCTTGGGGCGTCGCCCATCTTGGGCCGCAGCTTCGTCCCCGACGATGTGGGCCGGCCTGTCGTGATCGTGAGCGCTGCCTTCTGGAGCGCCAAGCTGAATGGCGACCCTCGTGCAATCGGCCGTGAGATTGTGCTCGGCGGAGAGACACACACCATTGTCGGCGTGCTGTCTGAGCGATTCTTCTTCGCACTCGACGTCTCCGACATCTGGCGGCCGCTGCCGATGACGCGAGCGCAAGCCGCACGGGCAGGTCTGCGCGTACGGCCGGTCGCCCGTCTCGCTCCGAACGTCTCACCCCAATCGCTCGCGACCGCGCTGGATGAGATCAGCCGAAGATCAACACCCCCTGTGCGCGCTGCCGTCACTCGCATCGCGACGGCGATCGCGGGTGGATCAACACGCACGCTCGGACTGCTCGCGGGCGCCGCGGCGCTCGCGATTCTGATTGCGTTCACGAACCTGGCCGGCCTGCTGATCGTCCGGTCCATCGATCGTGGACGCGAGCTCGCCGTGCGGAGCGCCCTGGGGGCGCGTCGGATGGAGATCGTGCGGCAGCTCGTGCTCGAGGCCGTCGCGATCGTTGCCGCCGGTACGACGGCCGGTGTACTGCTGGCGTTCTGGCTGACGCCGGCAGTGGCACGCCTCGCATTGCAACAGTTCGGCGGAATTGCCGCCCGCGAGGTCATCGTGAGCTGGCGCGTCATGGGAGCGGTATCGCTGCTCGCGGCTGCCTGTGCGTGCGTGTGCGGCTTGCTTCCTGCCGTCATTGCGTCGCGACGCGACGTGGCCACCATCCTGCGCCGCGGCGCGACCGCCGCGCCGCGTGAGCGATGGTTGCGCCGGGCGTTCGTGACTGCGGTCGTCTCGTGTGCATTCGTGCTGCTCGTCTCGGTCTCGCTTGTCGGCCGGAGTCTGATGACCGTGCTCGCGATCGACCCGGGATTCGAGCCGTCCGGTGTGCTGACGGCGGGGGTGGCTCCTCCATCCGCGCGGTATCCGACTGCCGCTCAACTCGTCGCGTTCTACTCGGCGCTCGAGAGCGACGTGTCACAGCGCCTCGGCGCACGGGTCGGCATCATCGACGAACTTCCGTTGAGCAATGATCGCGGACGCGGACTCGTCTCCGCGCGTCCGTCCGATAGCGCGCGAGAAGCTGTGATCCGCGTCGCGAGCACCGCGTACTTCGACGTCATGCGTATTCCCGTTGTCGCCGGCCGCGCCTTCGATCGGGGCGATGACGCCTCGGCGCCGCCGCGCGTCGTGATCAGCGAGTCACTGGCGGCACGACTGTTTCAACGCGAGTCTCCGATCGGCCGCTCGATCTCGGTGGACGCACGAGCGCCGTCTGCGGAAGTCATCGGTGTCGTGCGAGACGTCAAGCATCGCTCGCTCGACGATCCGGAGCTGCCGACGCTGTATCTGTCGATGTGGCAGTTCCCGTCCCGCGGAAGTCAGCTTGTGCTCCGCGCGACACGATCGGACCGCGACGCGATTGCTGCCGTCCGTGAAGCGGTGCGTCAGCTGGACGGCGATCTCCCGGTCTACGGTGTGAACTCGATGAGTAACGCGGTTGCACGGTCGCCCGGCGTTCCGGCCCGGCGCGTGCTGACCGCCGCGTTTCTGGGCTTCGCCGTGCTCGCGGTAATGCTCGGCGCGATCGGCCTCTTTGGCGTCATCGCTCACGAGGTCGCGGCGCGGCGCGCCGAGCTCGCGCTGCGCATCGCGCTCGGCGCCAACCCGTCGCGCATTCTCACGTCAACGCTTGGTCAGGGTATGTCTATCGTCGCGTCAGCCCTGATCGTCGGCAGTGTGTTGTCGTTCTGGGCATCGCGCTCGCTCGCCAGTGTGACGAACACGTCCGGCAGTCTCGACCTGGTGAGTACAGGCGCGGCGTCAGGGGTGCTGTTGCTCGCCGGTCTCCTGGCGATTTTTCCTGCGGCTCGGCGCGCGGCACGCACGGATCCACTCACGGTGCTGCGGGGCGACTGAAGAACGGTCCTATCCCGCCGTCCCACCGGTGACGTGATGCCTGCGCTCGGCGAGTACGCCGCTTAACAGCTTTCCCAGCTTCTGGAGGTCGGGCGGTTTGACGAGGTGGTGATCGAAGCCGGCACGCTCAGCGCGACGGACGTCTTCTTCCTGACCCCATCCGGTCAGCGCGATCAAACGCACATTCTTGCCACGGCGCGCTCTGATGCGGCGTGCCACCTCGTAGCCGTCCATGAACGGCATCCCGATATCGAGCAAGACGACATCGGGATCGAACTCGTCGATCGTGGCCAGCGCTTCGGGACCGCTGTGAACCGTACGCACGGTCGCCTGCAATGAGGTCAGAAGCAGGCCGAGCATGTCGCCGGCGTCCTGGTTGTCGTCAACGACCAGCACGCGGCAATTGGGAAACGTTCCGAGCACATCGGGTGACTGGACAGATGGTTGCCGATCGAGCACCAGCGGCAATCGCACTTCGAACGTCGTACCGCGGCCGATGCCGTCGCTTCGTGCCGACACCGAACCGTGATGCACCTTGACCAGGCTACGAACCAGGGTCAATCCGATCCCCAATCCGCCCTGCGTTCTTCGGTCCGAGCGGTTCACTTGCGTGAACATGTCGAACACCGACGACAAGTGCTCCGGCGCAATCCCGATTCCATCGTCACGGACGTTGACGGCGGCATCCCTGCCCTCACAGCTGATGTCAACCCAGATGTGCCCACCGACATCGGTGTACTTGGCGGCGTTGTTAATCAAGTTGGCAAACACCTGCGTCAGCCGAACAGAGTCTCCCTCGACGGTGACCGGATCGCCAGGTGCGTTGAACATCAACTCGTGACGTCCTCCCTCCACGAACGGCCGGCTGCTTTCGATTGCAGCGTTGACGATCATCGAGAGATCCAGCGGCTGCATCGTGACGTCGATCACACCGCGAGTGATGCGCGAGATTTCGAGCAGATCGTCGACGAGACGCACGAGGAAATGAATCTGCCGCTCCATCACCTCAACGGACTTCGTCACGACGCGTTTCGACCCACCGCTCCGCTTGAGCAGGTGCAGGCTGGTGAGCAGCGGCGACAGCGGGTTTCGCAGTTCGTGTCCGAGGGTGGCGAGAAACTCGTCTTTCCGCCGGTCCGCCTCGCGCAGCGTCTCGACCACCTTGGCGCGCTCGGCCAGATGGGCGCGAATCTGGTACTGGCGCTCGCGCGCTCGCAGTCCGGTGCGGACGGCGCTCACCAACGTGGCGACCTGCAGCGGACGCTCGAGCAGCGTGACGTTGCTCAACACCCGTACCGCGTGCGCGGCGTAGGCAGAGTCTGCGCCCGGCCGCGTCATCACGAGAATCGGCAAGTCCGACCACGGCGGCTGCTCGGCGAGGACGCGGAGCAGCTCGACCTCGGTGCCGGCGATCGCTTCTTCGGGCAACAACAACACGCCGCCGCCCCGGCTCAGCTCGCGCACCATCGCCGGCACGCTGTGGACGGTATCGCACGCAATGCCAGCCTTCTCGAGCAGCTGACAGGTGGTCACGCCGTCACGGGGAGTGGGCGGCAGCAACAGCACGCGTCGATCGCGAACCGCCTGGGCATGGTCAGTCACCGGATGACCCCTTGCGTACCCCCTGTCCATCGCCTTCGTACACAGGCACGCCCGTCAATATCCCGCGGAATTCGCGAAGCGCCGCGCCGACAAAAATACGGCCATCATCGAAACCGAACTCGCGAATCGTGCGTTCGTGCCGGCTGCCGCGCTTCTTCATCACCGACAGCGCCTGACGGACCTCCCCACGCGCTTCGAAGTACCGCATGAGCACCACGGCATCGGCGAGATAACTGGCATCCACCGGACTCGACATCTGCGAGCCTATCAGTCCGGAGTGAGCAGCGACGAGAATCGTCGCGACGTTGCGCTGGCCGAGATAGGTCAGCAGCTCGTGCAGCTGAATCGAGAGAAATCGCTCCTCCGGCATCGAATTGAGATAGCCGTTCAAGCTGTCGATCACGATTAGCTTCACGTCGTCACGTTCAACGGCAACGCGAATCGCATGCGTCATCTCGCCCGGAGAGAGCTCCCCTGGATCAACCTGCCGGATGGCGACAGCGCCCTTTTCAACCGCCGAGGAGAGATCGATACCGAGTTCCTGGGTTCGTGACGTCAGGGTCACCGGACTTTCATCGAAGGCATAGAACGCCGACTTCTGGCCGCGCGCCGCTGCCGCTGCGACAAACTGCGCGGCGAGCGTGGATTTCCCCGTGCCGGCGGCACCGACGATGAGCGTGCTCGTGCCCTGCTCGATGCCGCCGCCGAGCAGCGAATCGAGCTCAGTGATTCCGCTTGCGAACTTCTGGCGGGCAGCCGAGGTCCGGTACTCGGCGGCCACCAGTCGCGGGTAAACCTCGATCCCGCCGGTGCGGATCGCGTAGTCGTGATAGCCACCGCGAAAGGCCACACCGCGATACTTGCGTACGCGCAACCGCCGCCGGTCGTTACCGTATTCGGGATTCAGCTGCTCGAGCAGGATGACGCCGTGCGCGATGCTCTGAATGTGCGTCTCCTGATCGGTGGCTGTGAGATCGTCCAGCAGCATGACCGTGCAGCCCCGCTTGTTGAAGTACTGCTTCAGCGCCAGAATCTGCCGTCGGTAGCGGAGCCCGCTCCCCGCCAACAGCCGCAACTCGGACAGGGAGTCGATCACTACCGATGTGGGACGGAGACTCTCCACATCGGCCAGCACCTGCTGCGTCGTCGCGGCCAGCTCGACCTCGGACAAATGAAACATCGTCGAGGCCTCGCCCGGGTCGAGCGCTTCTTCGGTCGGCATGATCTCCCGTAGCGTCACGCCGTCGAGCGACCAGCCATGCGACTCGGCAGCGGCGCGGAGTTCTTCGATGGTTTCGGAGAGGGTGACGTACAGCACCGGCTCGCCCCGGCTTGCGCTGGCGCGCATGAACTGCAGCGCGAGCGTCGTCTTACCCGAACCAGGGACCCCTTCTATGAGATAGCAGCGATTCCGCCGAAAGCCGCCATTAAGGACGTCATCGAGTCCGGCGATACCACTGCTGATCGTGTTCTCGAGATTCGTACCGACGCCTGACATCGGATCTGGTCCTCCTCTTCACGGCGACGCTCGGCAGCAGGCACACCGGTCGCGTACGTTAGTACACAGCCGCCTCAGCAAAATTGGAGCCGGGTCACGGTCCCAAGCCACAATGGAGTGGTGTCGAGCCGGGTCGAACACGACGTGCTGACGGTTGCAGGCCGGGAAGTCTCGATCTCTAACCCACGCAAGGTACTTTTTCCGCAGGCCGGCTATACGAAACGTGATGTGGCCAAGTACTACATCGCGGTCGCCGATGGCGCCTTGCGGGCGGCCGGCGACCGACCGAACGTGCTCGTACGGTATCCGAACGGAATTGGTGGGGAGTTCTTCTACCAGAAGCGGGCACCGGAGTCGCGACCGGATTGGATAGACGTCGTCGCCTTGAAGTTCCCATCAGGACGGACCGCTGAGGAAGTCGTGCCTCGTGACGCCGCGGCTCTGGTCTGGATGGCCAACCTCGCCTGCCTGGAACTACATCCTCACCCGGTGCGGGCCGACGACCTCGATCACCCCGACGAGTTGCGGATCGATCTCGACCCGGTGCCAGGCGTCGAGTGGCAGCAGATTCGAACCGTGGCCGGCATCGTCCGGGCGACATTGGCTGATCTTGGACTCGTCGGATGGCCGAAGACCTCAGGCTCTCGCGGTATTCACATCAATGTCCGCATCGAGCGTCGATGGACCTTCGCGGAGGTACGGCGCGCAGCGCTGTCGTTTGCACGGG
This sequence comes from Vicinamibacterales bacterium, assembly GCA_036742665.1. Classification (GTDB taxonomy): domain Bacteria; phylum Acidobacteriota; class Vicinamibacteria; order Vicinamibacterales; family UBA2999; genus Gp6-AA40. The sequence goes on along the minus strand of DAINQP010000224.1, from coordinate 320 downwards.
AGGTCGAGCGGCGCGCGCCCGACCTGGCCACGAGCAAGTGGTGGAAGGAAGAACGCCACGGCGTGTTCCTTGACTACAATCAGAACGCCAAGGATCGAACGGTCGCGGCGGCATACTCGGTGAGGCCCAAGCCCGATGCGCGAGTATCCGCGCCGCTGCTCTGGGACGAGATCGAGGCCTGCGAGCCAGGCGACTTCACGCTGGCCACGATGCCGGCCCGGTTTTCGTCGGTCGGCGATCGTCATGCCGACATCGATCAGCACCCCGCCTCATTGCTGGCCCTGCTCGACCTCGCCGCCCGCCACGAGAACGAGGGCCTT
>DAINQP010000223.1:3629-9680 GCA_036742665.1 Vicinamibacterales bacterium | reverse complement strand
TGGTTGACGACCACCCGCAGGTACTGAAGTCGGTCAGCGGTCTGCTCTCCACCGACTTCGACGTCGTCGGCACTGCGACTCACGGCCTTCAGGCAGTGGACCTGGCGCTGCGTCTTCATCCCGACATCGTGGTGCTGGACGTCGCGATGCCCACGTTCGACGGTTTCCAGACCGCACAGGCGCTCCGGCAACAGGGCTCGCCAGCCAGGGTCGTGTTTCTCACCATGCATCGCACGGCCGAATTCGTCTCGGCGGCGATGAGCGCAGGCGCGCATGGTTACGTATTGAAGTCACGAATCTATTCGGATCTGGTTAGCGCCATCGACCACGCATTCGACGGCCGGCGCTTTGTGCCATTCCTGACCTCGCTCGCGACGCTTGTCGGTGCACAGCACGCCGTGCAGTTCCATATGAATGATCGGTTCTTCCTCGATGAGGTGTCTCGGTTCGTCGGGTCCACGCTTCGCTCGGGCGAGCCAGTCGTTGTCGTGGCTGGTGAGGCAACTCGCGATGGCCTCGCGCAGCGACTGCAGGCGCGGGAAGTCGATCTGGGACGACTCGCGTCACGCGGACAGTTTGTCACGCACGATTCCGCGAAGGCCGTGTCACGCGTGATGCACGGCGGGCACCCCGACCGAGACTTCCTGACGGAGATGGTCGATGACCTCGAACGTACTCGTGTCGCATCGGTCAGCGAGCCTGACGGCCGGTTGACGATCGTCGGAGACATGAACGTCTCGTTGTGCCAGGACGGCGGTATCGAAGCCGCGATCGAGGTCGAACGAATCTGGGACGATTTGACGAGCGCGCTGCCGTTTTTCACGGTATGCACTTACCCGGTCGACTGTTTCGAACGTGTCGGGACCGAATCGTTCGGAAGGATCTGCGCCGCGCACAGCGCCGTCGCGCACACCCCCGATATTCTGTAGTCCCGTGACACGTTATTGAGACGAGGTGGTCACATGACTGGGAACGCGAACGTTGGCGTCTTGCCGGTCACCGAGGATGTGCGGCAGATCGTGGATGTCGCGCCGGCACTCGTCTGGATGTCAGGTCCCGACAAGCAGTGCACGTTCTTCAATAAGCCGTGGCTGGATTTCACCGGACGGCCCATCGAGCGCGAGCTGGGCAACGGGTGGGCCGACGGGGTGCATCCCGACGACTTGCCGACGTGTCTGGACGCGTACTCGAGCGCATTCGACCGCAGAGAGCCCTTCACGATCGAGTATCGGCGGCGGCGTCATGATGGTGAATATCGTTGGGTACTCGACGCAGGCGCTCCGTTGTTCAGTCCTGACGGCATGTTTGCCGGGTACATCGGATCGTGCGTCGACATCACCGCGCGCCGGCACGCCGAGGACGCGTTGCGTCGCAAGGAGATGGAGCTCCGCGAGTCGCAGCGCCTGGCGGGTGTCGGAAGCTGGAGGTGGGACGCGGATACCGATGCGGTCCGGTGGTCCGACGAGCTCTATCACCTTTCCGGCCTGGATCCACACCTGAAGGCAGTCAGCTACAAGGACCACGGAAAGCTCTACTCCCCAGAGAGCTGGATGCAGTTGCAGCGCGCAGTCGACGAGGCGCTTCGCACGGGGGCCTCGTACGAACTCGATCTCGAGATGGTTCGTGCCGATCGCACACGCATCTGGGTCACAGCGCGTGGTGAAGTCCAGCGTGACTCCAACGGCCGGATCGTCGGGCTCCGCGGCAGTGTCCAGGACATCACCGAGCGCAAACAGCGTGAGAACGCGCTGGCACTGTTCCGCAGCTTGATCGACGGGTCCAATGACGCACTCGAAGTCATCGACCCCGCCACGCTGCAGTTCCTGGACGTGAATGAAAAGGCGTGCCGTGATCTGGGCTACAGCCGAGAAGAACTCCTGTCGCTCACGGTCCTGGACGTCGATGCCGCGATGGATCCAACCGCGATGAAGACGCTCCCGGAGTCCTGTCAAAAGGAATTCGTGGTTCTTGAAAGCGTCCACCGCCGGAAGAACGGGTCGACGTTTCCCGTCGAAGTCACCATCAGGCCGCTCACGCTCGATCGCGCCTACTATGTGGCCATCGCCCGGGATATTACCGACCGCAAGCGCACGCAAGAAGCGCTGCGGGACAGCGAGGAGCGTCTCAGACTTGCGGCTGAAGCCGGCAAGATGTTCGCGTATACCTGGGATGCCGCCACGGATCAGATTCTGCGGTCAGGAGACTCTGACCTTCTCGGCGTCGATGCCGCAACGCCTTTTACCGGCAAGCAACTGCTGGAGAAGGTGCACCCCGACGATCGCCATCTTCTCGTGACCGCCTTCGACCGCTTGACGCCCGATACGCCGCTGTTTCAGGTGAGCTACCGCATGATCCGGCCGGACGGCGACATCGTGTGGGTGGAACGTAACAGCCGCGCGTACTTCGACCAGCACGGCCGGGTCGTTCGGATCATCGGCATGGCGGCCGATATCACCCAACGCAAGCGAGGCGAAGAAGCCCTGTCCAGCATCAGTCGCCGGTTGATTCAGGCCCAGGAGGCAGAGCGGGCGCGCATTGCGCGCGACCTGCACGACGACATCGGTCAGAGGCTGGCCCTGATGGCGGTGATGGTCCAACAGCTGACACGAACTCGATCGCACGCATCTGACGAGGACCGCAGCCTTCTCGACTCACTTCAAACGCAGTCCATAGAGATATCGGCGAGTGTGCAGGCAATCGCGCACGAGTTGCACTCATCGCGGTTGCAGCATCTGGGTGTGGCCGCCGCGATGAAGGGCTTCTGTGCGGAGCTCGCGACGCAGCACAAGGTCGAGGTCGATTTTGACTACGCGGCAGTGCAGCCTGGAGTGCCCGCGGAGACATCGCTCTGTCTGTTCCGGGTGCTACAAGAAGCCTTGCACAACGCGGTGCGGCACAGCGGAGTCCGGCAGTTCGAGGTGCAACTTCGCGGAACGCCAAACGCGCTCGAGTTGACCGTGCACGACAGCGGCCTGGGGTTCGATCAGGAAACAGCCGTCGTCGGCGGAGGGCTTGGACTCACGAGCATGAAGGAGCGCCTGAAGCTGGTGGGCGGAGAGCTGTTCATCCAGTCGGGATTAAGCCGGGGGACGACGATCGTGGCGCGTGTGCCGTTGTCTGACGACGGGGTGAGACGATTAGGCTCGACGAATCTGACGGTGTAACGGGTACGGGTGCTGGTGACACATAGGGGTAAAGGGCGGGCATCGGGTCCACCCTGGAAGGAGGCCCCCAGTGATCGCACAAGACCGGCAGCCCTACCTCAAAACTCGCAACGACATCGACTTTCAGTTCTTCGGCGCACCGACGGTGTTGCACGCCACCGGCGAGGCGACCGATGGCCGCTTCTGCCTGATCGAGCAGGCGACGATGCCTGCGGGCCTGGCGTCGCCGTACCACACACATCACAACGAGGACGAAGCGTTCTACGTGCTCGACGGACAGGTCCGATTCATTTGTGACGGCAAGTGGCTGAACGCCGGACCGGGAACGTGGGTATTCGGGCCGCGCGACATCCCGCACGGATTCAAGGTGGTTGGTTCCCGGCCCGCACGGATGCTCTTCCTGTGTTCGCCAGCCGGTTTCGAGAAGTTCGTGCTGGAACTGTGCGCCCCTGTGGATGCGGTGCCGGGGCCGCCGGACATGACGAAGCTCATGGCTGCGGCCGCGCGATTCAACGTCGAGATTCTCGGACCGCTCCCCGAAGAGCCGAGCGTGGCCGCAACGCCAGCCACTTCGTCCCCTCTGAGGGCGGACGTCGATCAGACCCGAGCGCAGCACGTCGCCGCGGTCAACGCGGGAGACGCCAAAGCTGCGACACACCTCTTTGCACCCGACGGCATTTTTCTTCCGCCCGGCCAGCCGGCGCTCGAGGGGACTGCGGCGATCAACGTTTGGTTCACGCAGCTCTTTGGCGGTTTCCGCGTGCAGGGCTTCCGTCTGGAACCCGCGGCTGTCGACGACCTGGGCGATCTCGCGATCGAGCATGGCAGCTGGTGCGCGACCATGGCTCCGAGGGATGGTTCGCCCACCATGCCGGCCGGCGGCACCTATCTCACCGTGTATGCGCGTCTCGCAGATGGCAGCGTGCGGATGATCCGCGACACCTTCAATGGCTTGCCCGCGAGGAGTTGACGCAAGCGAACCGGGCGACAGGCCGTGGCCGACTTTTTCGTCGCGGTGGTCACGCACCTGGAGATCGAGCAATTCGTGCCAGAGCGGTTCTTCACCGATGGCGATCAGGTGATCGTGTTCGGCCATGAACGCGCACGCGTCAAATCTGGCGGCCGCGTGTACACGGTGGACTCGGTGCACGTGTGGACGTTACGCGGCGGCAGGGTGGTCGCGTTTTGCGAATACACCGACACCGCCATAATCGTGGCTGCCTTAGCCGCGGCGCCCGCAACGTCGGCGAGCACGCGGTGACTGAGCAGGTGTTCCGTTACGTAGAATGATGAGCGTTGACCATCGACGTGAGCGACGCTCATCTCGCCGTTCGCATCGCGGGCGGCGACTCGGGAGCTGAGGCAGAAGTGTGTCGCCGAATGGCGCCGCGCATTCGCCTCTATGGACTTCGTCACCTGCGGTCGGCACCTGCGGCGGATGACCTCGTTCAGCAGGTGCTGCTGAAAATGCTCGAAGCCTTGCGCGCGGGTCGCCTGCTCGAGCCGGAGAAGCTGGCTCAGTTCGCTCTGGGCACGTGTCGCATGACGGTGATCGACCTGCGCCGCACGGCGCGCCGACAAGAACGGCTGCTCGCGGAGTTCGGATCGAATCTGATTCCGGATCCGCCACCGATGCCGCAGGTCGATGACGCGCAACTGGCGCGCTGCGTCCAGATGCTCAAAGAGCGCGAGCGCTCGGTGGTCGTGCTGACCTTTTATGATGACCGGACGGCCGGCGAGGCCGCCGGACTCCTGGGCACCACGGAGACGAATGTGCGCGTGATCCGCCACCGCGCGCTCCGCAATCTGCGATCGTGCATGGAGGCCACCGCATGACGTCTCCGCGCGGCGGCGTCCCCGTCGACTGCACCCAGCCGATCGACGCGGCCACGCTGATGGACTACTGGCTCGGCATCCTTCCATCCACAGAGGAGGATCCGATCGAAGAACATCTCATGGGCTGTGACCGTTGTGGAGACCGGCTTCGCGAGATCAGCGCTCTGGCCGAGAGTCTTGGGACGTTGGCGCGATCAGGATCGTTGGTGGTCGTGATCAATGATCCGTTGGTCACCCGTGCCGGGGAGATGGGCCAGCGCGTTCGCCAGTACGCGCCGCCGCCGGGAGGCAGCGTGCAGTGTACCGTGTCGGCAGACGACGACCTGCTCGTCGCTCGTCTGGCCGCCGATCTGAGCAGCGCCGAGCGCGTCGATCTCAGCTGGTACACCGATCAGGGTGTTGAACTCCTGCGAATGTCCGACATCCCCATCACCGGTGACGCCGGCGCGGTCATTTGCCAACAGTCGATCACCATGGCGAAGGCTTCGCCGTCCAACACCTTGATTGCTCGTCTGGTCTCCGTCGATTCGGCAGGGGCCGAACGGCCCCTCGGCGAGTACGCGTTCCACCACACGCGAACGATTGCCGGCCCCGGCGAATGGAAGCCGTTCTGAGCAGGCACCCGATTCCCCCCGGGCAATAATCCCGCGCAAAATCGACCGTCTCTGGAAGTCGTGCGAGGATCCGCGAGGTGCCACGCGGCGTCGAGGCCTCCAAGAAGATTACTGAGCAGCAGGTGCTGGACTGGATCGCCGCTGACCAGACTTGAGGGTCGCCGGGTCCACGTACTCCTGACCGATGGGACCCATCTTGCACGCGCCGACGAACCCGTTGAGATTTGGTGGCAGCGATTCGCCTTCGTCCGCGCCTTCGGCGTTCCCCTTCAGGATGCGAGCCCACACCAGGCGGGCGAACTTCTCGTCGCGTGTCACTTCCGGCTTCAGCGTGTGAACCATTTCAGTCAGCGATGCGTACTTGATCGGCTTGCCATTCAGATCCAGTTTGCTTGTCGCGAACGCGAGGTAATCGTCCGAGTCGCCGTAAAAAGCGT
>DAINQP010000223.1:0-3529 GCA_036742665.1 Vicinamibacterales bacterium | reverse complement strand
CGCGGCGCCCACCGAGCCACGCTGTTCAAGGCCTTCGACAAGCCGACGCGTGCGTGGTTCACATTGAGGGCGCTCACACCGGCGTTGTGGAGGGCGTGCTTACGTCGGCCGATTCCGCCAGTAGCTGACGATAGCCCTCTCTGCCGCTTGACGGACTGCGCTCGAGCTGACATTGTCTGCACCGTCCTGACAGGAGGGTGTCCACATGGTCCGATCGGTCCGGTGCCTCTTCGCCGCCATCGCGCTCGTGCTCCTGGGGGTCGGTCCTCTTCACGCACAGTCGGCATCGACAGCCTCGATTGGTGGCACTGTCAGGGACGCCAGTGGTGGAGTGCTGCCCGGCGTGACGGTGACAGCCACACAGACGGAAACGAGACAAGCACGGACTGCGGTCAGTGACGGTGACGGCGCGTATCTGATCCCCGGGCTTCCTGTCGGTCCGTATCGGCTCGAGTTCGTCCTGTCAGGGTTCCGCACCTACGCCCAGACCGGCATCGTGCTGCAGGTGAATACAAACCCGACGGCGAACGCCACGCTGCAACTCGGGAACGTGTCCGAAACGATCCAGGTGGCCGCGGGCGTCCCGCTGATCGAAACGCGCAGTCCGGGGATCGGCATGGTCGTGGAGAACGAGCGCGTGCAGGAGCTGCCGCTCAATGGCCGACAGACGCTCGACCTGGTCTACCTCACTGGACTGGCTGCGCCGAGCGGAACGCTCAGCGGCGCGCGAGGCGGCGCCGCGGGACCTGGATCGCCAGGAACGATCGCTGTCGCCGGCGGACTGCCCAACGGCACCGAGTATCTGCTCGACGGCAGCAATCACAACGACCCCTACAACAACGGCGCGATGCCCTTTCCGTTTCCTGAAGCCTTGCAGGAATTCAAGGTGGAGACCAGCGCGCTGAGCGCGCAATACGGTTACCACTCGGCGGCCGTGGTCAATGCGATCACGAAGTCGGGCACGAATACGCTTCACGGCAGCGGGTTCGAATTCCTCAGAGACGACTCGATGAACGCCCGGGATCCCTTTGCCGCCATCGGCGCTGACGGAAAACGGCGGAGCGACGGGCTGAACCGCAATCAGTTTGGCGGCTCACTGGGTGGGCCTCTCCTGCGCGACCAGTTGTTCTTTTTCGCGGCGTATCAGCGCACACGCGTCCGGCGCATTCCCACGTCCGGTTTTCAGTTCATGCCCACGGCCGCGATGATGGCGGGTGACTTCACTGCATTCATGTCGCCTCAGTGCCAGGGGGGGCGGCAGCTCGCGCCGCTGCGCGCACCGTTCGTGAACAACCAGGTAAGCCCGACGATGTTCTCGCCGGCGTCGATGAAGGTTGTCAGCCTGCTCGGCGTGACGCCCGACAATCCGTGCGGCCAGGTCTTCTTCGACCGCGTGGACGACAACGACGAGCATCTGTTCACCACGAAGGTTGATTACAGCTTCAACGCATCGCACTCGATCTTCGGCCGTCTCCAGTATCAGAAGTACGACTCGCCGACAGACTACGACGGAACAACCGCGTTCTCATTCAGCCAGTCGGCGTTCAAGAACCGCGTGTACTCGCTGGCCATCGGCGACACCAAGCTATTCGGCAACAACGTCGTGAATGCATTTCGTGCGACGGTGAATCGCGGCAACTTCGGGAAAACCTATAGCCCGCTGTTCGACTACGACGACCTCGGCGTCGCAGCGACGCCAGTCATGGCGGACTATATGCGGCTGACTGTGACTGGCGGATTCAGCATCGATCCGCCCGGCGCCCTGCCGACGCTGACGCCGACGTGGACCTATCAGTTCGCCGATGACTTCAGCGTCGTCCGCGGCGCGCACCAGTTTGGAATCGGCGGGAACTACATCCACAACAAGTACGACTCGTCCTCGCTGCTGGCCGCCGGCGGCAACACGACATTCACCGGCGCGACGACGCTTCTGGGACTCGCTGATTTCCTGCTCGGTCGTGCGGCCTCGTTTTCCGCAGGCACGCCCACCGGGGTGCATGTGCAGAACCATTACCTCGGTTTGTACGCACAGGACAGCTGGCGCCTCTCGCCGAACATGACGATCAACGCCGGTCTGAGATGGGATCCGTATTTTCCGGTGTACAGCTCGGAGGGCAGGTTTACGCGGTTCGATCTCGATCGGTTCACCCGAGGTCTGAAGAGTACGGTCTTCCCGAACGCGCCAGCTGGGCTCGTCTTCCCTGGCGACGAGACGATGCCTGGACAGTCGCTCGCACACAACGATCTGTGGAACATCTCGCCGCGCGTCGGCATGGTGTTCGATCCCAAAGGTGAAGGACGCGAGACCGTGCGCGCCTCGTACGGCCGCCTCTATGATCTGCCTCACCTGCAACAGTTCACCGGTCAGGCGCAGATGGCGCCGTGGGGCAACTCGTCAACGGTCACCAACATGCCGCAAGGCTGGGACAACCCGTGGATCGCGGTGCCTGGCGGCGACCCGATTCCCGCGGCGCTCAATGGGCCGAACGCCAGTTCGACGTTTCCGCTGGCCTCCAACTACACGACATTCCCGCTCGACCTGCCGGCCACTAGCACCGACCAGTGGAACGTCAGTTACCAGCGTCAGGTGTCCGACAACTGGATGGTGTCGGCCAACTATCTTGGGAACTTCATCGACCACGTCTGGTGGTCCGATCAGATCAATCCCGCCATTTATGGGCCCGGCGCGACGCAGGCGAATCTGAATCAGCGCCGCGTACTGTTTGCGCAGAACCCGGCGGAAGGGCAGTACTACGCCAGCGTGCAGGAGGTCCGCGCCGACGGCACGTCGACTTACCACGGGCTGTTGCTGCAGGTCCAGCGCCGCCGCGCTAGCGGATTCTCGCTGCAGGGCAACTACACGATCTCGCGGTGCACGACGGATCGCTGGAACAGCGGGCCTGGCGTTGATGGATTCTCGGTGATGATTCCGGGCAATCGAGCGGCGGATCGCTCCAAGTGCGCCAATTCGCCTGAACACAACCTGAATGCGTCCGTCGTCTACCAGATTCCCGAGGCCGGCAGTGGAACACTGCAGGCGATCACGAAGGGCTGGCAGCTGGCGGGCATTCTCACCGCGCGCTCCGGTGGCTACTACACCGTGAACATCGGCTCCGATGTTGCGCTGTCGGGTCAGTGCTGTGGCGCTTCGGGAGCGCCGCAACAGCGGGCCAATCAGATCGTGACGGACCCGTTCATGCCGGACCGGACGTTCGAACGGTGGCTGAACGTCGCGGCGTTTCAGCGCCCGGCGGACGGGACATACGGGACGATGTCGCTCGACGCCATCCAAGCCGTCGCCCGCTGGAACATCGACATGGGTCTGTCACGGTCGATCGGGTTCGGCGGCAATAGCCGTCAGATTCAACTGCGTCTCGAGGCCTTCAACGTGCTGAACACCCTCACGCCAGGCAATCCGCAGACGACGATGAGCAGTTCCGATTTCGGCAGAGTGACGTCGCTTGCCGCGGGGACCGCGCCGCGCATCATGCAGCTTGCCGTGAAGTACGAGTTCTAGCGTCCAGCTCTA
>DAINQP010000222.1:0-9709 GCA_036742665.1 Vicinamibacterales bacterium | reverse complement strand
GCGCCGCCGCCGTGACGGCCCCAGCCGCCGTAGCTGTCGACGATGATCTTGCGGCCGGTGACGCCGGCATCGGCTGACGGTCCGCCATGGATGAAGCTGCCGGTCGGATTCACGAACAGCGTCAGCTTGTTGTTCCACCACTGACCGAGCGCCTTCGGGCCGAGCTCTTCGCGGACGTACTCGGTGATGCGCTTCTGATCGGCTTCCGGACTGTGCTGCGTGGAGACGACCACCGCGGTCACGTCCCGCGGATCATTGCCGTCATAGTTCAGAGAGACCTGAGACTTGCTGTCGGGACGAAGCCAGTTGTATTTGCCCGCGTGGCGGTCATCGGCCATCGCCTTCATCAACTTGTGGGCAAGGAGAATCGGCAGCGGCATCATCTCGGGCGATTCGTCAGTGGCGTAACCGAACATGATGCCCTGATCGCCGGCGCCCTGATCGCCGCTCTGGCTCGTGGTTTCCGTGACGCCCTGCGAAATCTCGTTGGACTGTTTGGTGATCAACTGAACGATCTTGAGCGTGGTGTCGCAGAAGGGCTCGGAGGTGTCGGTGTAGCCGATCTCCTTGACCGCCTGACGCACGATCTTGTCGACGTCCAGTTTGGCGTTGGTCGTGATCTCGCCCGCGAGGACCACATGGTCGCTCTTGACCAGCGTCTCACACGCCACGCGGCTCCTCGGGTCCTGCTCGAAACATGCGTCGAGGACCGAATCGGAGATGTAATCGCAGACCTTGTCGGGATGCCCTTCGGAGACCGATTCTGACGTGAACGTGAAACGCGACATGTTGCTCCTCAAAAACGGAAAAAGCCCGCTCGTCGCGGGCCTGGGTTCGCGACTTAGATAGCACGTGCCGGGTTACCGGCGAGCGCGGCCCATCAAGTCGGTGAAATCGCCGCACGCACGAAACGGATAAGTATAGATCACATCCCGGGCATGCTTCGTTCGGTGCGCGAAAAAGCCTGCCCGGGCCGGTGCCGCTAGTTTTTTGCGCCTATTTCTTCTGATGTTCCTTGATGTAGCTCAGCGCGAATCCCGTCATCTGGGGGTTGTTCAGACCGATCGCTTCGCCCTCGGCCTGAGCCCGCTCTATCGACCAGCCATCCTGCAGCGCGCGCTTGATCATCCAGACGCCGCCGACGCGATTGGCCGATCCGCAGTGCACGAACACCGGTTGATTGCTCGTGTCGGCGACGGCGGCCAGGAACGCGTCCACGACCTTGGCGTCCGGCATTGCGACGTTGAACGGCAGGTGGATGTACTTCAGGCCCGCGGCCTGCGCCGCTGCGCGTCCGGCATCGATGTCGGCACCGGGCTCGCTGGCCATTCGCAGGTTGATCACCGAGACGAAGCCTTCCTTCTTGAGCGCCGACATCGCGCTCGGATCGACCGCGCCTCCGCAGCCAACCGTCGCATCCACCCGTGAGTAGTTGCGGATGCCCGGCATCTCCGACTTCTTGACCTGGGCCGATGCAGGCACCGCGATGAGCGCCGCCAGCGCGGTGGCGATGAGGAGTCGTGAGTACATGAAAAAGCCTCCGGGGCCGATCTTATATCCGGAGGCGTCGTGCGGCCGGTCAGAAAGGCCGGGCCTACTTTTCGACCGTGATCGTGACGGGCTCTTCGAGCCGGACGGTCAAGGGGGCACCGGCAGGCAACGTCGCATGGTTGCGCCCGCCCGCCATCACAGCCCCGGTGCCGGCGCCCGCGCCGACGGTGCTGCCAATGGCCGCGCCCTTGGCGCCGCCGAGGATGCCGCCGATGATCGCGCCGCCGATCGCGCCGCCGCCAATCTTCGCGGCACTCTCGCGGCCGGGCGAGTCGCCTTCACGCAACACGGCTTCCGTATGAATTGGCACGCGCGTGCCGTCGGCCAGTACGATCGAGGTGAAGCGCACACCAAGCCGTGCGCGGTCGCGCACTTTGCCGCCGCGCTCGACGAGCGTGACTTCGCCCTGGGCGCGAGCACCCGCCGGAATCGCCACGCGATCGCCGACCTTCACGTCGCGCGTGACGCGAGCCACTACCTCGTCTTCGAGCCGCGCGTTGTCGCTCGACACCGCGGTTTCCATTTGCAGACCGATGACCGATTGCGCCGAAACCACCAGTTCTTCGAGCACGGGAGCCGGTGGCTCAATCGGACGCGCCGGCTGGCTCTGGCTCTCGGGAATGGACGGGGCCGGGATCGTGGCCAGCGTTGATTCTCGCGAAGAAGGGGGCGCGGGCGTGTTGGCGGCTACCTGCGGCGCCGGACGCGCTGGACGGGACGGACGTGACGCGGGTGCCGGCTTGGTGACACGTGCTGGCGCGACCGGCTTCGATGCCGGCGTCACCGGCGCGAGCGGAGCGACCGGTGCGGGAACCTCGGCGGGCGGCGTCGCGTTGGGCAATACACCTTCGGACTGCTCGACCGCGACCGGGGTGCTCGGCGCGGCGGCCTCAACCGCCTGAGGCGCATCTGCCGCATGGCCCCTGACAACTAGGTACGTGCCCGCAGCCCCGCCGGTGACACACGCCGCTACCAGGAGCCCTGTCGCCGCCCTGCTGATCTCCATGGTTCTTGACCTCTTACCCACTGCTGAGAGCAAGGGCTATGCCTGATTGGATTACGAGATCAGGACGGATTTCAACGATCCGTGCACGAGTTACCGGCCTGTTTTTCGGATCTGTCCTCTAAGCGCTGTAGCAAAGCTAGCCCGCGAATTTATACCCAAGCCCGTGGACCGTCAGGATGAATTGCGGGTGACGGGGATTGTCCTCGATTTTCTGCCGCAGCCAGGCCACGTGGACATCCACAGTCCTGGTCGACGGCATGGCGTTATAGCCCCAGACCTCGTTCAGCAGCTCGTCGCGAGACAAGGCGGCGCCGCGGTGTTCGACGAAGTATCTGAGCAGCTTGAACTCACGCGCCGAAAGCTCGACCCGCTGATCGGCTTTGGTCACTTCGGCCTTGCGGAAATCCACGTGAATGTCGCTGAAGCGATACGTGTCACCGGTGGCCAGGGCCGCCGCCGTCTGCGTGGTCACGCGCCGAATCAATGCTTCGATGCGCGCGAGCAGTTCGACCATCTCGAACGGCTTGACCAGATAATCGTCCGCACCGAGCTTGAGGCCGACGACCTTGTCTACGACTTGACCGCGCGCGGTCAGCATGAGGATTGGCGTGTGAATGCCTCGCTGCCGCAGCGTTCGACACACGTCGAATCCGTTGCCACCCGGCAGCATGACGTCGAGAAGAATCGCGTCGAACGATTCGGTGCTGGCACGGGCCAGACCGTTGACGGCGTCGCCTTCGCTCTCAACCTCGTAGCCTTCGGCGACGAGGCGATCGGTGAGCGTCATGACGAGACCGGGTTCGTCCTCGACCAGCAGGACACGCCTGGACGGCATGGGTTGAGTGTAGCGCTAGCTCGTAGATGGTAGTCGGTCGCGAGTAGCCCGTTCCACGTTCTTCCTACCAGCTACCAGCTACCAGCTACCCAGCTACGAGTGCGTCGCCTGCAGCTCACTGGCGACGGCGCGTGCGCGCGCCTCGGGAGGCGCGGCTGGTAATGCAATCGTGAACGAGCTGCCGCCGCCGGCACGGGTTGTCACGCTCACGCGTCCACCATGTGCCGCAACGATGCGTTTGACGAGCGACAGGCCGAGCCCGTTGCCGTGAATCTGCCGTTCGACGGCGTCGGCGCCGCGATAGAACGGATCGAAGATGTGGGGTAGCTCCGACGCCGGAATGCCAGCGCCGTGATCGCTGACCGTGATGCGTACCTCTGAGTGGCGCCGCTCGACGACGTGTTCGGCGCGAATGCCGACCCAGCGATCGCGTCCTCCGTACTTGACGGCATTGGCAATCAGGTTCTGCACCGCGGAGCGCAGCGCCGCCGCATCCCCCATCACCTGCGGAAGGTCCGCGGCGATTTCGCGATGCACCTGCACGTCGGATGATTCGAGCAGTGGCAGCGAGCTGTCGAGCGCTCCTTCGATAATTTCCGTCGGCGGCAACGCGACACGCGTGGCGAAGCCGAGCCCCGATTCGATGCCCGCGTACTGCAGCACGCGCTCAACCATCTCACCGAGTCGTTTCGCTTCGCTCTGCAGCAGCTGCCCGTAGCTTTTCACGCGATCCCCGCTGATCACGCCGTGCGCGAGATTCTCCGCAGCCGATCGAATCACCGCGACCGGCGTCCGCAATTCATGCGAGACGCCCGCGACGAACTCCATCTGCTGCCGCGCGAGGCGCTGCGCCCGCCGTGATGTGTCCACGAGCAGCGCGATACTCACGGTCAGCAGCAACAGCACACCGAAACTGATGCCCAGGTTGCGATGTCGCGCGCCAGTGACCGCCGCTTCGAGCGATCCGCTCTGATGCTGGACGACCAGCAGCCAGCGTCCGGACATTTCATCGCCACGCGAAAATCCATCAGGCCCGTCCTCGAAGCGCCGGCGGCGCGGTTCGCGATCCGGATCGGCGGGCCGAGGCGGGCGATTGAAGAAGAAGATGGGGTCCATGCGGCCGAGGAGTCCCGCGGTCGCGTCGGCGCGTTCGCGTTCGACTGGCGCTCCCGGATCCGATCGATACAACACCTTCGAGGGATCGTCCGCGCTCGCGACCGAGACGCGATAGACGTCGCCTTCGGCGTGGATGAAGTGGCGTTGCGTGAGCTCGGGCAGCATCTGCTCGCGGATGTACGCCATGTTCAACTGAGTGATCGTGAATCCGAACACGGGCGTGACGGTCTGCGGCACCGGTGCCGGCGACTGTGGCACGACGAGATTGCGCAACGGGCTGATGATGAACTGCTCGTCGCCCCGGAATGACGCGCGTCGTGTCGGTGGGCGACCGGCGGAGAAGTCGGCCAGTTCCTCGTCGAATCGTGCCCGCCATTCGTTGAGCGCGGTCGGCCACTTGGCCGCTTCGAAGACGTGCGACTCAGGGTTCCATCGACGTAGCCGCAGATGACCCGCATCCGCATCGACGAGCAGGACGGCTGCAACAACCTGGGGGTGCGCTGCCGTATTGAGCCATGTCTCGTAGCGATCGGTGTACCGGTCGGAGGCTCCCTCGAGTGCGGTGGCCGGCCCGACCTGGAGACTCAGCACGGCGCGGATAATCTCGCCGTCGAAGTTCTCGCGGAACTGCGCCGCAGCCGTTCGCAGATTGCGCTGCATGCGCTCGCGTTCGGCAGTGCTCACCTGACCGACCCAGCGGTACTGCAATACGGCGAGGGCCGGCAACAACACGAGCAGCGCGCAGATGACAAGCGTCGGTCCGGAGGGCTTTCTGATCAACACTTCAGAGGCGAGTGTAACATCAACAAAATCGCCGTAACACGCTGAAATCTAGGCTTTTACAATTCTTAACAAAGTCTTTGCCCATGTTTAACGACCCTCTCTCCGGCCGACGAGAATAATGAAGGTCATGCTTACGCGGCGAGTCGTGTCCCTGGGTGAAATTGTGTTCGTCGGCATGCTGGCGGCGTTTGCGCTCGGCTCCAACGTTTCAGGACAGACCGAGGACACCGCCAAAGGTGCCTCGCTTCTCGCCGACGCGCGGAAGGCAGTCGGCGGCGAAGACAAACTCGCGGCCGTGAAGCGCCTGCAAGTGAAGGGCGAGATGCGTCGCGGTCAGGGCAATCTCAACCTCGAAGGCGACAGCGAAGTGTTTCTCGAGCCGCCCGACAAGTTCCGCCGCAACGAATCGCTGACCCTTGGTCCGGGCGGTCCGGGGATCGATCGCGTCGAAGTGCTTAACGGCAACGTGATCTGGGACGAGAACAACGGCGGTGGTGGGCGGTTTGGCCGCGGTGGGTTTGGCGGAGGTGGTGGCGACTTCGGCGGGGGCGGCGGTCGCGGTGGTGACTTCGGCGGCTTCCGTCGCGGCGGGTTGGGCGGCGCTCAGAACGGTGACGCCGATCAAGCGCGCGCGCAGGCGATCGATCCCGAGCGGCTGAAGGAACTGCAGCTGCGAAACCGGCGCCTGGAGGTTTCGCGTCTTCTTCTCGCATTCTTGTTGAACACGGACAGTCCGGTCGCCTGGATCGGTACGGCTCAATCTCCCGATGGCACGGCCGACGTCCTCGAAGTGAAATCGCCAGACGGCACCGCGACCCGGCTCTTCCTCGAATCGACCACGCATCTGCCGCTGATGATGACGTGGACCGGCGGCGGTCAGCGCGGCGGACGTGGTGGACAGGGCGGCGGCCGTGGTCGCGCCGGCGATGCCGCTGCGCAAGGCGGAGCGGCTCAGGGCGGGGCCGCACCAGCGCCGCCTCCCGCTGCGCCTCAGTCTCCACTCCAGGCTTCGCCTCAGAGTAGCGCCGCAGTGGACACCGCGCAGGGACGTCGCGGTCGTGGATTCGGCGGCGGCGCACCCGCGACGCTGGAGATGCATTTGTCCGAATACAAGGCGGTGAACGGCATCAAGCTGCCGCATCTCATTACCCGCGGCACCAACGGCGAGACTGCCGAAGAGTGGGTGATCAAGAACTATCGGATCAATCCGACCTTCAAGGGAAACACCTTCTCCAAATGAAACGGTCTCTCTCGGTTGTTCTTTTTGTTCTTCTTGCCCTGCCGGTCTACGCGCAGAACGCCAATCAGACGCAGCTTCGCCTCGTCGTCGTCGATGAGACCGGCGCCGGCATTCCGAACGCCACGATCATCGTCACGCCGGCAACCGGCAATGCCGTGACCTTCACCAGCGACGAGCGCGGTCTGGCGACGTCGCCGAATCTGCCGACGGGCAACGCGAAACTGCATGTCGAGTTCGAGGGGTTCGAGCCGTTCGAGGGACCGCTCAATCTTCGACGTGGGGCGATGAATCAGACGGTCACGCTGAAGATCGCCGGTGTGCAGGAAGAAGTCGTCGTCAACGACACGACGGCGCTCGACGATCGGCGCGGCAACTCGCAGAGCACGACGCTCGAGGAGTCGGAGATTGAGGAGCTGCCCGAAGATCCAGAGGAGCTCGCGGACGTGCTCGCGGCGATGGCCGGTGGGTCAGGCGCCGTGTTCCAGGTGAACGGCTTCCGCGGCGGACGACTACCGTCCCGCGATGAGATTCGTCAGATCCGATTCCGTACCAATTCGTTCTCAGCCGACAATCACGATGCCGGACGGACCCAGATCGAGATCATCACGCGGCCGAACGTGCGCGCGTGGAATGGCAATGGCAGCTTCAACTATCGCGGCGATGCGATGAACGCACGCAACGCGTTTGCGACAGTAAAGACACCCGAGCAGAATCGCAATTTCAACCTCGGCGCTCGCGGTCCGATCGTCAAGGGCAAGACGTCGATTCGCTTCGGCCTCGACGGCCGCCGCGACTACCAGGCCGACACTATCGTCGCCATCGACGAGAACGGCAATCGCCTGGGCGACTACGTGCGCCGTCCGTCCGAATCCACCAACGCCACCATGGGTTTCGAACACGCGTTGAACAACGACCAAACGCTGCGTCTCGAGTACCGTCGCGGCGAAAATACCGTCGAGAACAATGGCGTCGGGGGCTTCAATCTGCCCGAGCGCGCATTCAATACCCATAGCAACAACAACCAGCTGCGCGTCCAGGCACAGGGCATCGTCGGCAAGAACATGCTGCACGAGGTGCGCCTGCAGTTTTATACGCAGGAGAGCGTGCAGACGTCGCTCTCGCAGGCGCCAACGATCGTCGTGCTCGACACCTTCACGGAGGGCGGCGCCGGTGTCTCGAGCCGTGGCTCGAACCGGACCTTCGAGTTAGCCGAGAATCTCGACTTCAACATCGGTCGCAAACAGCAGATGCGTGTCGGCTATATCGTCGAGGGCGGACGCTACAAGAACTTCGACGCACGAAACGCCGCTGGTACCTACACCTACTCGTCGCTGGAGGCCTTTAACGAGAACCGGCCCATCACGTTTACCCAGCGCCTTGGCCAGGTGGACACCTCGTTCGCGCAGTACAACGTGGGCTTCTACTGGTCGGATGACGTCCGGTTGAACAACAAGTTCTCGTTCGGCATCGGCGTGCGGAATGAGCTGCAAACGCACATCAGCGGCGGTCTCAATCTGATGCCGCGCGTCGGATTCACGTGGACGCCGTGGGGCAACCGCACGGCGATTCGCGGCGGCTACGGCCTCTTCTACGACTGGTACGAATCGAACCTCTACGATCAGACGCTGCGCGTCAATGGCATCGCGCAGCGCGACATTGTGATCAACTACACGAGCGAAGGAACGCAGGAGCAGCAGCCTCCAGCCCGCATCCAGGCGAGTCCGGATCTCAACATGCCGAAGGTGCATCAGGCGTCGATCGGCATCGAGCGTCAGGTAACGCAGAACCTCTCGGTGCAGGCAAGCTATCAGATGCTGCGCGGGCGCGACCAGATGCGTTCAATCAACGTCAACGCGCCTATGAACGTTGGCCTCGATCTCGACGGCAACCCGATTTGGGTCAGACCTGACCCGACGATCGGCAACATCACGCAGTTCGATTCCACCGGACGCTCGCAAAGCGATCGGCTCGAGCTCCGCGGCACCTACCGATTCCCGCAGCGCAACATTTTCATGAACGTGAACTACGCGCTCGCCCAGGTGAAGAATCACGCCGACAACGCGACCACCCTTCCCGCTCGCAATCTCGATCCGGACGCGGACTGGGGGCCGTCGCGGCAGGACATCCGTCATCGTATCCAGGGCCAGGTCAACGTTCCCGTCGTGTATGGCGTCCGCACCAGCATCAATGTGCAGGCGCAGTCGGCGCCGCCGTACACGATCACCGTGCGTACTGATCCGAACAGGGACGGCGTTCTGAATGACCGGCCGATTGGCGTCGGCCGCAACACCGAGCGTGGCGCCTCAACCTGGACGATGGGTGTGAACCTCACCAAGCAATTTGCGATCGGCTCGCGCAACGGGCAGGGCGGCGGAGGCGGAGGATTCCCCGGCGGCGGTGGCCGGCCCGGCGGTCCTGGTGGGTTCCCAGGCGGTGGTGGGGCTCCCGGACCCGGCGCGGGCGGCGGCGGGAATCAGCAGGTGCAGTTTGCGCAGCGCGGCGGGGGACCGGGCGGTGGCGGACGCGGCAATCGCGGCGGCGATGCGCAATTCACCTCGCGCGCCAGCTTGGAACTCTTTATCCGCGCCGACAACGTCCTGAACCGCGTCAACTACGGCGGATTCAGCGGCACGTTCGGGTCGCCGTTCTTCGGTCAGCCGACGAGCGCACAGCAGCCGCGTCGCCTGACGATCGGATCGTCATTCCGCTTCTAGCTGGTTGGTGGTTAGTAGTTAGGTTGGTAGCGAGTGGCTCATTCCACTAACCACAACCACCAACCAGCTAAAATCCCCATGTGAACATCACCGTCGTCGGCGCAGGTGTAGTCGGCTGCGCCGTGGCCTACGAGCTTGCCTCGCGCGGCGCGCACGTAGAGCTGGTCGATCCACGCGGTCCCGGCCGCGGCGCGACCGCCGCGTCTGCCGGCATCCTCGCGCCGCTGATCGAAGGGCACTCGACGGCGCTGCTTCGTCTCGGCACGTGCAGCGTGGCGTTGTGGGACGACTTCATCCGTCGCATACAGAGCGACTCGGGTCAGAGCGTCGAATACGCACGGAGTGGAACGCTGCACGTGGCGCTGAACGACGCGCAGGCAGGAGAGCTGTCCACTGTGGCGCGCCGCTTCAAATCAGCCAACGTGCCGCACACAGTGCTGGACCCACGCGACGCAGCAAAGCTC
>DAINQP010000221.1:0-9794 GCA_036742665.1 Vicinamibacterales bacterium | reverse complement strand
GCTTCGCCGTGCGGTTGTCTCCGCAATACACCAGGCTCGGCCGGGGCGCGCGGCGCCGTTTGTCTAAGACGCCGAACAGCACTTCGCTCGGAACCGTACCGAACGCTGACACGATGTGCGCCCGGCGCGCTTTCTTCGCCAGCGTTTCCGCGCCGGACGACGTGTGGGCGATCGCGAGATCGCTGTCGTCCTTGGTCATCGGCAGCGAGCAGCTGATGATCACCTTGCCCGAGACGCTGCCTGCCTGCTTCAGCACATCGTTGACGCGGGACCAGTGCACGGCGAGCAGAATCGCATCCGCGTCACGCACCGCTTCGGCCGGCGTGCCGGCCTGCGCCTTGCCGCCGGCCTGACGCGCCAGCCGTTTCAGCTTCTGCTCGCTGTGCGCATAGCTGAAGACGACGTCATGACCCGCGCGCGCGAAGATCGTGCCGAGCTTTCCACCCATCAAGCCTGAGCCGAGAATACCGATGTGCATGTCAGTCCTCTTTCATCTCGCGCCGGGCCGTCACGACGTGCATCACCGAGTCCCACGCATTGTGAATGCCGATGAGCAGCAATCCGAGCGCGACGGCAGCGGCGAGGAACAGTGTGAGCGGGTTGTGACCCCGCAGGAATACGGCGTCAAAGAGCACCGCGGCGTAGGCGGTACATGGCAGCGCCGTGTACCACAACCAGTCCTGCCACACCGGCTGATAGTCGGTCTGCCGCATCGCGCGGCGAACCACGATGACGGCGTAGGTGAGTCCGCCGACCCCGCAGGTCCCGAGCGCGATCGACAGCGGACCGAGCGACGGCCACGGCGCGCTCATGATCGCGGACACTACGAGTGCGCCAGTGAGGTGCACGATAGTCGGGGTGCTGAATGCGCTGAGCCCGCCGGTTTGTGTCCGCAGCCCGCTGTCGGCGACCAACGTCATGACGACAAACTGCAGGCCGATCAACGCGCCGGCAGACGATCCGACGATCACATAGAAGCTTTCCCAGGCAGAGAGTCCAGTCGCCGCTTCAGGCATATCGCGATATTCTCCCGCACACCCGCTCGGCTGTTCATGAATGCGCTGGGCACCTCGTGTGCACGCGCCATGCGAGGTCATCTGCGAGGAGGAAACATGAAATGGGTGTTCAGCTGCGCCCTGTTCATCTGGTGCAGTGCGCCGCCGGCGGCGGCACAGAACACGAGCTCCCCGTCCACGTCGGGAACTATTGTTGCCGACAGCCTGGACCAGGCGGTGGCGGCACAACAGCCCGAGCCGAAGAAAGAAGCGGCCCCCGAACATTTGAGTACGGGCTGGTCGTCACTGCTCAAGGACAGCGCGAGCGACTTCGTCGCGTTTCCCAAACGCAAGTCGACATGGACCATGCTGGGCCTCGGTGCGGCTGCGGCGCTCGCGGTGCACCCAGCGGATGAGTACGTCGAGACTCATATCGTCGGCAACGAAGCAGCGGACAACTTCTTCAGCCTGGGTCAGTGGGTGGGTAGCGCGTACGTTCAGTTCGGATCAGCGGTCGGACTCTGGGCCATCGGCCGCTATGTCGTCCCACCCGGCGATGGAGGATCCCGGACCAACAAGTATTCGGAGGTTGGCTTTGACCTGCTCCGCGCCCAGATCCTATCCGGCCTCATCGTGCAAGGGATGAAGTACACGGTCCAACGCGATCGCCCATCAGGTGCATGCTGCGCGTTTCCATCAGGGCACGCGGCAGCGGCGTTCGCCGCCGCAGCGGTGCTGGAGCGTCATCTCGGCTATCGCTTGTCGTGGCCGGCGCTGGCTGGAGCCACTTACGTCGCGACGTCACGGCTCGTCGATAATCGGCATTTCCTGAGCGACGTCGTCTTTGGTGCGGCAGTCGGGACGGCGAGCGGTTGGACCGTCGTTGGCACGCGCGGCCGAAAACACCCTGTCGTGATCCAGCCCATACCAGTGAAGGGGGGCATCATGATCGCCGTGATGCGAATGCCGGAGTAGTCGCGCGCGCCGCGGCCGGCGGTCAGTTGTCCCTGGGCTGTCGGACCGATGCTACGGTCCTTCATCGCGGTACGTGCGCACTTTCTCACGAAGTAGTGCCGCGATGGCCGGTTTGTCCTTGACGACATTCCGCACCTCGCCGCGATCCAGCCTCAAGTCGTACAACTCTTCGGTGCCGTACTGCGGTGTGGCGATGAACTTGAACAGCGCGCGAGCGTCGCGGTAGAGGACGCCGAAGCGATTGGGCACGAAATAAGTCTGGTGATACGTGAACCGCGTCGGCGATGGCGCGAGCAGCGATTGTCCTTCCCACGAATCGGGAACGGGCAAGCCGAGGCGATCGAGGATCGTCGGTGCGATGTCGATCTGCGCGGCGAACGTCAGGTCGGGATACGACGCGGACGAGGCGTCGTAGAACAGCATCGGGATGTGAATGTCTTCGTTATAGAGATGCCAGCCGTGCGCCCAGTGCCGTTCACCAAGCCCTTCGCCGTGATCGGCCGTCACCACGACAATCGAATCGTCCAGATAATGCTTCGCGCTGAGAGCCGAGAAGACCTCCTGGATGATGCCGTCAGCCTGGCGAACCTTGTCGTCGTAGCGATCGGGTTTGTTCAGCTGCGCGAGGATCTTGTATGGCTCGACGCCGGGGCTGACGCGATCGTCCGGGCTGGTGAACACGTGCGAGTCCTCGAACTGGACGCCGAGATAGTGCGGCGACATGAGATGCACGTAGAAGAACGCCGGCTCACCAGACAACGCCGGTGGTACCCGCTCGAGTCCTTCGAGCACCAGCCGGTCGTCGTCCATGGTGTAGCGCTGGGTGTGTGACCCGTCGAAAAACGTGTCCTCCTCCGAGTGATAGAAATAGGGCAGCCCGTTCCAGGCACTGTGATTGCCGGAGAGGAGGAACCACGTGCGGTAGCCCTGATCGCGCAGCACATCCTGCAACTGGAATGTGCGCGCGCTGATATTGCGGAAGTCTCGGCTCGACAGCGTGCTGGTGATCCCGCAGAACGACTCCGAGCAGCTCGAGAACGCCGCGTCCACCTTCTTCATGCGTCCGCTCTGGACGAGCGCGGACAGAAACGGCGTCGTCTCGCGCTGATATCCATAAACCTGCATGCGATCGGCGCGCAGCGAATCGACGATGATCAGGATGACGTTCTTGCGGTGGGCGCCGGCGACAGGTCGAGGGTACGACGCACGGAGTACCGCATCGCGTTCCGCGACCGCTTCTCGTCTGGGGGTGGGCTCGAAGGCGAATCCCTCTGGACGTAGGAAGCTGGCGATCAGTTCGTGCTTCCAGAACAGATCGTCGCGACTGTCAAT
Organism: Vicinamibacterales bacterium; assembly: GCA_036742665.1. GTDB lineage: Bacteria > Acidobacteriota > Vicinamibacteria > Vicinamibacterales > UBA2999 > Gp6-AA40. The sequence continues at coordinate 6,492 of DAINQP010000221.1, read as the reverse complement.
GCCCCACTTGATGGTGAGGCCGAACAACGCGACCATTGCGGCCGCCGTGGCGACGAGCCGCACGCGTTCGAAGACTCGCCGGCGCGTGCTGTGCATTGCCCCGCCCCACAGGCCGAGCACGGTCGTCATCACCAGCAACGTGCCGACGCCGACGATACTGATGCCGACAGCCCCGAGCGGGAACGGCTCCCTCCCCGACCACACGGTTGGCGCGAATGCCACGACCAGATGTCCGGTCATGTTGCGTCCCCACGATGTGTTGCTCACGACATTCAGGGCGTACAGATAGACCTGCAGCGTGCACGTGACAGCGAGGAGCAGGCGGAACGCCAGGCCAGGCCATGTTGCGGACCGCGTGAACGAGGCGATCGCCCTGACGATGAGGAACAGCGTGAGGTCCCATTCGACGAGGAGCAGGACGTGCGTGGCGACGACCCTCGGGGTGTGGCCGAACTGGTATACGAACAGTGATTCGCCGACAGCGCTGATGAGAAGATGAAGGCCGATGAGGAGCGGCAGCCGGGTGGGCAACGATTGATTGTCGATCGTTTTCCAGCGACAGCGCTATTATGGCGCACGAAGGCGGAGGTTCCGATGAGGCTACGGCACGTTCTCGGCGTGGCGGTGATCGCCTGTGGTGCGGTCCTGTTGATCGCGATACCCTCGGCCGCGCATCACTCGTTCGCCGCCGAGTGGGACAGCACGAAGTGCCGCGAGTTCACCGGAGTCCTGCGCAAGCTCGACTGGCAGAATCCGCACCCGTACTTCTTCGTGGACGTGAAAGAGAACGGCAAGATCGAGCAGTGGTCGTTCCAGGCCTACTCGCCGGTGACCCTGCGGCGCAACGGCACGGATCGTCAGGTGTTCCTCGACAACATCGACAAGGACGTGTGGATCCGAGGCTGCCTCTCGAAGACCGGCAAGCCAAACGCCGCCGCGGCGGGCACTCTGAAATTCTCGGACGGCGTGATGCGGCAGGTCGGTCAGATCCAGGACTAAGACCATGACAACGCTGCAGGTTCGTCGCGCACTCGCGACGCTGATGCTCGCTGTGCCCGTCGCCCTCTGCCCGGCCCACGGCTCAGCCCAGGGCAGGGAGGGCAAAGCCGAGGGCTCGGCGCAGGGCAGAGTGTCAAATCAGTACACGATCAACCCGCTGCCACCTGGCGGGCCGACGCCACGTCTGCCGGACGGGCATCCCGACTTCACCGGTCAATGGTTTCCCAACGGCGCAGGGCAGGGCGTGTCGGGTCGCTTCGGCGTCGATCCGGCAGCGATTCCACAGTTCGACCGAAAGCTCACGCCGGAAGAGCCGCCGCAATTCCGCCCCGAGGCGCTGGCGAAGATCAAATCGATGACCGCCACCGAGCTGGAGCTCTCGAAATCGTCGGTCAACTGCATGCCGCGCGGCGTGCCGGCGATCTGGCTGCAGAACCCCTACACGACGTTCATCGTCCACAAGCCCGGTCTGCTCGCGCAGCTCTACGAAGTGCTGAACAACTGGCGGCTCATTCACACCGATGGCCGTCCGCTGCCACAGAGTCCCGAACCGTTCTTCCACGGCAACAGCACGACGCGCTGGGAGGGCGACACGCTCGTCGTCGAGTCGATCGGCTTCGATGAGCGCACCTACATCATGCCTAACGGCTGGTATCACAGCGACGAGCTGAAGGTGACCGAACGGTACACGCGGCCGTCGATGAACTACTTGATCGTTGAGATCACGGTGGACGATCCGAAGGTGCTGCTCAAGCCGTGGAAGTCGGCGCCGCGCCGCTGGACACTTGGCAATGGCGAGATCTACGAGTTCTATTGCACCAACAATCTCGAGCTCGAGGAGCTGGAGAAGCTGCGGCAGCAGGAGCTCAAACAGAAGTAGGGGCCGCTTGATGCCGCCCTTGAAAGTGAAATGCTTATGACGCCGCATCTCGACGCCGATCTCGCGGTCACGCTCGTTGACGATCGGCCCGGCATGCTGGCCAGGGCGATCAGCTGCGTCAGCGCCGCCGGTATCAACATCGACGGCTACATCGAAATCAATGGCGTCGTCCACGTGCTCACGGAAGATCTGCCTGCCGCACGCAAATGCCTCAACGGCGCCGGATTCCGCGTCGTCCAGGAGCAGCAGGTCGCGCTCGTACCGGTGAGCGATGAGCCCGGTGCCGCGGCGCGAGTGTTTCAGCGCATTGCCGATGCGCACATCAACGTGCGCTACAGCTACCTCGCAACGCGGAATCGTCTGGTTATCGCCGCCGACACGCCGCAGGCGATCATCGAGGTGTTGAAGACGTGAGGCGCCGCAACTCGGCGAACCAGTTCGTCACCACGGTCAACCTCGACGCCATGTTCTCTTCGGTGAGACGCACCATGAGAAACCGGTCGCCAGTCGGTGCGACCGCGTAGCTGATGCCGGTATCGGACCGCAGGTTATAGACGCCATCAAACACCAGCTGCGGTTGCGCCGGCACGAAGGTCGTGCGCGTGTCCACGGCCACAGACATCAGTTGGGTCTCGTTCCGGTAGTAGAGTGCCCGGCCGTCTGGCGACCAGTGTGGCTCTTCACCGCCGTTGGTGGAGACTTGCCAGCGCCCTCCGCCACTCGACACGTTCCGCACGTATACTTCCGCGCGACCGCTCTCGTCGGACTGATAGGCCAGCCAGCGCCGATCCGGGGACCAGGTGGCGCCGTACTCGTCGAAGACTGACGTCACGAGCGGCTGCGGCTTCGCGTCTGCAGCAAGCGACAGCGTCACGAGCTCGCCCTTTCCGGAGGTTGGCCCGCCGACGCTCTGGTAATCGAGCAGTACCGTCTTTTCGTCAGGAGTGACGGCCTGGAGATAGGCGCGTGAATCGACGACGGCCACGCGCTCGGCGTCGCGGCTCCCATCGGCTGGCCTGCGCATGATGGTCGTCTTCCGCCCACTGGGATCGATGGAGGAGTAGTAAATCGTTCTGCCATCGGTGGACCAGACCGGCGACAGCGCGCCTTCGCTGAATGACAGCCGGGTAAACGTATTGCGCGTGAGGTCACTGACCCAGATGTCGCCGTTGCCAGCCGTCAACGTTTGCCACGTCACGGCGACCCGCGTACCGTCGGGCGAAATTCGCGGATCGAAGTACAACCCTTGCGGGAGCCCGATCGGCTGGGCCTTCCCCTGACGATCGACCCACACGAGACGATTGGCGGCGGCGAGCGCCGTGCCGGATGCGTACGCGATGGTCCCGTTCTCGGCGATGGCGATGTGCGAGGCCCCAGTCGTGGTGTCGCCGTTCACGCCGCGCAGCACTTGCACCGGAGTACCTCGCGTCGTCAGGGTGTCTACGTCGAACGGAACCGCATAGAGGATCGATTCCCGAACAAACAGCAGATGCCCGCTCGATGCATAGCGTGCCGAGCTTGCACCCTCGAGCACCACCTGGCGCTTGCCGCTCGCCAGGTCCATGGCCTCGATCGTCGCTCGGTCATAGTTATCGGGGCTGCCGAGCGTGCCGACCGTGAAGAGGAGCTTGCCGCCGGGCAGCGCGGCGGGCCAGCGATGCGTCCGCTCGCCTTTTTTCTCGTCGAGCGTCGTGATCGCTCGCGTCGGACCGCCGGTCGATCGCACTTGAACGAGCGGACCGGCGGCAATCGATCCAAACACCAACGTACCGTCGGGCAGCCAGGCGATTCCGCGGGGGTCCCCATCGCTGCCGGCCTCGCTGATCATCGAGACGATGCCGTCGAGCGTCGTCCTCTCGAGCCGCCCGTTGGCGAAGAAGGCGATCTCCTTGCCATCTGGCGAGAAGACCGGGTTCGACGCACCCTCAGTGCCCGGGATTGCGCGAGCCGTCACGTCGCCGATTGATCTCAGATACAAGCGCGACTCGCCCTGAGTCGAGGCGACGAAAGCCAATAGCGATCCGTCCGGTGACAATGCGACCGTGGGCCGTGCCACCAGCGAAAGCGAGGTTGTGCCGGGTGGTTGCACGTCGAACCTGATGACGGACGCAGCCGGCGCCGGCGCCGAGGCGCGCCAGAGTCCAAGGCCGGTCGCGATCAGCGCGAGCGCAAGGCCGGTCGCAAGCGCAAGCAGCCAGCGGTTCACGCCACTCCGCCGCCGCTCCACGTGAGTCGGCGCCACCGGGACCATGGCGGATCCAGACAGGGCAAGACGCACTTCGCCGATGTCGCGGAGCCGAAGTTTCGGATCTCTGACGAGGCAACGGCCGATCACGTAGCGAAGCGAGGGCGGCACGTTGGCCGGAAGCGCGCTCAAATCGGGCTCGCGCATGATCACCGCGGCCATCACCTCAGACGCGGTTTCGCCCTCGAATAACATGCGCCCGGTGAGCATCTCGTAGAGGACGACGCCGAACGACCAGATGTCGGCGCGTTTGTCCACGGCTTTGCCCTTGGCCTGCTCGGGCGACATGTAAGCGGCGGTGCCCATGATCATGCCGATACCGGTCATTGCCGGGCTCGCGACGGTGGGCGAGAGTGACAACGAAGCGGATTGATGCGGCGCGCCCGATCCTTCCAGCGCTTTTGCCAGGCCGAAGTCCAGTACCTTCACCGTGCCGTCGGCGCGAACCTTGACGTTCGCCGGTTTCAGATCGCGATGGACGATGCCCTGCTCGTGCGCGGCTTCGATGGCATCGGCGATTTGCCCGGCGATGGCGACGGCGTCATCGACGGGAATCGGTCCGGAGCCGATCCGCTGCGACAAGTCTGTGCCATCCACGAACTCCATGACTAGCGCATGGACCGACGAACTGTCCTCGAGACCGTGAATCTGCGCGATGTTCGGATGGTTCAGCGAGGCCAGCGTCTGCGCTTCGCGCGTGAAGCGCGTGAGCCGATCGGGAACGGTCGCAAAGGTCTCGGGCAGGATCTTCAGGGCCACGTCGCGATTGAGTTTGGTGTCGCGCGCGCGATACACCTCGCCCATGCCTCCGGCGCCGATGGCCGCGACGATCTCGTAGGTGCCGAGTCGTGTTCCTGGGGTGAGCGTCAAGATCCCGTGGATTATAGGTCGGCTGTAGTGTCCGGCTTTAGCCGGACTACAATGCGCACACTCTTCCCCGAGGGTCTTGCGCCATGGTGGATCGGCCTTGTTGTCCCCTCGTGCTGACGCTCCTGGTCGTGCTTGCGTCCGTCGCGGTTCCAGCCGGTGCGCAGACGATCGATGCGCCGCGGTGTGGCACCGGCGTTCACGAGTCGGAAGCCACCGGCACGGTGGGCTTTCCCGAAGACCAGATCTTCTGCCCGCTGATCGCGGATCCGAAAGAAGCGCGATCGTTTGTCAGTTATCTGCACGGCACCTTCCGCTCCCTGGACGATCCGAGCGGCGAGGACACGTCGATCGCCTCGGTCGGCGTCGGCGATACGTTCGGCTTGTTTCGCATCGGTGGCCCTGACCCCGGCGAAGGCTTTCAGCTGGATGTGATGGGCGGCATCTTCGCCCAGTTCGACATGGGTGCGCCGTCGAACGATCTGATCAATGCCGACTACGTCCTCGGATTTCCGCTGACGTTCAGGCGCCGCGGCTTCAGCTTTCGCGCCAAGCTCTATCACCAGAGCTCGCATCTCGGCGACGAATATCTGCTGCGCAGCGATGAAATCGTTCGCGAGAATCTCTCGTTCGAGTCGATTGAATTCCTCGTGTCGCAGGAGATCAGTGTATTGCGGCTGTATGTCGGTGCAGAACGGATCTTCAGGCGGGAACCCGAGGAGCTGCCGGATTCGCTGTTCCATACCGGAATCGAGCTGCGTTCAGGCAGGGCGCGAAAAGTGCAGATGCTGGCTGGCGTGGACGTGAAGACCACCGAGCTGCACGACTGGTCACCGGCGGTGAGCGGGCGAGTCGGGTTGGAGTTGGGGCGACCGGGTGCCGAAGGGCATCCGGGGCGGCTGATCATGCTCCTGTTCGAGATGTATCAGGGACCCTCTCCGTATGGCCAGTTCTTTCAGGACGACATTTCGTACATCGGCGCGGGTGTCCACATCGGCCTCTGATTCACGGGCCTATAATTCGCGCGGAGGCTGCGCATGCGCAATCGACGAGAGTTCATCACGACGGCGACGGGTGCGGCGGTTGGCATGCTTGCCGGTGGCTCGGGGCTTCTCGATGCCCGTGCGGCGCTGCGTCAGGTCGGCGCCAAGCCCGGTAAGCGCCGCGAAGTGACGATCAGCGGCCGCCGCGTGAAGACGGTCGATCTCCACGCGCACTGTTTCGTTCCCGAAGTGATGGATGTGGTGAAGGACACACCGCTCGCGCAGGCGGCGAAAGGCACCCTCGGCCTCGCGACCATCGCCCTTGGCAACCCACAGCGTCTGATCGACATGGACGCGCAGGGCATCGACTACCAGGCGATCAATGTCAACGCGTGGGGCTACAACGCAGACAAGGCGCTGGCGCGCGATGTTGTGGCGCTGCAGAACGAGCGCATCTCGCAGTATTGCGCCAAGTATCCCGATCGCTTCGTGGGAATGGCCACGTTGGCACTCCAGCA